>NZ_JAGEUF010000003.1:0-487481 GCF_018101215.1 Phaeobacter sp. HS011 | reverse complement strand
GAGAACTGTATCAACCGTGCCGTCGGCAACCTGGTCCTTAAGAGTGTCGAAGGAGAGCTGTTCGGTCACGATGTTCTCTCCGTGCTGTTCATATCCATCACTGCTGGTTTCAGAAGGAGCAGGATTTCACGCGCCCGTTCGGCGATGTCGTGCTCGCTGCGCATCAGGTCATTGCGCACCTCAATCATCACATTTGGCAATCCGCGTGGCTGCGCATGGAGGCGCAACGTGTGGGTGACACCATCCCTTGGCCCGTAGGGCTCATTCCGCGCGACCTTGCGACCGGGCAGACGGCCTATATGCTCCAGCATCGCGTCCACCAGTCGGCTGTCGTCATCATGCAAAAGACCGATTTCCACCTCCCGCGGCTGGCCGAAGTAGACAGGGGTGAAGGAGTGAACGGTGACCAGTACTGTGTTCGAGCCGCGGACGTCGAGGATCTGGGACACCGCAGCACAGAATGGGTCGTAGACAGCAGTCGCGCGGGCCTGTCGGTCCGCAGGCGTCAGATCTCGGTTGCCGGGCACGTCGATGAGTTCCGAGCTTTCCGGCATGGCGCTTGTTGCCTCAGGCGGGCGGTTGCAGTCGTAGACCAGCCGTGACACGGTTGATGCCACAACTGGCGCGTCTAAGTCTGCGGACAACTTGAGAGAAAGATCCAAGGCGCCAGGGTCCCAAGCGGCATGGCTTTTCAGGTCGTCATGCGCCAGCCCGAGGTCATCGTAGATCGCCGGGATGTACGCAGAAGCATGTTCACAAATAATCACAACAGGCCCCGCACCATCAGGATTGATGATTTGTAGAGGTTGCGGCATCATAAATGGCCTCCTTTTCGGCACGACTTTGGGACGGGCGGCGGTGCCCGATCAAGTCTTTCAGACTTCGTGATGGCAAAGATCAGCTGTTCAAAAGATCGACGAGAGTTGCATGAAGTTCCGGGGAGGCTGCGGACACAACCGCACCATCAGAGTCCAGCGTCAGCGTTTTACCCTGCCAGTCCGTCATCAGCCCACCTGCCGCTTCAATGACAGCTGAAACGGCCAAAAAGTCATAGGGTTTAAGATCATAATCGATCACCGCATCGACGTGGCCTGCCGCAAGAAGGGCATGGGGATAGCAATCGTAGCCGAAACGTCGTGTCTGCCCGACCTGAAGCAGTCGGGTGGCGATGGCCGGGTGGTTTTCCAACAGTTTTTCACCCTCGTTGATGTAAAGAACCGCCGAGTTTAACTCGCGCTGGCCTGAAACCTGAATTGGAATTCCATTGCAAGTTGCGGGCACTCCGAGGCCCCCGCAATAGACTTCATTCAGTGCAGGCATGCTGATGGTGCCAGCCTGCAACTGGCCGTGACTGAGAAACGCAATCAGCATGCCAAACAGCGGGTGGCCGGAAATGAAGGATCGGGTGCCATCAATTGGGTCGATGACCCAGAGATGATCCTTGCAGTCACCCACGATCCCGGTTTCTTCGCCGAGGATCGCGTGATCCGGGTATCTGGCGGCAATCGCGGCCTTCAGTTCCCGCTCCACTGTCTGGTCGGCCAAGGTAACCGGGCTGAGGTCTGCCTTGAAATCAACGGCGGTACCTTGCCGGAAGAACGACAGCGCGGTTGATGCGGACAATTCCGCCCAAGCCACGCAGTCTTGCAAGATCTTTTCTGTAGCAGGCCGTTCGGGGGTAGAGGAGGTCATTGTCATGAGAGTATGTTCCGTGATCGCATCAGGATTTTTGCCCGGCCTTGGCGCCGTTAAGGGACTTGCGCAGAGCGTTTGGAGTGGTGCCGTATACTTGCTGAAAGGCGGAGGCGAAGCTGGCGCTGGTGGAAAAACCGGCTGCGATTGCCACGTCAATCAGGGTCATATTGGTTCTCAGCAGAAGTTTGCGGGCATGATCAAGCCGCATCTGCCGGTAGTAGGTGCAGGGCGTTGTGCCGCAGTGCTGCTTGAAGTGCCGTTCAATACGGCGAGACGGCGACCCCAGAATACGGGACACCTCCGCCATCGGGAGCGGATTTTCCAAATGGCGTTGAAACAGCGTGATTGCTTCGTTGACGAGCGCAGAACCGGAGACTGCAGCATGGAGAACTTCACCAGTCTGGGTGCTGTGGGGGTCGCTCAGGCGGGTGTGGATGAAAGTCTGAGCCAGTCGGGTGGCGGTCGGTTTTCCGTAGACTTCGGTCACGACATGAAGAGCCAGATCCAGTGCGCCGGTTTTCCCGCAGGACGACCAGTCGCCGTCGTTGACCGCGCAGACCTGGTCCGTCGGGGCCAGGGTGCTCATTAGACCGTTGAACAGTTCTCGGTTTTGCCAGTGAACCGCGCAGCGACTGCTTTCGAAGACGCCGTCCTTCGCCAGCGTCAGCGCCGCGCCGCCAACCGCAGCCACCTGACAGCCACTGCGACGCAGAAGCTGCAGCGCCGCCCTGAAATGCTGGTTCCGGCCGACGCTGAATTTGTGGCCACCGAATATCACGAGATAGTCCAACTCTCTCAGCACATCGGCCAGGGGGCTGGTCTTTACCGCAGCGCTACAACTGCCCTGCACAAAACCGCCGTTGCTGGACAATACGTCAACTTTCAGGCTTTGCCCGCAAGTGTCGCCAGCGTCGTGCAGGGCTGACGCAAACAGGGCATACTCCTCCATCGGGAAACCGGAAAACACGTAGAGCCCGACGCGTGCAGTGTAACCCGGCGTTGTTGCGATGGCGCGTACGGCCCTCCGGACCGGCGCAGGGTCGCGAAAATTGCTCTGTTCCAAGTGATGCATCATCATATTCCCTGGTGATGGACGAGCGGCGCTTCAGGCTTTTACCCGGCTCATAGATGGGTCATAGAGCGGACCGAGCTGCACTTTACAGGGCACCCGCTGAGTGGCGACTTCCAGTTCATAATCCCCGCTCAGCACATAATCTGGATCGACGCCATCAGGATTGCGGATATAGCCGTAGCCGATCGACTGACCGACGGTGTAGCCGTAGCCGCCGGAGGTGAGCCAGCCGACGCGTTTGCCGTTGCGATAGATGGTTTCGCGGCCCATGAGCACCACGCCGGGATCGGTGGTGAAACAGGCAAGCATCTTCTTCACCCCCCCGGCTTTCCGCGCTTCGGCAGCGGCGCGCCCCTTAAAGGCGATCTTCTTTCGGAGTTTCACCGCCCAGCCCAATCCGGCTTCGAACGGGGTGTGGTCCGGGCCAATATCTGAGCCCCAGGCGCGGTAGCCTTTTTCAAGGCGCAGGGACTCAATCGCACGGTAGCCGGCATCGACTAACCCAAGAGGCTGTCCAACACCCATCAGTGCTGCGTAAACAGTTTGGGCGTACTCCACCGGCAAATGCAGTTCCCAGCCTAACTCCCCGACATAGGTCACACGCAGCGCCTGAACTGGGCATCCGGCGATACCGATGGTGCGGATCGTGCCGAATTGGAAACCATCGTTGGAGACATCGTCCCGGGTCACCGCAGCCAGGATGTCGCGTGCCTTTGGTCCCATCAGCGACAGGACAGCGTTGGACGAGGTGATATCGAACAGCTGGCAGTTCATGCCCTCAGGAATGTTGCGGCGGATCCAGTCGAAGTCGTGTGTGGCATAGCCGGTTCCGGTGACGATATAGAACTCATCCTGGGCGACGCGACCGACGGTCAGATCGCATTCGATGCCGCCTTTGTCGTTCAGCATCTGGGTATAGATCAGCGATCCCACCGGCTTGTCTACATCGTTGGCACAGATCCAGTTCATGGCGGCCAGTGCATCCGGGCCTTTCAGAGTGAATTTGGCAAAGGACGTCTGGTCAAACAGGACTGCAGCCTCTCGTGCCGCCTTGTGCTCACGGCCTACCGCGTCAAACCAGTTCTGACGGCCAAAGCTGTAGAGATCCTGAGGTGTCTCGCCTCTGGTGGCGTCGGCAAACCAGTTCGGGCGCTCCCAGCCAAGTTTCTCGCCGAAACAGGCGCCTTTGTTTTTCAGCGTGTCGTAGAGCGGGGATTTGCGGCAGGGGCGGCCGCTGTCGTGTTCCTCATGTGGCCAAGCCATGGTGTAATGCTTGCCGTAAGCCTCCACCGTGCGTGTGCGGATCCAGTCGGTATCGAAATGCGGGCGGCCAAAGCGACGGATATCGGCAGACCAAAGATCAAACGGCGGCTCGCCATTCTTCACCCATTCCGCAAGTGCCATGCCGGCGCCACCGCCAGCGGCGATGCCGAAAGCGTTGAAACCCGCACCGACATAGAAATTGCTGAGTTCCGGCGCCTCGCCGATGATGAAGTTGCCATCTGGCGTGAAGCTTTCGGGCCCGTTTGTCAGCGTCTTGATACCGGCATGTTCCAGCGCTGGGACTCGGCCAAGCGCCTGTTCCATCAGCTGCTCGAAATGGTCGAAATTGCTGTCGAGCAGGCTGTAGTGGAACCCTTTGGGGATGCCATCAGTGGCCCAAGGGATCGGGTTCGGCTCATAGCCGCCCATCACCAGCCCGCCGACTTCCTCTTTGTAGTAAGTCAGCCGGTCTGGGTCGCGTAGCGTGGGCAGATTGGAGGGCACGCCCTCGAACGGTTCCGTAACCATATACTGGTGCTCCATCGGAACCAGGGGGACGTTGACACCAAATCGTTTTGCAAAGGTGCGAGTCCACTGACCGGCGCAGCAGATCACCTTTTCGCATTCGATGCGGCCATGTTCGGTGATCACGGCGCGGATCCTGCCGTCTTCGATTTCGATATCAATGACTTTTGTGTCCTCGAAAATCTTGGCGCCATCCATCCGTGCGCCCTTCGCTAGCGCCTGAGTGATGTCGGAGGGGTTGGCCTGCCCGTCGGTGGGCATGAAGGCGGCGCCGATCACGTCGGAGATATCCATCAGCGGCCACAGGTCCTGGGCTTCCTTGGGGGTCAGCAGCTCCATCTCCAGACCGAAGGAGTGTGCGGTGGTGGCCTGACGTTTGACCTCAGTCCAGCGTTCCTCGTTACAGGCCAGGCGCAACCCGCCGTTCATCTTCCAGCCGGTGCCTAGGCCGGTTTCTGCCTCAATCTTGTTGTATAGATCGACCGAGTAGCCCAGCAACTGCGTAATGTTGGCGTTCGAGCGCAACTGTCCGACCAAACCGGCAGCGTGAAAGGTAGTACCAGAGGTCAGTTTTTTCCGCTCCAGCAGAACGGTGTCGGTCCAGCCCAGTTTGGCCAGATGATAAGCGGTTGAGCAGCCGATGATGCCGCCACCGATGATGACTGCCTTGGCAGTTGAGGGAAGTTCAGTCATGTCAGTCCTCAGGTGTTTTGAAAGTCGTCAAGCGCCGCGCGGAAGCGCGCGAGATTGCTGGCGGTGTAGGCCGCGTAGTCAAATTCGATTTTGGAAGTGATCTCGGAGACCATGCTCCACATCGTTTCGCGAAGAAGCGATGCACATTTCATGGCGTTGTAGCGATGCAGCAGGTCATCGGTCACGGGTGCGCCGAAATAGGTCTCCAGAATCCAGAGCTCCTGCTGCTCTGACAGCCCGTTGTTGGACGCCAGCCCGCCGAGATCAAACAGTGGTGAGTTGAAACCGGCATAGTCATAGTCAATCAGCCAGAGTCTTGTACCGTCATCGAGAAAATTGCCGCATAGGAGGTCGTTGTGCCCAAAGACGATGTCGAACGGACCTGCAGCCTGTTCTAGACGATTGCCGATTGTGGCCAGTTCAGCGGCCAGAGCGGCATGGCGGCTATTCTTGTCCTGCAGGGCGGCTGTGTAGTCGCGGATCACATGGAAAACCCAGAACACCAATGCGGGACCGCGCAGATGCCCGGGCACTTCTTGGTGGCAGGATTTTACCAACTCCAGCACCCGTGGCAGCATCGCGGGCGCGCGTATGTCATCCTCAGTCAAGGTACGGCTTTCGATGTATTCCATCACCGTCAGCCCTTGCTGGGTGTGCACTACCGCGGGCGCTAAGCCGGCAGCGTGAGCGGCGCGGCTGGCTGACAGTTCGTTGAACCGCATCACCTGGTGCAAGGGGATGTCATCGCCTGCGCGTACCACGTATTTGCCGGAATTGTCGGTAACCAGGTAGTTTATATTGGTGATACCACCGTTCAACGGTTCAGCCGTGATCTCTCCCTGCCAGGTGGGCAGGGCGCGGATTTGATGAAGCAGATTGGATTGGCTCATGCTTAGGTCTCCAGTCCAAAGCGGATGCGGGCGCCACGGGCTCCTGCGTTGACCAGACGGTCGGCGATGATTGCGATAAAGGCGATGGCCAGCCCTGCCACCAACCCACGGCCGGTGTCCGCCTTGGTCAGAGCGATATAGACTTCCTGACCGAGATCACGTGTGCCAACCAGAGCGGTGATCACCAGCATCGACAACGCCAGCATGATGGTCTGGTTGATACCCAGCAGGATTTCCGGCAGCGCCATCGGTAGTCGTACCATTCGCAAGAGTTGCCAGCGGGTGCATCCCGAGACCAATCCGGCCTCGATCAGCTCGCCGCTGACACTACGCATTCCGTGCGCCGCGTAACGGACAGCCGGTGCCAGCGCATAAAGAACGATAGCAATCATTGCGGTGAAGTCCCCAACCCGGAACAGCATCACTACCGGGATCAGATAGACGAAGCTGGGCAGGGTTTGCAGCGTGTCGATAAACAGGCCGATCGCCACGCCTGCGCGCTTGTTCAGCGCCGCCAGCACACCGAGCGGTACGCCGATCAAAGTTGCCAGGATTACCGAGGCACCGCAAAGGTAGACGGTAACCATCGCCTTGGCCCAAAGACCGCTGAAAGCGATCAGCGTGGACATGCTGCCGCACATCAATGCCAGCCGCAACCCGCCAGCGCGCCATCCGACCAGTGTCAGCATGGCGACGGCCCAAGGCCACGGGATGCCCAGCAGTGTTTTCTTTATTGGCAGCATGAACCAGTGAAGGAAGAAAACCTTTACCGCCTCGAACGCGTCGAAATAATTCACGTTCAGGTATTTTACTGTCTCGCTCCAGAAATCGCCCGTGGTGATGGTCTGGCTGATCGGGTATTGCAGCAACAGCGGTGAAAAATGGCCCAAGCCCCAGGTGATAATCAGCAGAGACATGACCAGCACCGTCCGCTTGTGGCGGGTGGCCCAGGATCCGGGTGCAATGTGGTGGACTTGGCCCATACGCTCTGCGAAGGCCTGGCTCAACCGGTCGACCGCAATGGCCAGCACAACGATGGCAATACCCGCCTCAAAGCCCGCACCGATATCCAGACGGCGCAGCGCGGCCAGCACGTCAAAGCCGAGCCCGCCAGCGCCGATCATTGACGCAATGATGACCATGTTGAGCGTGAGCATGATCACCTGGTTCACGCCAACCATCAGGCTTTGGCTCGCCGAGGGGACCAGGACCCGCCACATCAGCTGGCGCGGTGTGGTGCCAGCCATACGGCCGAAGTCGAGGATCTCCGGATCGACCGACTTGAGAGCCAAAATGGTAACGCGGATCATTGGCGGTGTTGCATAGATGATGGTTGCAACCAGCGCCGACACCGGGCCAAAGCCGAACATGAACAGGATCGGCACCAGATAGGCGAAGATTGGTATGGTCTGCATCAGATCCAGTAGGGGTGACAGAATGCGCTCGCCCACGGGGTGGCGGTAGGCCCAGATCCCTGTCAACAGCCCGCCGCCGGCACCAATCGGCACCGCGATCAGCACGGAGGCAAGTGTGACCATGGCACTGTCCCATTGCCCAAACACTGCAAGATAGGCAAAGCAGGCTCCTGCCACCGCCGCCAGACCCCAATTGCGGCAATAATGGCCGAGAGCGATAACAGCCGCCGTCACAGCGATCCAGCTGGCGGCAGGCAGCAGGGCCTCCGCACCGGGGCCGGAGGACACAAAAAAACCATTTGCCAGCAGGCTCAGCATCAACTCGTAGGGCTGCTCAATCAGCCAGGCGACGGCGCGCGTGACATCAGTAAAGGATATCGGGCCGATGGCTGCATCTTCTACGAGCCAGGTCATGGCGGATGAGATATGGCCCTTGAGCGGAAGCACCCAACTTGAAGGCACTTTGATCAGCCAGCGTGCATCCAGCGCCTTGGACAGATCACGGCCAAACCAGCCCAGAAGGATCGTGACAAGGATCATCCCCCATACTGTCGCTGACTGAGGGGAGAGGCGGGCGCTCATTCTATCCCTCCGGAGGTCTCGCCAGCGCCAAACAAGACGCGGGCGACGGCTTGTCGGTTTATGCTGCCAATAATGCGGCCGCTATCGTCGCAGACCGGGCGCGGCGCATCGGCGGCAATGATCTGCTCCGCGACATCCGACACCCGGGCGGTTTGCGGAACAGGTGTACCCTCGCCGTCGGTACCGGAGGCCATTATGCCGCCCACGGTTAGAACCTTGGATCGTGGAATATGGCGGGTGAACTCGGCGACGTAGTCAGTGGCCGGGTTCAGTACCAATTCCTCCGGCGTTGCGATCTGGATGATGTGACCGTCTTTCATGATGGCAATTCGGTCGGCCAGGCGCACGGCTTCCTCAAAATCATGAGTGATGAAGACGATGGTTTTGTGGAGGCGCGCCTGCAAGCGCAGGAATTCATCCTGCATCTCGCGGCGGATCAGCGGATCAAGCGCCGAAAACGGCTCATCTAGAAACCACAGGTCGGGTTCTGTCACCAGTGAACGGGCAATGCCGACACGCTGTTGCTGGCCGCCCGACAGCTCACGCGGGTAGTAGTCCTCGCGCCCCTTCAGGCCTACCAGTTCCACCACTTCCCGGGCCTTCACTTCGGCTTCGCTTTTGGGTACGGCCTGAACTGTCAGTGGAAACATGACGTTCTGCAAGACCGTCAGATGCGGCAACAAGGCAAAATGCTGAAACACCATGCCCATCTTGTGGCGGCGGATTTCAATCAGTTCCTGTTCGCTCGCGGTCAGCAGATCGACACCATCAAACAGAACCTGTCCGCCGGTGGGTTCGATCAGTCGCGACAGGCAGCGCACCAGAGTTGATTTGCCGGAGCCGGAGAGCCCCATGATGATGAAAATCTCGCCCTCGGCAATGTCAATCCGGGCGTCCCGCACGGCGCCAATGATGCCGGCCTTGCGGATGTCCTCACCGCTGGGCGTGGGGTTGGCGTTCAGAAAGGCTTCCGCATTGGCGCCATAAAGCTTCCAGATGTTGCGGCAAGAAAGTTTGGTCTTGGGGGTCATCAAGGCGGCTCCGGTGCCGGTCCGCATCGGCGGCCAGCGGGATTTGTCATGCGGGGAAGAAAGGGGCCGCCTTGAGAGCGGACAGCAGCCCCTAGGGAGTGAGATCAGTTAGCGATCCAGCCAGACCAACGCTCCTTGTTGGCGGTCATCCAATCGGAGACGACGGCGTCGATATCGACGCCATCCAGGTCCGCCTTGCCGACCATGTCGCTCATTTCGTCATTTGAAATATTGTAGGCCTGCACAATTTCGTAGGCGCCGGGCCATTTTTCGGGCAAGCCCGCCCAAGCCGCTTTCCAGATCGGGCCGCGTGGTTTCCCGCAATCATACGCGAGATCCGGATTTACCCCCACTGATGGATCAGAGTAGCACTCTGAGGAATAGGGCGGGAATTCCACAAACTCGCCTTCGTATTTGGCCGGTGCCCAATGAGGCACGTAGATCCAGAGCACAATGGGGTCCTGGCGTTGGTAGGCAGATTCCAGTTCGGCAAACAGGGCCGCGTCGGTGCCCGCGTGCACCACTTCAAAATCAAGTTCCAGCGCTTCTACGCGTTCTTCGTCGAAGCCTCCCCAAGTTACCGGGCCACCGACGTAGCGACCGTTTGGAGAGGTTTCAGCAGTCGAAAACTCATCGGCGCAGTCCTTGAGTGCCTGCCAGTCCGGCAGGCCCGGGCAGCGCTCTTTCATGTAGGAGGGATACCACCATTCTTCGATCGCCATCAGACCGGTTTCGCCCGCGTTGACCACCTTGCCTGAGGCGGTCGCCTCGTCCAGCGCTTCACGCCCGGTGGTTTCCCAGATCTCCATAGCCAGATGCAGGTCGCCGGTCTTCAGTCCCGCGAATTGCGCTATATAGTCAGCCTGCACATATTCGACGTTGTATCCTGCCTCCTGCAGGATGCGGCCCATGATCTTGGTGTTGATCAACTGGCCAGACCAGTCGTGCAGAGTCAGTCTGATCGGGTCGGCGGATTCTGCGGATTCTGCAGACCAGGCGGATGATGCGGAAAAGGCGGCCGTCAGTGCCGCAGCTCCGAATATTCTGAGGTTCTGTCGCATATCGATTTCCCTGTTGTGTGGCGTTATGTGTGATTCTTGGCGTCACGTAGAGGTATCGTGCAGTTGGCTTGGCTTTCAGTCAATATAAGCCACAAAAAACAACGTTTTTTCATTCAATACGTCAATTCACGCGCTGAAATATGCTGCTCGCTGTTGCATTGTGTGGCTTTTTTGAATAGCGCTTAGCAAAACTAAGAGCTTTCCCCTGCATCCGAAATGACCCAGAAAACCACCAATCAACGAGAAGAAGAGATCTTGCGGGAGCTTCACCGCGCAGGTGGATCCTGCCGTGTGAGCGCGCTTGCGCAGAAGCTGAGCGTCTCTAACGAAACCATCCGGCGTAATGTCAAAACGCTGCAGGAGCGCAGAATTGTGCGCAAGGTACACGGTGGTGTACATCTCAACGAAGAGGTCATTGAGCCGCCTTTTGAAAACCGCCTTAGTTCGCATGCCGATGTAAAAACTGCACTGGCCCAGGCCGTGGCGGAGACGATCAGCGATGGGGATTCTGTGTTTCTCGACATCGGTTCGACAACGGCCTACGTCGCGCTGGCGCTCAGAAATCACAGCAACCTCTTTGTGGTTACAAATTCCGTTTTTGTTGCCCAGACGCTGGCCATGCGGAACAATAACAGGGTTTTTCTCGCGGGTGGCGAATTGCGTGCACATGATGGCGGGGCCTTCGGAGCAGAGGCGCTGGATCTGCTGCGGCGTCTCAACGTTCAGCTAGCTGTGTTCTCAGTTGGCGCCGTGAATAGCGAACTGGGCTTTATGCTGCATGATCTTGAGGAGGCAAATATCGCGCGGGTCGCGGCAGAAAATGCGCAGGTCTGCATCGTCGTGGCTGACAGCGGCAAATTCAACAAACGTGCTCCCGTCTCTCTCGACAAGATGTCTTCGATTGACGTTTTCTTCACTGATAGCCCTCCACCGGACGGTATCCGTGAAATGCTGGACAAGAACGAGATCGAGACCGTTGTTGTCGAAGGCAAAGAGCGTCACGCCGGTTGGTCTAAGTTATTGGCAAAGAATAAGGCCTCTCCCACGCCATAACGGCACAGGTCTGGGTGCTGGCCGGGTTGATGTCCAGCCGGTGAACTGCTTTGTCGCTCAGGCAGCATCTGCCACAAGCAAAGTGATCTGCTCTCATGAAGTGTATGATTGGCCTGGTTGATCAGCATTCTTGCCCGCGTAACGGGGCCGGTCCGCAAGCCAATCTAATTGCCGGGAGTGCTGTGTCGAGGGCTAGGGGGAGGTCTGCCGGACTGGTGCGATTGCCGCGGGGCAATCTTGAGAGCTTTGATGAAGTTATTTGCTTTCGGGTTCGATCGTAGAAGAGGCGGCGTGTGGCACATAGCCCCGTGAGGCCTGAGCTTAGGCGTTTGAACTGTTGCAGACGCTGACATTCTTCCCATACGGGTGGGCGTTCCTGGCAGCGTTTTGATTGTTCATCCCTATGCTGCTTGACCCAAGCTTTGACCGCTGAATGAAGCCTTTTGAAATCCTGCAGTTCCGTGAACTCAGCAATGACCTTCTTTGCCATGAACCGTGCGGTTCCGTCCTTAGGAGATTGCCGCGTCCTTGGCGGAACAGGTATGATGTCGAAGGAAGCTAATTGACCTTTTCTAAGCGGCGGCAAAGGGGTGGTCTTAACATCTTTGCCCGTCACCAACTTAGCCCAATACAGCCGTGCCATGTCAGCGGGCTTGCGTTTGCGCCCTCCCAGTTTCTGAGCGTGGTATTGGTTTACGTGGTCACAGTGCAGGACAATCGATACGTCATAGAGTGGTGCCAACCTTGGCCCGCCACTGAGCAGCATCGAATAGTCCTTTGCATGTGCATCGGTATCGGCGACAAGGATGTTGCCCAACACGAAGACGACGAATATGAAAAACACACCCACAAACTCTCGTTATGAATGAGGGAGCCTTGGGAGGGGCGGGTCACATGGTCTGCGGCGCAACGTCGCCAATTTTCTGGCAATATGGAAAGAGGTAGCTCACGTCAGAGAGGCCCAATTCTCCTACCGCTGTCTGAAACGCGCTGCCTCTTGCTGAAAGCCGGTCCTCTTGAACCTTCCTCAGGATTTGTTGACGCATCTACAGATCAAGGTCGCAGCGTTTCTTCTCTGATCCCCAAACATGAGAGGTGCCGGTGGACATCCTCAATTGCGTACTTCTCACGGCGGCTCGTGCCTGCGTCGGGACTGTTAGCAGAACATAGTATTCCTGGCCTCGGCGGCTCACTCTGGTGGCGTGCCAATTCAACATCGCACCTCTCGAATAATGTTGCCTGTAGTGTCAGGCATAATGTCAGTCCTAGTCCCTTCAGAGACTTTCTGACTATATTATCAAGGAAATAAGGTCCATATGGACATGTGGAGGCGAGTACCGGAATCGAACCGGTGTACACGGATTTGCAATCCGCTGCGTCACCACTCCGCCAACTCGCCTTACCGGTGGTGTGAGGCGTGATTAATCACATGCGGTGAGGCGGTGCAAGGGGAGCTGTGCAGAACCGGGCGGAAAAATTGAAAAAATTCTGTCATGGCGCTGTCTTGTACTTAAGGGCGCGCTGACCCGGGTATCGGGGTGATGAAGACAGGTGCCTGTGCCGGTGGCATGTAGTCGGAGAACAATCCGCTCTGGAATGATCATCGCGATGAGGCATGGCTGCAGGCAGAGTGCAGGAGAGCCCCGCCGCAACCAGATCAAGTCCGCATGATGCCGGGGCCGGAAAGGGCCGTGTTGAGGGCGTTTGCAATCAGCTGTGGCACCTGCGGGAGCGCGCCGAGAACCGGCAGCGTATCACCACCAAAGCCTGCATCGGCCAGCGCATCGGGGATGTCGTCGCGCACATGTTCGCCCGCTTGCGCAAAAAACGGAAGGCAGAGGCTGGGCTGCGCTGGGGTGGTGTCCTCAAAAACTCGGGCGGTCTCTGCGATGCGTGGGGCTTCCTCGACATAGCCGGTGGCCAGCGTGGTGCCGGGAAGGCGGTCGCGCATCGCAGCTGCAAAGGTTTCTGCCGCTTCTGCGGCCTTGGGGCCACGGGCTGACCCATGTGCCGCGAGCAGAATGCGGGTTTGGGAGAGGGACCAACCGCGTGCGGCACAGGCAAGGGCGAGCGCGTCGCAGGCCAAGTCTGGCAGGCTTGGATCCAGCCCAAAAGGGGGAAGAAGATGAACGTTATGGCCTTGCAGGCGTCGCGGCAGCACCGAACTGGTAAACCAGCCATTTGCCATGAAGAACGGGTAGATCAGCGCCCCCTCCGGGGTCACCTGCTCCAGCCGGTCGGACATGGCAAGGGTGGCCGAACGGATATCCCACTCTGGCATCAGTGATGCGACCGCATCTGCAAGCTCCGCCAGTGCGCGTTCCTGCGGGGCGGGATCGGATGGTTGTCCGTGCGCAGTGATGATCGCGGTGGGCCGGTGCGTCGGCAGAGCGTGGGGAGAGGTCATCTGGCGTGGGTTTCCGGCTGTGTGATGATCTTGGCGGCGGGATAGGTATCGCAGATAGGTAGGTATCTATAAATTTGCTACGTTTGGCCAGCACGGCCGGATCAATTTTTTGCGGCGGTCAGGCGCGTCACCCCGTTGTCTTTGTCTGCGCGGCTGCTGGCTTCAGGCGGGGGTGCGCAGGTTGGGTGTCAGACTTGCCGGGACCGCAGGTCATTAAGAAAGCTGCGCAGTTGCTCTGTGTGGATAGGCTTTGCAAACAGCTGGGCATCCAGTCTCTGTACCAGCCTGGGGATGTCCGGGTTGGGGCTGGAGGAAATGAGGCAAGCGGGCAGTGGTCCAAAATCGCGACGCAGATCCTCAATGACTTTGGCGCCGCATTGGTTTGACCCCAATTGCAGGTCAATCAGCAGAACATCCGGGGTGACTTCAATTTCGGCGAGCAAGGTCCGGGCCTCATCCTCGCTGGCACAGGGCAGCACGTCGATACCCCATTGTTCCATGGTGAGGCTCAGCGCCTGGCGCAGGTCCGCATCGGCAACGATCAACAGTGCGATCAATTGGGGCAGCTGCGTGGGGGCAGGGCGAGGGGGTTCTGCCCTAAGGGAGGATACCTCCCCGATTGGCGGGCTGGCGGCGTCGCGGGGCAGATCGATGGCGAAGACCGTTCCACGGCCAACTTCAGATCTGAGTGTCAGGGGATGGCCAAGCAGCGCACAGGCACGTTCTACGATGGCCAGCCCCAGCCCCATGCCGTCTGCAGCACTTGCTGTGGCATTGAGGCGCTGGAATTCCGCGAAAATTCGGTTGCGGTCTTCGTCCGCAATGCCGGGGCCTGTGTCCCAGACCTCGACCCGGACGGAGGCCCGACGGGGCCGTATGCCGATAAGTACACCACCTTGATCGGTATAGCGCAGCGCGTTGGAGATCAGGTTCTGCATGATACGCCTCAGATAGGTCACATCACTCAGCACGCGTGCCCGACTGGGTCTGAGGCGCAGGGTCAGCCCCTTTATATCAGCGGTCGGGCGCATCTCGTCCTGCAGCTGACCCAACAGGTCATCCAGATCTACTGAGGTCACATGGACCTCTGCGCGACCGGAATCCAGCCGTGAGATATCAAGGAGGGCGGAGACCAGTGTTTCCACACTGTCCAGCGCATTGGCTGCCTTATGCAGCGTGTCCTGAGGCGAAGCGTCAGGCAGTTCGCTTTTCAGAGCCGCGACAAAGAGTTTTGCGGCAGACAAGGGTTGTAGCAGATCATGGGATGCGGCAGCGACAAAGCGGGATTTGGACGCATTGGCCCGTTCAGCGGCTTGTAGCGCGTCTTCCAGCTCCAGCGTGCGCTCCAGCACGCGTTGCTCCAACGTGTCGCGCGCTTCGCTCATGGCGCGGGCCGCCTGCCGTTCAGCTGTGACATCGGTGAAGCTGATCACAAAGCCCCCATCGGGCATATCCTGCATAAACACGGTCAGAACCCGCGTCGCACCCTGCTGAATATCGAAAGAGAGCGGAGCGCGCGCGTGCTGCTCAGCGGTGGTCTGTTCGGAAGCTGAGCCGCCCGCCAATTCGGTGCGCGGGCGGGCCCAGTCTGTGACTTGATCGGCGATATCCACCTGCGAAAAGGTGAACGTCTCGCGCAGCCGCTCAAAAATTCTCTCAAACCGGCTGCCGATGCGAAACCTCCCGATTGGGATCGACAGAAGATCCCCCATCAGCCGGTTCCACCCGACCAGCCGGGCCTGCTGATCGAAGATGCAGACCCCTTGATTCAGGTGTTCCAATGTGGCGCGGATCAGCCGCGCCTGATCGTCCAGAATGCGTTCACGCTCCTGATGCTGAAGCCGCATGATATCGGTGACATCGGTCTGCAGAATGACCGTGCCGCCATCCGGCGTCCGGTGCTCACTCACCTGCACCCATCGATTGCCGGTCATGCGGACGTTGAACATGACGCTGCGATCCTGATGACGGGCCAGTCGGCGCGCAGCCCAAGTGGCAGAGGGCGTGCCCGCCGGGAGTGAAAGGGACGTGCTCGAACTGACCAGCTGCACATAACTGTCAAACCTCAGCCCCGGTCGCAGATCAGCGCGAATGTCGGGCATGTGCATTCCAAAGCGGCTGTTGCACATCACGAGCACATCCTGCGCATTGAAGAGGGCGAAACCTTCCTGCACGGTTTCAATTGCATTGGCGAGATTTGCGCGCGCGGCTTCGGTCTCGCGATTGGCCTCGGCAAGCTTGGCATTCGAGAGATTGAGCAGATCCAGCGTGCGCTCCAGATCGCGGGTGCGGCTGCGGATTTCCTCTTCCAGCAACACGGCGCGTTCGAACTGCGCATAGGCTAGGCCGGAGGCATCCGTATCCTGTTCCACCCTGCGCATCAGGGTGGCAGTGATTTTCAGCAGCTTTTCATTCTGCCGTTCCAGCGAATCGCGCGGATCAATCAGGCCCTCGGTCATGACCGGACCGCAGCGTCGTCTGTTTCGGGCGGGTAGATGGCGACACCGGTCAGGGTCTGGTTCACATGGATGGAGTTCACCTGCTCCCCGTATGTACAAAATCCCACTGCGCGGTGTTTGGCTAACAGCGCGGATATCTGCGGGGTGAGCTGTTTCTGCTGGGCTTCCATCCGTCGCAGAAGGCAATCGCAGGCCAGAATCACATCCGGTGTCCGGGTTTCTCCCAGTGAAGACAGCGCACGGTCGAGATGATCCACCATGTCGAGAGGCTCTGCCAACGTCAGCACGACCCCTTCGTCGATGGCTGAGAAGAACACAAGATCGCCAGTGTCTGCGACCTGCTGGATGGCGCGGACATGATGCTGGCCCCCAATGCGCACCACCAGGGGATGGGCGGCAAAGGTAAAGGTGGTCAGCTGTTCCGGATCCTTGCCCAGCAGGCGCGCATATTCACGGGCCGCGGGTTCTGCGTTGATCTCATAGACCAGTCTGCGGGCAGGATCAGCCCCGGTCACCACCATGCGCTGGGCCGTCGGTACAAGATGATCGGTGTTGAAGACTTTGATCGGGCAGTTGCTGCGGATCTGCAGCAAGACCGCGGTGTTCTGTCGGGCCCCCCCGTCGCAAAGAACATAGGTCGCGCCAAAATCGGTGCTATCCCCGGCGGATCCTCCAAACAGTGGCACCGGGCCAAGCCCTGGCGCTAGATCGGCGGTGAGCGCGTCCTCCTTGACCGACAATCCATCCACCAACAGAAACGCAAATTCGGATCCCCACTGCGGTGTCTCCCGCGCCATGTCATTGCGATTGCGGATAATCTGGTCGATCTGGCTCTGGGCATCATAGGCGTTCAGATCGTCAATAGGCAGGACACGTGCGCAGAAATGGCTGCGCGGAAGGCCGATAGCGACAATCTCTCCGTCTGTATAACCGGCCTCGCCGATTTCGCCTGCGGTGGTGCAGCCAATCACCCGTGCGGGGGCCAGATCACGTGTCGCCGCAGCGCTGAGCGCATGGATGTCGGCCTGCGGAGAGACGAAGAGAATAATCAGCTCAAGATCATCCAGCGGCGCCAGCATCTGTGCCAACTTCGCCAGCGCATCGGGCGCGTCGGCCTCAGCGAAACCGGTGCGGGTGATGCGACTGGCCTGGTGTAATGCGGAAGCCATCGCGGGCAGCGTGCGCCCAGCCTCAACCGGCGCGACTGCGGGGGAACTGGCGTTGGCGCGGGGAGGGGCAGGGCGTGTCATGGCGGATGGTAGGCAGGTCAGCCAAGATCTTGCAAGACGTTTGCAAAGCTGGTTTCCTTCGCGATCAGAACCGCTTGGGTACGGCTTTGCACGCCGAGTTTGCGCATGATTGCGGTGACATGGGCCTTGACCGTGGTTTCGGCAATCGACAGGTCATAGGCGATCTGCTTGTTCAGTTTGCCAGCACAAATCAGTTGCAAGATGCGCGCCTGCTGATTGGTCAGTGTCGCCAGTCGCCCGGTCGCGTCCTGCGTTTCGCTGTCGCGGGGTAGCAGCACGTAGCCGGGCGGGACAAAGGGCGTGCCCCTTGCGATCGCGTCAAATGCGCTGATGTAGATCTCGCGCTGGCTGTGCTTGGGGACGAAACCTGCAGCGCCGGCGTGGATGGCGGCACTGATCACCCGATTGTCCGCCATGGACGAGACGACAAGGATCGGCGCGCTGGTGGCGTTGCGCAACCGGATAAGCCCGTCCAGCCCATGAACATCCGGCAGGTTCAGATCCAGGACCACCGTATCCGGGGTGGCAGTATCGGCAATCTCGGCTATGGCCTGTTCCAGAGTCGGCGCGGTTGCGATGGTGCTGATCCCGACCGTCGCGCGCAACGTCATCGCCAGCGCATCGCAGAACAGCGGATGATCCTCGACGATCAGCGCGGTGACAAAGCGGGCCGATTTCGCAGGCTCGGCGTTACCGCTCTGGGTCTGGGGGCTTGTGGGGGGCGACTGTGTCATCAGGCTCCTGAGATCGGTCGGGCGGTTCGTCCGTGGCGTAGGCCGGGACCGGCGGTGAATTAAGCGCCGCTTGCGGCAAGAATCATGCTAACAGCACAGATGCAGACCTACCAATAGGCGAAAGGTCGAAGGCTATGATCAGCGCCTATGATCTGGTTAGAAAATGGCCAGCAGCAGACCGATGGCGCGCGCTGACCTCAAAGGTCAAGGCGGCGCGGTCGACCGCTGGCTTGCAACCAATGTCGCATATCGGAGCGGTTATGGTTTCGACTATGCAAATGTCACGCAGGCGGTCCGCTGCCTGCCAAGAAACCGCTCGTCAGCAGATAGCCAGAAGAAGGAAAAAGCGCTTATGAAACTTGCCGATACCCGCACCATAGATGCTCCGCGCGCCGAGGTCTGGCAGGGGCTTCTGGATGCCGAAACCCTGAAGAACGCGGTGCCCGGCTGTCAGGAAATGGAAGGTTCCGCCGAGGACGGCTTTACGGCGGTTGTCGTGCAGAAAGTCGGCCCGGTGAAGGCGACATTTCGCGGTACTGTGACGCTCTCTGATCTTGATGCGCCAAACAGTCTGACCCTGCGCGGCGAAGGCAAGGGTGGGGCTGCCGGCTTTGCCAAAGGGGATGCCCATGTGACCTTGAGCGACGGCGAAGATGGGCAAACCCTGCTGACCTATGAGGTGGAGGCCAAGGTCGGTGGCAAGCTGGCGCAGCTTGGCAGCCGTATCATCGATGGTTTTGCCAAGAAGATGGCCGATCAATTCTTCGAGCGGTTTCAGGCGGCTGTTGAAGGCGAGGAGGCGGCTGGCGCCGACGTTGAGGCAAACGATGCGGGCGCAGAAACGCCTGCTGAAGGCGACGCGCCGCGCAAGGGGTGGATTGGCCGCGTTCTGGGCAGCTGACGAGGCCGCAGATCAGATCTGCGGCAGTGGGTGGTTCCAAGCGAAGCTACGAAATGTGAGATTTTCACGTCAGATCTGCTTGACGCTCAGAAAGCACCGATTTATAGACCAAATTCCCTGAGCGGGTATGGTGAAATGGTATCATAAGAGCCTTCCAAGCTTAAGGTGCGGGTTCGATTCCCGCTACCCGCTCCAGGACATCCCATATCAGCTGATATCTTGTTGTGCCCGCGCTGTATTTTCACCACGCGACACGGCTGTTTGATGTTCGGCATGCGGCGCTATGGCCGGGGATGATGACCTCTGTGCGCTTGACCTCAGAGGTTTGCGCAGTCATGAACCTTGGCGATGCGCAGGTCAGAGATCCTGCCACACGGAACGTCGAAGGAGCTGACATGGCGGGAAATCAAGCGGTCCCGACTGCGGATGTAGAGCGCGAGAAATCACGCAAAGTTGGTGTTCTCTCTGCTCTGTGGCCATTCATGCGCCCCTATCGTGTGCTGATGGCTATGGCGACGCTGGCGCTGGTGTTGACAGCAGGCCTGTCGCTGACCTTGCCGCTGGCGGTACGTCGGGTGGTCGACAATTTCCGGATATCCGAAGCCGCGCTCCTTAATCAGTATTTCGCCGCCGCCCTTGTGATTGCAGCTCTGTTGGCGGTCGGCACCGGTCTGCGCTACGCGCTGGTCACACGGCTGGGAGAGCGGGTGGTTGCCGATATCCGTAAGGCGGTGTTTGACCGCGTCATTGGCATGAGCCCGGCCTTCTTCGAACAGATCATGACCGGTGAGGTGCTGAGCCGGATCACCACGGATACGACGCTGATCCAGTCGGTTCTCGGATCGTCGGTGTCGATTGCCCTGCGCAACATGTTGATCTTCATCGGGGGGCTGGTGCTGATGCTGCTGACCTCGGCCAAACTGACCAGCCTTGTTCTGCTGATTGTGCCTGCGGTGATCGTGCCGATCCTGGTGCTGGGGCGGCGTCTGCGCAAGATCAGCCGTGAGAACCAGGATTGGATCGCGGCCTCATCCGGCAATGCAGGGGAGGCGCTAGGCGCAGTGCAGACGGTTCAGGCCTATACCCATGAAGTAGCAAGCCGAAGCGAATTCAGCCGTCTGACCGAAACCGCCTTTGACGTGTCGATGCGACGTATCCAGACGCGCGCCTTTCTGACCGTCATCGTGATCTTTCTGGTGTTTTCCGGGGTGGTTGGCGTGTTGTGGATGGGCGCCAATGACGTGCGCGCAGGAGTGATGACCGAAGGTACATTGGTGCAATTCGTGATCTATGCGGTGCTGGTGGCAGGATCTGTTGCGGCGCTGTCGGAAATCTGGAGCGAATTGCAGCGGGCCGCCGGCGCGACCGAGCGTTTGGTGGAGCTGCTGACGGCTGTGGATCAGGTTCAGGACCCCAAGTCTCCCCAAGCGCTTGCCGCACCGGTGCGCGGGGAAATCCGGTTTGACAACGTGTCCTTCCGCTATCCCGCACGGCCACAGATCCCGGCGTTGGTGGATGTTTCGCTTACCGTGCAGCCGGGTGAAACAGTCGCCTTTGTCGGGCCGTCTGGTGCAGGCAAGACAACGATCATCCAGATGATCCAGCGGTTTTACGATCCGACGTCTGGTGCTGTTTGCCTGGATGGTAGGCCGCTGCGGGATCTGCAACGGGATGACTTCCGCCAGCATATCGCGCTGGTGCCGCAGGATCCGGTGATCTTTGCGCTGTCCGCGCGTGACAATATTCGCTTTGGCCGTCCCGGTGCCAGTGATGCCGAGGTTGAGGCCGCTGCCCGGGCCGCTGCGGCCCATGACTTCATTTCTGCACTACCCGAAGGCTATGACAGCCAGGTTGGCGAGCGTGGTGTGATGCTATCTGGTGGTCAGAAACAGCGGATCGCCATTGCGCGTGCCATCCTGCGTGACGCGCCGGTGCTGCTGCTGGACGAGGCAACCTCTGCACTTGACGCCGAAAGCGAACGTCTGGTGCAGGCTGCCGTGGACGAGCTGAGCCAGGGCCGGACCACACTCATCGTGGCGCATCGTCTGGCGACGGTGAAGAAGGCTGACCGCATCGTGGTCATGGAAGAGGGGCGCATCATCGCCACCGGCACCCATGATCAGCTGGTCGCCGAGGACGGTCTTTATGCCCGCCTGGCGCGTTTGCAGTTCACCGACGGAATGGCGGCAGAATAGGCAATACTGGCCTCGAACGCTCAGAAATTCGGTTTCAAGGTTGAAAACTGTCAAATGTCGCTGCGTCAAAGCGCAGGCTTCCTTGACGTGACCCTGTCGGCGCGCTTGCACGACGGGCCGTTTCAAATCATTTTGTGTTAACTGAAATTCCCCGGCACAAGGGGACTAGGGGAGGAAACCAATGGGATTTGCCACGGCCGCGGACTGCTTGGCACTAGTGAATGAGATGCCTTTCGGGCAACGGAATATGCCGACAACGCTATACGGGCTGTTGTCCCGTACGGCCGGGAAGTTTCCCGACAACAAGGCAATAAGTTATCAGATCTTTTCCGGTCCGACCGATAAGGCTGAGACCCTGACCTGGCGCCAGTTGAAAGACAAGGTGACCCAAGCGGCGAATATGTTCCGTTCAATGGGCATCGGCGAAAAGGATGTGGTGGCCTATATTCTGCCCAACTGCAACGAAACGGTTGTGACCCTGCTGGGCGGCGCCGTCGCGGGTATTGCCAATCCTATCAACCCATTGCTTGAGCCAGAACAGATCGCCTCGATCCTGCGCGAAACCGGGGCGAAGGTCGTTGTGACGCTGAAACCCTTTCCCAAGACCGATGTGGCACAGAAGGTCGCCGAGGCCGTGCGCCATGCGCCCAAGGTGCATACGGTTCTGGAAATCGACCTCAACCGTTATCTGACACCGCCAAAATCCTGGATTGTGCCCCTGATCCGTCCCAAGCTTGAGGGCAAGGACAAGCTGGCGCATGCGAATTACAAAAACTTCAACCGCGAGCTGCGCAAACATCCTACCGAGCTGACGTTTGCGGATTCGGACAGCGACCGGGTGGCTTGCTATTTCCACACCGGCGGCACAACCGGCATGCCCAAAGTGGCGCAGCACACCTATTCCGGCATGAACTACAACGGCTGGTTGGGCAGCAAACTGCTGTTCACCGAAGAAGACAACATCATGTGCCCGCTGCCGCTGTTCCATGTCTTTGCGTGCCATGTGATCCTGATGGCTGCTGTTGCGTCTGGCGCGCATGTGGTGTTCCCGACTCCGCAGGGTTATCGCGGCGAGGGGGTGTTCGACAACTTCTGGAAGCTGGTCGAACGGTGGAAGATTTCCTTTATCATTACAGTGCCCACGGCGATCTCGGCCAAGATGCAGCGGCCTGTTGATGCGGATGTCTCAACCGTGAAAACCGCCTTTTCCGGGTCCGCGCCGCTGCCAGTGGAACTGTTCAGGCGGTTCGAAGAAGCAACGGGTGTGAAAATCGTTGAGGGCTATGGCCTGACCGAAGCCACATGTCTGGTGTCCTGCAACCCGGTGTTGGGTGAAAAGAAAATTGGATCCATCGGCATTCCGCTGCCCTATACCGATGTGAAAATCGTCAAGGGCACCGACGAGGGAACCGTTGAACTGGGCGTGGATGAGATCGGCGAGATCTGCATCTCCAGCCCCGGTGTTTACGCCGGTCATACCTACACAGAGGTCGAGAAGAACGAAGGGTTGTTCTACCAAGACACGCATCTGCGGACCGGCGACCTTGGGAAGCTGGACAGCGACGGGTATCTCTGGATCACCGGTCGTGCCAAAGATCTGATCATTCGCGGTGGTCACAATATCGACCCGGCCGAGATTGAAGAGGCGCTATTGGGCCATGAGGCCGTCGCCTTTGCCGGCGCTATAGGCCAGCCAGATGCCCATGCCGGCGAGGTGCCCTGCGCCTTTGTCGAGCTGGTGGACGGCGCAACTGTGACGCCTGACGAGCTTCTGGCTTATTGCCAAATTCACGTACACGAGCGGGCTGCGATCCCGAAACATGTGACTGTGATGGATGAGCTCCCGAAAACGGCTGTGGGCAAGGTCTTCAAACCGGATCTGCGCAAGAATGCGATTACCCGGATCTACAACGACGCGCTGCTGAAGGCTGGTCTGCCTGCGCGCGTTGAACATGTGGTCGATGACAAGGGCCGTGGACTGGTCGCGCAGGTTGAAGAAAACGGCGCCAAGGCCTCGGACATTTCCGATGTACTGGGCGTCTTTACCCGCCCATGGGAACCTATGCCCAAGGCATGATAACATGCCCTCGGTCTTGGCCGTTCACAGAGGTTGAGAAAGCGCCCCATTGGGGCGCTTTTTTCGATTGTGGGGCATGGTTTTTGGCCGCCGCGCTGCTAGGCTCATCCGGCGCACTACGAAACGGGGAACGGGCAAGATGAATTACGAACGGCTGATCGACGAAGAAACCTGGGCCTTTATCAAAAAAACAGGTGAGTGTTATCCGGATGATGCCGTTGATCTGACCATCGAAGAGCAGCGAGAGGTCTACAACGCCATGGCCGCTGAGTTCCGTACGGCCCGCCCTGACATTGTCAGCTGTGAGGACCGTCTGGTCGGTGCCGTACCGGTGCGCATTTACACCGCCGGAGAGCCGGGCTGTACGGTAATGTTCTGTCACGGAGGCGGGTTTGTCGTGGGCGGTCTGGACAGCCATGATGATGTCTGCGCCGAACTCTGCGCGCAGACTGGTTATCGCGTGGTGGCGGTCGACTACCGGCTGGCACCGGAACATCTGCATCCTGCTGCCTTTGACGACGCCTGGGCGGTCTGCCAGTGGATCCACGAGAGTTTTGATGGTGACCTTGTGCTGGCGGGTGACAGTGCTGGCGCAAATCTCTGCGCTGCAGTGGCGCACCATGCGCGTGGACGACTCACGGGGCTGGTCGGTCAGGTGCTGATCTACGGGGACTTTGGCGGTGATATAGACGAAGGCTCATATCTAGAGCACGCCCAGGCCCCGATGCTGACGCGGGATGATCTTCTGTTCTATGGCGATATTCGCCGTCCTGATGGCGCAGGCGATGCACCAGACCCGACCATGGCTCCGCTTTCGGACAGTGATTTCACCGGGCTGCCCGCTACGGTGCTGGTCACCGCTGATTGCGATCCGGTGCGCGATGACTCCCGCCACTACCGCGACAAGATTTTGGCTGCAGAGGGCAAGGCGCATTGGATCAATGAACCGGGGCTGGTCCATGGCTACCTACGCGCCCGCCACAGCGTTGGCCGCGCCCGCGACAGTTTTGAGCGGATTTCAGTTGCCGTGGAAGCGCTGGGGCAGGGGCTCTGGCCTTACGAGTGACGCCAGACCTAACCTGCAAAATCACGGCATTGTTCGGGTGCGGCACTGCGATCATACCACCCCCCGCTCTTGACGCGCCAATCGCTCGTGTGGGTGGTCACATAGGACCAATTGCCCACCGGAAGATGGGAGTACCCAATGACATCGCCGGGCTGGATCAGTCCAATGCGGGCGGTCCCCGCGCTGTGACCTGAGTAAAGCGGGACCGGCGCCCCCAGCCAGCCGAGGCAGGCGCTTTCAAACTCATCCCGGATCGGCAGATCGACAAGCAGGCGGCGCAGGTGGGTGTCATTAAGTGCCAGTTGACGGCGTTTGGTATTGACCTTGCAGCCGTGAAATTGCTCTAGCCCCCGGATTTCCTGCACCTGTCGATTGCTATGTGGGTCAAGCGCAACCGATTTTCCCAGACAGTCGCTATTGTCAAAGACGCTTTGACCCAATGTCGACCCAAAGCAATAGCCCGCCCGGTCCATGATCAGGTTTCGGGTGAACCACAGATCATCACAGCCATCCTGCGCCAATGCGGGCAATGGCAGAAGCAGTAGTATCAGGGCAAGGCAACGTCTGGTCATGGCAGGCTCCTGTCGGGCGGATATAGTGATCACGCAAAGAAGCCTGCCACGGATCCTCAGCTGAGGAAAGATTTTGCCTTCATCGTGTCGGCAATTGGCGCGCCGAGACGGCTGAGAATGGTGGGGGCCAGTTGCAGCTGATCGATCACCACGTCCTCTGCGGGGCCTGTCGCATCCCCAAAGTAATAGAGCGCGGTTTCCTGCTGCAGGGGGCTGCGCCCGCCGTGGTGCCCGCGCTCATCCTGGCCATGATCTGCGGTAACGATGATCTCGTAGCCCATTTCGCGCCATTTGATTATGAACGGGGCCAGCATCTCGTCCATCACGAAACAGGCGTGATCCATCTCCTGACAGTCGTGGAAGAACCGGTGCCCCATGCAATCCAGCGTGCAGGTGTGCAGCATGCCGTAGTTGAGGCCAAAGCGCAGGCAGAGGTTGGTCAGCGTGCCAAACAGATCCACATCGGACGGCGTCATCTGGTTCACCAATCCATAGCCGGTCATGGAATGAAACCGCCCATGATTGATGGTGGCGCTTTCGGGTTCGTCATATTCCACATCGCGCACCGGATCATAGGGATGGCGATTGAAGAACGAGGACCAGAAACTATGCGCGACCGCACCGGTCACGCCGCCGCCGTCGCGGACCTGACTGAACACATCCTTGTGGCCCAGACGGAAGACATTGCCATTGCCGGTACAGCCATGTTCCGCAGGGACAACGCCGGTGTGGATCGAGGCATAGCAGCTGGCAGAGATCGACGGCAGCACTGCCCGGTGTTTCCAGACCCGCGCTTCGCCGCTGTCAACCCAGCCTTCCAGATTGCCAAACAGCCGACGGAAATTGCGCCATGGGACGCCGTCCAAGATGATAAGGAGAAGTTTGTTGTCCATCGCAGAACCCAAGGTCTTGTAAAGGTGAGATAAAAAGGCGGTCGTGAGGATTGTTCCTGCGACCGCCTTTGAGAGCGTTCCGCCGCAGTTGCCTGCGACCGGGGATGATATGTACTGCCTGCCCGCTAGTTGCCGGCACTTTCCATCTTGCGGTTGGCGATGACTTCTTCCAGCCAGCCCAGGCGCATTTCCGGTACCGAGCTGAGCAACAGATCGGTGTAGTCGTCAAAGGGCGGCGACAGCACCTCGGTCTTGCCGCCATAGCGCTGCACGCGGCCCTGATACATCACCGCGATATTGTCCGAAATCGCCCGCACTGTGGCGAGATCGTGGGTGATGAACAGGAAGGCGACATTCTCGATCTTTTGCAGTTCCAGCAACAGCTTGAGGATGCCGTCTGCCACCAGAGGATCCAACGCTGAGGTGACCTCGTCGCAGATGATCATCTTCGGTTTGGCGGCCAGAGCGCGTGCAATGCAGACACGCTGTTTCTGCCCACCGGACAGCTCTGCCGGGTAGCGATCCATGAAGCTTTCGCCCAGTTCGATCTCATCCAGCAGTTCGATGATCCGTTTGCGCTTCTCCGCACCTTTCATGCCGAAGTAGAACTCCAGCGGGCGGCCGATGATGGTGCCGACGGTCTGGCGCGGGTTCATCGCCACATCAGCCATCTGATAGATCATCTGCAATTCGCGCAGATCTTCGCGGCTGCGTCCCGCCAGATCGGACGAAAGGGTACGCCCTGCAAATTCGATCTCGCCCTCGCGCGGTGGCAACAGACCGGTGATCACCCGTGCGAGTGTCGATTTACCAGACCCGGATTCCCCGACCACGGCCAGTGTCTGGCCGGGGTGCAGATCAACGTTCACATTGTGCAGCACATCGAATTTGGTGCCCTTGTAGCGCGCGGTGATATTACGCACGCTCAGCACAGGCTCCGGGGTGGGGGCCTTTTCTTCATGGGTGATGGAGCGCACCGAGACCAGCGCCTGAGTATACTCCTCCTGCGGTGCGTTGATGATCTGATCAACAGGGCCATATTCCACCATATTCCCATGGCGCAGCACCATGATGTCGTCGCTTACCTGTGCCACAACCGCGAGGTCATGGGTGATATAAAGCGCCGCCACACCCGTGTCGCGAATGGCTTCCTTGATCGCCATCAGCACCTCAATCTGGGTGGTCACATCCAGCGCCGTTGTCGGCTCGTCAAAGACCACAAGATCCGGCTCCGGGCAGAGCGCCAGCGCCGTCATGCAGCGCTGCAGCTGGCCGCCGGAGACCTGATGCGGGTACCGCTCGCCGATGTTGTCAGGATCAGGCAAACCCAGCTTGGCAAAGAGCGCGCGGGCGCGCGCCTCGGCGTCCTTCTTGGAGAATTTGCCCTGCTCAACCGCAGCTTCAATCACCTGTTCCATGATCTTTTTGGCCGGGTTAAATGAGGCCGCTGCCGATTGCGACACATAGGTGACCTCGCCACCGCGCAGGCGCCGGATATCACGCAGTTTGGACTGCAGGATATCACGACCATTCACCCAGACCTCACCACCGGTGATTTTGACCCCGCCCCGGCCATAGGCCATGGAGGCCAGACCGATGGTGGATTTGCCCGCGCCGGATTCCCCGATCAGGCCAAGAACCTTGCCCGGTTGCAGATCAAAGCTGACACCATGCACGATCTCGATGTCATGGGGCTTTTCCCCCGGCGGGTAGACAGTTGCGCCGATCTTGAGATCGCGCACTTTCACGAGAGGTTCGCTCATCCGCGGCCTCCTTTCAGTGATGTTGTGCGGTTCAGGACCCAGTCCGCGACAAGGTTGACCGAGATCGCAAGGGTGGCGATGGCGATGGCAGGCAGCAGAGCCGCCGGGATGCCATAGACAATGCCTTCCTTGTTTTCCTTCACGATGCCGCCCCAATCGGCTTCCGGCGGTTGCACGCCAAGGCCGAGGAAGGAGAGCGTCGAGACGAACAGCACCATGAAGATGAACCGCAGACCCATTTCGGCCACCAGCGGTGACAGCGCGTTGGGCAGGATCTCACGGAAGATGATCCAGGCTGTTTTCTCACCCCGCAGACGGGCTGCTTCGACGTAGTCCATCACCTCAATATCGACCGCAACCGCACGGGCCAGACGATAGACACGCGTGGAGTCCAGCAGGCCCATCACCACGATCAGCACCGGCACGGTGACTGGCATCACCGACAGCACCACAAGGGCAAAAATCAGCGTTGGAATCGACATCACCAGATCGACCAGCCGTGACATCACCTGATCAACCCAGCCGCCGGAGACGGCAGCAAAGAAGCCCAGGATTGATCCCGTGGTAAAGGACAGAATGGTGGCCGCTGTCGCGATGAAGATGGTCGTCCGCCCACCGTAGATCATCCGGCTGAGAAGATCGCGACCAATATTATCGGTGCCAAGGAGATGCTCGGCTGTACGTGGTTCCCAGACGTCACCAACGATTTCTGCCATGCCGTAGGGGGCCAGCAGCGGGGCAAAGATCGCCATGAGAAAATAGAGGGCCGTGAACAACAGCCCAATCATTGCAGAGATAGGGATATTCTTCATTTCGGATGCCTCAGACGTGGGTTCGACAGGATGGCCACAATATCGGCGATCATGTTCAGAACGATATAGACCGCAGCGAAAATCAGACCGCAGGCCTGCACCACCGGCACGTCACGCTTGGACACATGGTCGACCAGATACTGCCCCATGCCGGGGTAGACAAAGACCACTTCGATCACCACGACGCCAACCACCAGATAGGCGAGGTTCAGCATCACCACATTGACGATTGGTGCAATGGCGTTGGGGAACGCATGGCGGGCAATCACCTTGAAGGTGGTGAGACCCTTCAGTTCTGCGGTCTCAATATAGGCCGATTGCATCACATTGAGGATCGCGGCCCGCGTCATGCGCATCATATGCGCCAGAACCACCAGCGTGAGCACGGCGACGGGCAGGGCGATTGCGTTGAGTTTTTCCAGCAAGCTCATGGAATCATTGATCATCGCAACGGAGCTGAACCAGCCCAGCTGCACAGCGACGAAATAGATCAGCAGATAGCCAATCAGGAATTCCGGGATCGAGATCGAGGCCAGGGTCACGGCCGAGATCAGTTTGTCAGGCCAACGGTCACGGTAACGCACCGCCAGAAGGCCGAGAAAGATTGCCAGCGGAACCGAGATGACAGCAGCCCAGAACGCCAGGAACAGCGTATTGCCAAGGCGGCGACCGATGCTGGTTGCAATGTCCTGACCATTGGTCAGCGCGGTGCCCAAATCGCCCTGCAGGGCGCCGAACAGCCAGTCGAAATAGCGCAGTACGGCAGGTTCATTCAGGCCCAGCTCTTCGCGCAGATTGGCGAGCGCCTCAGGGGTGGCCGACTGGCCCAGAATGGACTGCGCCACATCGCCGGGCAGGATCAAGGTGCCCACAAAAATGAGCACAGATGCGGCAATCAAGAGAATTAATCCCAGCGCTAGGCGCTGGGACACAAGTTTTACGACGGGGTGCATGGCATAGACCTCTATCAGGCCAACCAGCACTTATGCGACCACTTGCCGGCCATGGTGTCGCCGGTGGAATCCACCACCCAACCCTGGACCTTGCTGCTGGTCGCTTCGATGAAGTCGTTGAACATCGGGCAGATCAGACCACCCTCGTCCCGCACCATCATGCCCATCTGGCTGTAGAGCGCCTTGCGCTTGGCTTCGTCAAGCTCGCCGCGGGCGGCAAACAACAGCTTGTCGAAGTCTTCGCGCTTGAAACGGGTGTCGTTCCAGTCTGCGGTCGACAGATAAGCGGTCGAATACATCTGGTCCTGCACCGGACGGCCACCCCAGTAGGAGGCACAGAACGGCTGTGCGTTCCAGACTTCCGACCAGTAGCCATCACCGGGCTCGCGCTTCAGTTCCAGCGGGATACCGGCGGCATTGGCCGACTGCTGGAACAGCTGCGCTGCGTCCAGAGCACCGGGGAAGGCAACATCCGACACCCGCAGAGTGATTGGACTGCCGTCGTGGCCGGATTTCTTGTAGTGTTCAGCCGCTTTGGCTGGATCGAACGGACGCTGCGGAATGCTGTCGTCAAACAGCGGGTAGGCTGCATTGACGGGCATGTCGTTGCCAACGGAACCGTAGCCGCGCAGCACTTTGTCGACCATTTCTTCGCGATTGATGGCGTATTTCAGTGCCAGACGCAGTTCGTTGTTGTCGAACGGCGCGGTGTCGCAATGCATGATGAACACATAGTGACCCGGACCTGCGGCATTGCGCACGGTGAGGTTCGGCGCGCGGTCCAGCAGACCTGCGACCTTTGGCTCTACACGGTTGGCGATGTGGACCTGACCAGACTGCAGCGCCGCCATACGGGCGGTGGCGTCGTTGATCACAACGATCTCGACCTCATCAACGTGGCCGCGGGTGTCGTCCCAGTAGTTGGGGTTTTTCTTCCACATGTGGCGCACGCCGGGTTCATCCGCTTCCAGCATATAAGCGCCGGAGCCGATGCCTGCTGCCGGATTGTCAAAGCCGCCATCAGGTTGGATCATCAGGTGATAATCGGCCATCAGATAGGGCAGGTCGGCGTTGGGTGTGGTCAGCTCGACGATGAAGTTGTCACCATCGGTCTTCATGCTCTCGATACCGCGCATGATGCCCAGAGCACCGGACTGGCTGTCATCGTTAGAGTGACGCTCCATCGTGCGCATCACATCTTCGGCGGTCACAGACTTGCCGTTGTGGAATTCTACACCCTTACGGATCTTGAAGGTCCATGTCTTGGCGTCTGCGCTGGCTTCAACGCTTTCGGCGACGCGATTTTCAATGCCGCCCTCGGGCGTCACATTCACCAGCGTTTCACCGAACTGATAGAGGTTGTGATAAGGCACTTGGCTGGCGGCCACAGCCGGATCCAGCGAGTCGGTGCTACCACCGCCGATGGAGCCCAGCTTCAGCGTGCCCCCTTTGACCGGGCCTGCGGCCTCAGCTGCACGGGCAAACAAGCTGCCTGCGACGGCGGCGCTGATCCCCAGTGCAGCGGTTTTGCCCATGAACTCACGCCGGGTCATTTTACCGGAGGTGACGCTTTGCGTCATGAAATCAAGTTGGTCTTTCATTGCGGACTCCCTGTCGTATTTAGACGCTGAACACGTCATTTCTTGAATTGTCATTCAAGGTTTGCGCATTTGATGCGACCTCGCAACCCTTATTAGCGTCCTTTTTGGCACCAGAGGGGGCGGCAAAGTCATCAAGAGACGGCGATCCCGTCGTCTTTTGCGACTGCTATGTCGTATTTGGTAGGAAGTGAATGCTTGGCGGGACAATATGTGGAAAAAAGCCTCCCGGATCAGAGACCAAATATTATCCCGCTCACAGCGAAGTATTCGCCAATGGCTGGCAGAAATCAGCATATTTTCGGCCAAAACGTGTGTGTGGATCGGGTTTCTCGGCCGGGACGGGCAGATGACACAATGTCGGCTTTTCAGACCTTCGCCGCGATTTGGGAGGCGGAGATCGGGCCGAATGTACTGTTTAGGACCTGACGAAACGCGACATTAACAGCCTGCGCAGATCACCAGTCGGCGCTGTCCATCCAGATGGTCACCGGGCCGGAATTGACCAGGGCAACCTGCATATCCGCACCAAACGATCCGCGCGCCACCGGTACGTCCAGCGCGGCAAGCTGATCGGCAAACCGGGTATAAAGTGCACGGCCCAGTTCAGGGGCGGCGGCATTGGAAAATCCGGGGCGGTTGCCCCGGCGGGTGTCGGCAGCAAGGGTGAACTGGCTGACCACCAGCGCGCTGCCGCCAATATCCTTGACCGAGCGGTTCATCTTGCCCGCGTCATCACGAAAAATCCGCAGTTTGCTGATTTTGGCCGCCATCTGATCGGCCTGCGCTGTACTGTCACCTTCCATGGCGCAGATCAGGATCAATAGGCCGGGGCCGATATCGCCGATGACATCACCGTCGACACTGACAGAGGCTTCAGAAACGCGTTGGATCAGAGCACGCATAGTCTCTCCTATTCACTGGTCGGAGGCGTCAGTCGCGCCAGCTGGTAAAATCGCCCAATTCGGCGCGTTCGGTTCGGAATTGATTGGCAGGATGGTCCGGATCACCGTAGCCGAAGGACAGCGCACAAAGGATATTACGATCCTCCGGTATGTCGCAGAACTGATGCAGCATCGGGGCGTATGTGGCGACCGCAGCCTGCGCAATAGTCGCCACACCTGCGGCTGTCGCAGCAAGCGTGAAACCGGTGACGAAACCCCCGCAATCCAGCGCGCCATAGGGACCTAGCTCCTTCGGGCTGGTCAGAATGGCGCAATGGGGTGCGTCAAACAGGGTGAAATTGCGCATCATCTGTTGGTGAGATGCGGCGCGATCGCCGCGTTCGACACCCACGGCCTCATATAAGGCCCAGCCGCAGGCCTGACGGCGTGTCTTGTACTCGTCGCTGTAGCGTTCCGGAAACGGCAGATCCGGTGCAACGGGATCTTTCATGACCGCCTCCATCAAAGCGGATCGCAGCGCGTTGGTGGCCTCACCGCTGAACAAGGTCACCTGCCAAGGCTGGGCATTGCACCAGGACGGGACCTTCTGCGCGCAGCGCAAAATATCCTCGATCACCGCGCGGGGCACCGGGTCGGGACGAAAGGCACGACAGCTGTGGCGCTGACTGAACAGGGCATCAATCGCGGGCAGAGTGGTCATAGCGGATCCTTGATTTCTGACATCAGTAAGTGGACATGAGGGCGAGCCTTGGCTGTCAACGCGATCCGAAAAACGCCACGGCGCCGCCAAGGATCAGTGCAAGGATAACGGCCGATGCAATCTTCCACGCGGAGTAAGGGCGTTCCCCCTGTACACGGCCCGATTGCCCGTTGACCACAAACCGGTAGGTTTTGCCCCGGTACTTGTACGCGGCGAGCCAGACCGGCAGCAGCACATGTTTGAATGTGATATCGGAGAAATTGCTGTCGATATCTTCAATGCGCTGTCGATCCCCACCGATGTCAAAACGCACGTCACGTTCAATCACCCGGCGCATCCGCGCGTTTGCTTCGCTGTAACCGTCGGCCAGCTCCACTGCATAGGCCTCGGCACGGAACCCGGCCAGATACTGCGGCTGATAAGGTTCCAGCGCGGACAGATCCCAGGGTTCCAACGCGTCGGTGTTCTTTTTCGGCAGGCTTTTGGAGGCCAGCACCAGCACATCATCGAAAAACCGCTGGACCCGACCCGTGACTGGCCGCCAACGCACCTTGGGCACTTGGCGGGATTGGCGCTTGCCATCGACCATGACGGTTTCGGTGACATAATAGACCGTGCCGCGCTGGCCGCGATATTGCGACCGGGTTTCGGCGTCAAAGGTCCAATAGGGGACATAGATCCCGTCCATACGCCGCCCCTTGCGGGCGTATTGTTGCAGGCCGTTTGGGGCGAACCACAGCTGACCCAGCCAGTCTGACATGGCCTTATGGGCGCTGCGCTCGTCAAAGGCGAAGGGCAACACACCCTTCGGTTTGATGTGACGGTGGGTGCCGGTATCGGTCACCATAGGCGTGGCGCAGAAAGGACATTCGCCCGCATGGTCCTTTGGGTCCAGCTCCACCTGAGCCGCGCAATTCGGGCAGCGCAGGACGCGGGTTTCTTCCATGTCGGCCTCTGCCAGACCAGACGACAGGGCGGTCTCGAAATCCAGTTCGCGCAGGCTGCCACCGCGCCATGGACCGGAACGTATGGTGTCTTGATGGCCGCAATGATCGCAGGTCAGCGTGCCGTTCTGCGGGTCATAACGATAGTCTGCGCCGCATTGTTCGCAAGGGAACCGGTGTTCCGTCGGCTGAGCGTCGGTGCCGGAGGACGCAGGGGGCTCGGCAGAGGGAGGGCCGGGGGGCGGCGGTGGGGGTTGGGTCACGGGGGAGCCTCAAAGATACTTGTGCAGCAGTTTCGGCACCATGATGCGCAGGGCGTTGTCCTTCAACAGAAAATGGCGCCAAAGGTGGAAGATCCCATGCAAAACAATGGCAACTAGCAGCGCATCAAAGGCGATCTCATGCAGATCTTCAGCCAGTTCATGCAGGGTGCGGCTGCCGACCGCAGGGTTGATCGGCACAACCCCAAAGGCACGGATCGCAAAGGGCGCCAGCATCCCGGCCAGCGCGCCGGTTGCAACCATGATCGGCAGGCCGATTTGCAGAACACGATGGTTCAGCCCATGGAACCGCTTGGCCCAGCCGGGCAGCTTGGGACCGGCACGCCCGGCTAACCCTTTGCGCAGATAGATTGCGGTCCAGATCAGCACGATCAGCGCCAGTATCAGCCCAACCCCGGCATGGGTGGCCAACGCCAGCCCAGGGGCTGCGCTGTTTTCCTCCGGCTCCACCAGGTAGAAGTAGACAATAAGAGCGAGGCTTAGCCAGTGGAGCCATTTGAGCGCACTGCGTCGGGTCATTATTGCTGAATCCTTCGTGGCAAGGAGGCTGCATCGGTCGTGAGAAAGGGCGCCGATGATCACAGCGCCCTTGGGTTGGTTTGATGTCAGCCTGCCGGGGGGGGCGGTGGTGGGGGCAGGATGGTAAAGAGCTGCGCCAGTTCCAGCACATCGCCAGCTGCCTTCCAGCCGTCCTGACCCGGGGTCCAAACCAGGCTGTCGCGGCGCAATCCGCCCTCCTGCGCCATCCGCCCAAGGCGTGCTTTGGAGAAGGGGCCGGTGGTCTGTCCATTCTCGGCGATGTGCCAGACATGTTCCACCGGTGGCGGTGGCGGCGGCGGGGCCACCGGGGCGGTCATCGGTGCGGTTTGCGGGGCAGCGGGTCTGGGCCGTGCGCCCCAGGGACCGGCGGGCTGACCTGCTGCATGACCGGTGGCACCCGGTTGCGCCATCTGCGCCATCTGTTGGGCCATCGCCATGCCCATACCCATGCCCATACCAGCCCCCATACCGCTGTTGGGCGTCTGGGCTGCGACGGTCATCGCTTCGGCGGCAGAAAACTGCGTGTAGCGGCCAAGATCACCGACGATCCCCATCTGGGTGCGCTTGTCCAGCGCCTGTTCGACCGCGGCGGGCAGCGAGATGTTCTCGATATATAGCTCCGGGATCGCGATGCCGTAGTCTGCAACCGTTGCGGAAATCTCTGCTGCGACCAGCTTGCCCAGATCAGCGGTATTCGCGGCCATGTCCAGCACCGGGATGCCGGACCCTGCCAGCACCCGGCTCGCCTGTTGAACGATAATGTTGCGGATCTGGAAGGAGATTTCATCCATGGTGAATTCACCATCGGTGCCCACGATTTCAGTGAGGAACCGCGCCGGATCTACCACCCGGATGCTGTAGGTGCCAAAAGCGCGCAGGCGGACGGGGCCGAACTCGGGGTCCCGCGCCATGATGGGGTTCTTGGTACCCCACTTCAGATCGTTGAACCGGGTGGTGTCGACGAAATAGATCTCGGACTTGAACGGCGACTGAAACCCGTGGTCCCAATGCTGCAGCGTCGTCATGACTGGCATGTTGTTGGTCTCTAGCATGTAGAGTCCGGGGGTAAAGACATCCGCCAGCTGGCCCTCATGGACAAAGACCGCAGCCTGACCTTCGCGGACCGTCAGTTTGGCGCCGTATTTGATCGCATGGCCTTCACGCTCAAATCGCCAGACCAGCGTGTCATTGGTGTCGTCGGTCCAGTGGATGACGTCGATGAACTCTCCCTTGAGAAAGTCGAAAATACCCATTGTCTTCATCCTTGTTCGGCGATGCCAGAGCATCGGGTCGGCAAATGCGGGGCCGCTATTGCGGCTCCCCCATGATATCATAGGCGATTGTTTGCACGATCGGGCGGGCCTCTTCGGCGGACATGCCGGAGCGCAGACGTGGATCATACAGGATCTGCAGAAGCTTCTCGTCCTGGCTGGTGAGCAGCGCAAATTCATCGTCATCGTTGAAGATTGAGGGACGCGCGTGCGGGCTGTCGTTGCGCAGGCCAAGGCCCTGAGCGATTTCCTCGTGGATACAGCTGCGCCGTGCCAGATCCGGATGCTCTGCGCGAATGAGCGCCACTCCGCGCATATAAGACGAGGGATCCGCCTGCAGACCTCCGGCGCGCACCAGACAATAATAGCTTTGCGGCGGATTGGAGAAGACCTGAAGATCGGCGTCGCTGATCGACGGCAGGATTTCCCGCACCCGTCCGGCCACATAGGCACTGTCATCTGCGCCAGCGAAGATCACGTTGAAATTGGCCCGTGCGCGGCTGGTTGTCGTACTGATCGGATGACCGGTGATCCGGGCCAGACGGGCGGCATATGCCTCCAACGTTGAGCGGTCTTTCTGCTGCTGTTCGGCGCTGACCGAGGGGCCGAAGTCGGCCCTCAGGCGCACCGGCCCGTCCCACCGCCCCAGCGCGCCGGAGGTGCGCAGATTGCCGCTGCCGTATTCATCGTAGAAGGCGATCTGCTCAAAGTTCCTGCGCAGATCGTCAGCGTCATAGGGCGTCTCCGGCCCGCCACCATCTGTCCGCAATAGCCCACGGGTGAGCAGATCCTGCTGCAGGGCACCATAGTAGCGGGCCAGTCGCTGGCTCTCGACTGAGGGCGGTTTGGGCTGCGGGGCCAGGTTTGCAGGGCGCGTTGGCGGCACCAGCGAGGTGCGCTGAGCCAGGGGATCGCAGCCCATCAGGAGCGCAGTCCCGGTCAGCGCGCCGACAAGCACCGGCACCATTCGTCGCTTTCGGGCGCGCTGCCATATGCGGTGGGTCTTGCTCATGCGGTGCCGGGGACCGCCGTAGCAGCTGTGTCGCCAACACCGTCTCGGCGTGCCTTGGCTGCGGCGAGGGTGTCGCGCAATTCTGCTTCCATCTTTTTCAGATCTTCCTCAGCTGCGGCGCGTTTGGCCTTGCCCTCGTCAGCGATCTGCAGGCTATCCTGAATGGTGCCGATTAGATCGGCATTGGCCTGTTTCACCGCTTCGATGTCGAAAACGCCGCGCTCCATTTCCTGACGGATTACCTTGTTGGTTTCGCGTAGGTTGGCGGCGTTTGAGGTTAGCAGCTCATTTGTCAGGTCATTGGCATCGCGTACGGCCGCCGCTGCCTCTGCCGAGCGCTGGATGGTGACAGCCTGCGCCAGCTGGGTCTCCCAAAGCGGCACGGTGTTGACCAGAGTAGAGTTGATCTTGGTCACCAGGGATTTGTCATTTTCCTGCACCAAACGGATCGAGGGCAGCGACTGCATGGTGACCTGACGGGTCAGTTTCAGATCATGCACCCGGCGTTCCAGATCGTCGCGGGCGGCGCGCATGTCGCGCAACTCCTGCGCGCGCATCACCTGATCGCTCTCAGCCGCAGCGGCGACAGCGGCTTCCAGGGCGGGGATCTCATTGGCATCCAGTTCGGCCAGCTTGGCCTCACCTGCTGCAATATAGAGCGCCAGCTCGTCATAGAAGCTCAGCGTTTTGGCATAGAGCAGATCCAGCGATTTGATATCCTTGAGCAGCTGATGCTCATGACCGAGGAGATTATCGGTGATGCGGTCGATCTGGCCCTGCACATCCTCAAACCGGGCGGTGAATTTGGCAAAGGGTGCGGCGCGACCCAGCAGACGCTCCCAGAAGCTGCGCTTGCGGCGCACATCCAGTTCGGACACCGAAAAGCCACGGATGGTGGTGACGATATTGCGCAGACTGTCGCCGGCGGGGCCGACGTCTTTGTTGCGCACATCCGTCAGCATGGCTTGGCTGATCTGCTGCAATTCGGCCTGTGCGCCAGAACCGAAATTGATGATCGAATTGCTGTCCGACATGTCGATCTGCGCCATGCGGGACTTGATATCGGCGCTGGTGGCCTCATCCGCCTGTTCCAGCGACTGGATCTCCGCCACCGGTTCCGGCAGCTCAATCGCGGTGATCTCGGAAACTATTTGCGTCTCCTTGGCGGCTTTCTTCTGGGTCGTCTCGGACATGTGCAAATTCCTTATGGCTGTGTCAGCGGGTGTCCAGATGAACGCCCTCGCGCTGCAAACGATCCCGCAGCACGTCGATTTCAACGGTTAGATCGGTGCGATCCTCCAGCAGCATCTTGCGGGTGCGGGCGGCGAAATTCTGTTCCAGGTCAGTCAGCAGGGCCAGAAAATCCTGCCGGGCCTGAGTGTCGCCGCTGCGGGTATAGATATCGGCGAATTTGATGGTCGCATCGCGCGCCCCCATCAAATAGACGGTGAGGTAGCGCCGCGCGCCGGTCAGATCGCGGGGGTCTTCCTCAACTGTACGAAAGAGGTCGCGCGCCACCTCCTGAAAGGCCTCAACCTGCTGCTCGACCTTGCGGTCGCGGGCGCGCAGGGCGGCATCCTTCATTGCGGAGAGATAGGTTTCGGCCTCGTCCACTACACGGGCAACGCGGTCACGTTGGAAATCATCAATGCCTTCAGTGCCCTTGTCGCGCAGGGGATCAACGCCAAAGGCCGCCAGATGCAGGCCAGTCGACGCAGCGGCATAAATCAGCGCGCTGAGGGCGCCGGGGTCCTGCCGCCAGACAGCAAACAAGGCGCCGATACCGCAGAGCAGCGCCGCCAGGATCTTGCGTGGCAGGGCAGGGCGGCGGGCAACCTTGCGATCATCATAGGCGGCTTCAGCCCGCAGGCCATCGCGCAGCAGATAGGCCGACCCGGCCCATGTCGCTGCGGCAAGCAGGCCAAACGCCAGACCCGCCGCGTCCGAGAAGACAGACATCAGGGCCACCAGCCCCGCAGGCAGCGCCATCAGATTGGCGCGCATGCCGACTGGATCAACATTGGCGCTGCGATAGCTGTTGGCGCTGGAGGTGGTGTGGCCGGAGGTGGGGGCTTTATCTGCTCCGGTGTCGCGGCCATCAGGGCTGTATTTGCCGCCAAAACGCTGTGCCATGGGGTTAGCCTCCGACCAGCCAGCCGGTTGCCAGGCCAATCAACAGGATCAGCAAGGCCACAAAGGCGAGTTTCTGCACGTCTGTTCCCCCAAGATGAGCGCTGCAAGCAACTGGAAACTTAGGATATGCAGCGTCATCTTGCTAGGGGGAACTCTGAAATCGTGGACGCAACTTCTTGTCGCGAGCGGCTTAGCGGCGCGGTGGTTTGCCACCACTGCGTGGCGCGGGCCCTCGACCCGTGTCCCGACCTCCATCGCGACCCCCACTACGGCCCGAGGGTTTGCCGCCGAACTTGCCGCTGGGTTTACCACCCGGTTTGCTTCCGAATTTGCCTGCGGGTTTGCCACCGGGTCTGTCCGGCGTGCGATCAGCGGTCCGCCCCGCGGGCTTACCCTCGGCTTTTCCGGCAAACCGATCGGATGGTTTGCCTTTGCCTGCAAATTTTCCGCCCGGTTTGCCAGCAGGGCGGGCACCAGATCGGTCGCCGGGTTTCTCGCTCGACCGATCAGAAGAGCCAAAGGAGCGACCTGACGGTTTCCCGCCTGGTTTCCCGCCCGGCTTACTGCCTGATTTGAAATCTGGCTTGGCACCTGGCTTCGGGCCGGGTTTGCCCGCACCGGGGCGTTGGCGCACAGGGCGCTTGGGTCTTTCGTCTTCTTCAGTTTCTGGGGCAGTAAGTCCCAGCTGATCCCGCACCACGCGTGAGCGCAGTTCTTCGACCTCGCCCGGCTTCAGATTGCCCAGCTGGAAGGGGCCATAAGACAGGCGCAGCAGGCGGTTAACGGTAAAACCGATGTCTTCGATCGCACGGCGGATTTCGCGGTTTTTGCCTTCGCGCAGACCAATTGTCAGCCAGGCGTTTGCGCCTTGCTGGCGGTCCAGCGCGACGGTCATCGGCTGAAAACGCTCTCCCTCGATCACCAAACCCTGACGCAATGGTTCGAAATCGGTGTCTTTTGGACGGCCGTTGATCCGCACGCGGTAGCGGCGCAGCCAGCCGGTAGAGGGCAACTCGAGCTGGCGCTTGATGCCGCCATCGTTGGTCAACAGCAGAAGGCCTTCGGAGTTGAGATCAAGTCGCCCCACGGTCATCACGCGCGGCATATCCTCAGGCAGTTCGTCAAAGATGGTTCGGCGGTCCAGCTCATCATTTGTCGTGGTCACCAGACCTGAGGGCTTATGGTACATCCACAGGCGCGGCGGTTCGGGGTCCTGCATCGGGTTGCCATCCACCACGATCCGGTCCTTGCCCAGCACCACATTCAGCGCAGGGCTGTCGATCACCTTGCCGTTTACCGCAACACGCCCTTCGGCGATCATCCGCTCGGCTTCGCGCCGCGACGCAACGCCTGCGCGCGACAGAACCTTGGCGATGCGGTCGCCTTCGGGGCCATCACCCATGGCGGGCGTGTCAGTCGGTGTCTTACCAGCCTTTGCCGAAACAGGGCGTGTGTTGCGGGCTGGTTTGGCCGTGCCGGGGCGCTGGCCTTTGGGGGAAGATGGTGTTTTGCTCATACTGAGGCCATAGATCATTCCGCGCAGTTGCGAAAGCTCCCATTCTGGGGCAGGGAGAGGCTATGCCGTTTCGTTCTCACATGGATGTCGCCCTTGCCGAAGCCCGCGCCGCCGCCGCGCGCGGAGAGGTGCCGGTGGGGGCCGCCCTGATCTCCCCGGAGGGGCAGGTGGTGGCCCGTGCAGGCAACCGCACCCGAGAGCGGAGCGATCCCACCGCCCATGCCGAGGTGCTGGTGATCCGCGAGGCCTGCGCTGCCGCCGGTTCGGAGCGCCTCACGGGCCATGACCTCTATGTAACGCTGGAACCTTGTGCGATGTGCGCCGCCGCCATTGCTGCTGCCCGCATTCGCCGTGTCTACTACGGGGCGTCTGATCCCAAGTCCGGCGGCGTCGCTCATGGCGCTTGCGTGTTTTCGCATCCGCAGGCGCATCACGCGCCAGAGGTCTATGAGGGGATCAGTGCCGAACCGGCTGAAACCCTTCTGAAGGCATTCTTTGCCGCCCGCCGCTCAGGCGATAGTTGACCCGGCAGATGTGAGGGTCGTAGCGTGGCATTTTGGTTGCGCCAGCCGGTCGCGCCGCAGGAGGGCAAACAGACATGAGTAAGGAATTTCTGGCACCTGACGGGCAGTTGCGCTGTGGGTGGGCAGGATCCGCCCCGGAGTTTCTGGCCTATCATGATCACGAATGGGGCTATCCGGTTGCGGATGATAAGCGCCTATTTGAGAAGATCTGCCTGGAGAGTTTTCAGTCAGGCCTGAGCTGGCGCACCATTCTGGCCAAACGCGAGAATTTCCGGGCAGCTTTCGCGGGGTTCGACTGGACCCAGGTCGCCCGGCTTGGCCCTCAGGACGTGGATCGCCTGTTGCAGGACGCAGGCATCATCCGCCATCGCGGCAAGATCGAAGCGGTGATCAACAATGCCCGCCGCGCTGAGGACATGGTTGCGGGGGAAGGATCGCTCGCCGCGTTTTTCTGGAGCTATGAACCCGGCCCGGATGAACAGGTGCCGCCGCAGACGGCCTCCATTACGCCGCAGTCGATTGCGCTGTCGAAGGAGCTGAAAAAACGCGGCTGGAAATTCGTCGGACCCACCACCTGTTTTGCCTTCATGCAGGCGATGGGGCTGGTGAATGACCACGCAACAGACTGTATCTGCCGGAAAAAGGCCGCCCAGGCCCGCGCCGCCTTCACCTCCCCCGCAGTGCAGCAGGCGGGCTGAGCCGCGCAACTGACCGACTGGCAACCTTGCTCATAAGTTACCTGTTGCCGCAGCGGCCGCCTGCGCCGCCCGTTTGGGGCGGCGCCACGCCCAACGGGACCAGATCTGCCCGGCAGATCATGGTCCGGGCGGGAGCGCCCCGGTCAGCGGCGCGCTTATAGGATGATCGCCTCGAGCACCTGCGGTTCAATCACCGTCACATCCGGCAGCGCCTCCGCCAGTTTTTCGGCGCTCTGCTCCAGGATCGGGAAGGTGCGGTAGTGGCAGGGGATCAGCGTCTTGAACTTGAAATACCGCTTCGCCGCATAGGCCGTCTGCGCCATATCCATGGTGAAATGCCCACCAGCGCTTAGAATGCCGATCTCAGGTTTGTAGTAATCGCCCATCCAGTCCATATCCGCCATCAGCCCGGTATCGCCAGAGATATAAAGCGTTTTCCCCTCGCTCATCAGCATATAGCCCACCTCGCTGCCAGCCGTCCTCAGCCCATCCTGTGTCGCAAAGGTGGAGCTGTGCGAGGCCGGAACCATGGCGAGGTTCGGCCCGTCCAGATTTACGGTACCGCCCTTGTTGAAGCCGATGGTGGTCACATCTTCGGTCTCGCCCCAGATGCCCATCAGATCATATTGGCCCACAATTGGCACCGTCAGCCGCCGTGCCAGCGCCAGTACGTCAATGACATGGTCAAAATGGGCATGGGTCAGAATGATGTGCGTGGCGCCTGCGATAGCGGCCTCATGTTGGTCGTCGCGCAGCATCGGGTTGCCGGTCAGCCAGGGGTCCACCAACAGAACCTGTCCTGCGGTCTCGATGCGAAAGCTGCCATGGCCCAGCCAGATAATCTTCATGTTTTATACTCCCTCACTGCTGTTGCGATCCGGCCCGCTAGGGGCGTTGTCTTGCCCCAAGCCTATCGCGACGGAGGCAGAAATCCACAGGCTCAGGTGCCTTGTGGTCGAATTCCCGGGGCTTTCACGCGCCCGCAGGCTTGCGGCGGCGGCGGTGCGGCGGTAAATGCGTCCTAACACGAGATGAGGGTTTCCATGTCGATTGACCAAAGCACCGCCGCCAAGGTGGCCAAACTGGCCCGTATCAAGGTCGAAGAGGACGCGCTGCCCGCTCTGGCAGATGAGTTCAACACCATCCTCGGCTTTATCGAGCAGCTGAACGAGGTGGACGTCGAAGGCGTCGAGCCGATGACCTCCGTGACACCACAGCGCCTGAAACGTCGGGTGGATGAGGTCACGGACGGCAGCCAGCAGGACAAGATCCTCGCCAATGCTCCCGATGCCCGCGAAGGCTTTTTCGCAGTGCCCAAGGTGGTTGAATAAGACATGACCGAACTGAACAAACTCACCCTGTCCGACGCCCGTGACGCCCTGTGCAAGGGCGAAACAACCTCTGTTGAGCTGACCGAGGCCTGCCTGAAAGCCATTGATGCCGCTGATGCGCTGAATGCCTTCGTGCATAAGACGCCCGAAATCGCGCTGGAGCGCGCCAAGGCAGCAGATGCACGGATCAAGGCGGGCGATGCGCCTGCCATGTGTGGCCTGCCGATCGGCATCAAGGATCTGTTCTGCACCAAAGGTGTCGCCAGCCAGGCCGCCTCCGGCATTCTGGAGGGCTTTAAGCCCGAGTATGAATCCACTGTATCGCAGCAGCTGCAGGATGCAGGCGCTGTCATGCTGGGCAAGCTGAACATGGACGAATTCGCCATGGGCTCGTCCAATGAAACCTCCGTCTATGGTAACGCGGTCAGCCCCTGGCGGCGCGGCAATGATACTGCCGAGCTGACACCGGGCGGGTCCTCCGGCGGGTCCGCATCTGCCGTGGCAGCTGATCTGTGCCTCGCGGCAACCGGCACCGACACCGGCGGTTCGATTCGCCAGCCTGCGGCCTTTACCGGTATCACCGGCATCAAACCCACCTACGGGCGCTGCTCGCGCTGGGGTGTGGTGGCCTTTGCCTCATCGCTGGATCAGGCCGGTCCGATGACCAAATCGGTGCGCGACGCGGCAATGATGCTTGAGGCGATGTGTGGCCACGATCCCAAGGACAGCACCAGCGCCGATCTGGCAGTGCCGAACTTCGAGGCGATGCTGACCGGTGACATCAAGGGCAAGAAGATCGGTATCCCGCGTGAATACCGCATGGATGGCATGCCTGCGGAGATTGAGAAACTCTGGTCCGAAGGCGCCGAGATGCTGCGTGCAGCAGGCGCCGAGATTGTCGATATCTCTCTGCCGCACACCAAATACGCCCTGCCTGCTTATTACGTGATTGCGCCGGCTGAGGCCTCGTCGAATCTCGCGCGCTATGATGGCGTGCGCTATGGTCAGCGCGCCACGCTGGAGGCTGGCGATGGCATAACCGAAATGTACGAGAAAACCCGTGCTGCGGGCTTCGGCCATGAGGTGCAGCGTCGCGTGATGGTGGGCACCTATGTGCTCTCTGCAGGTTTCTATGACGCCTATTACAACCGCGCCCGTAAGGTCCGCACCCTGATCAAGAAGGACTTTGAGGATGTCTTTGCCCAAGGCATCGACGCGATCCTGACGCCAGCCACGCCCTCTGCCGCCTTTGGCTTGGGCGAAATGATCGACGCGGATCCGGTGCAGATGTACCTCAATGACGTCTTCACCGTCACCGTGAACCTGGCCGGTCTGCCGGGGATTTCGGTGCCTGCCGGTGTTGATGCGCAGGGGCTGCCGCTGGGGCTGCAGCTGATTGGCCGTCCGTGGGAAGAGGGCGATTTGCTGAATACAGCCTATGCGCTGGAAGAGGCTGCCGGATTTGTGGCCAAGCCCGGGCATTGGTGGTAAACCCTGTCCTGATCTGAGCAGAACCAACAGGTGGTGATCATGCGTGCATTCCGGTCCATCCTTGCGACCAGCAGCCTTGTCCTGCTGGCCGCGTGTCAGCCTCCGGTACCCGACAGCGGGCCAGAGGCCGGATTTGGCTCCAGCCCCTTTGACGGGGCGCCTGCGACCGGCACCACCATCAACGGCGACCCACTGGTGCCACCGGCACGGGTCGCCAGCGAGCCTCTGCCGCGTGCTGTGCAGCCTGCGCCGCGTGTGGCGGCACGCACCAGTGGCGCCGGAACACTCGCATCTTCCGGCAGCAGCAGCGATGACATCGCGCGGGAAACCGCAGCCGCGCTGGAGGCAGCGCGCAGCAACTCCGGTACCGCCCCGATTGAGGCCAGCCCCACCAATCCGGCACCGACGCTTGCGGGCAATCCGCGGATCTCCGATGAGAATGACTTCGACGCGGTTTCCTCCCGTCAGAGCATTGAAAGCGACGCGGAGCGGCTTGCCCGCCAGCGCGCGCAATATCAGGTGGTGAGTCCAACGGCCGTGCCCACCCGCAGAGGCAGCCGTGACCCCAATATCGTACGCTATGCGCTGAGCACCTCCAATCCGCGCGGGCAGCGCATCTATTCGCGTTCTGGCATCAATCTCGCCGCGCGCTCCTCGCGCAATTGCGCGGGCTTTGCATCACCCGAACTGGCCCAGATCGCCTTTCTTGAGGCAGGCGGCCCAAAGCGTGACCGTCAAGCCCTGGACCCTGATGGGGACGGCTATGCCTGCGGCTGGGACCCCGTACCCTACCGGCTTGCGGTGCAGAACTGAGGCGGCTTGCGCCCCATGACCCCTCCGCCGACCTCTGCTGACACCGGGACGGATGCCATCTGGCATCCCAGTCCCAATTCCAATGCGCGCCGCAATGATCTGAGGCCGCATCTGGTTGTGCTGCATTACACCGCGATGGACAGTGCCGAGGCCGCATTGGAGCGGCTCTGTGATCCGCAGTACGAAGTTTCCGCCCACTACCTGATCGGCGCTGATGGTACGCTGTGGCAAATGGTGCGCGAGGCGGATCGCGCCTGGCATGCGGGCGCAGGTGAGTGGTGCGGGCAGGAGGATATCAATTCGCGCTCTATCGGGATCGAACTCGACAATCGGGGGGATCACCCATTTTCAGCGCCGCAGATGACCCGGTTGGAAACGCTCCTGAGCGCTATTCTGCAACGTTGGGCGATCTTGCCGACAGGGGTGATCGGTCATTCCTGCATGGCGCCGGGGCGCAAATGTGACCCGGGCGCCCGCTTTGACTGGGCGCGGCTGGCCAGACAGGGGCTGGCCAGCGCCGCGCCGGGTGCTGCGGCGCGGCCAGAGATCGACGTCGGGATGGACCGCTTTCGCGCTCTGGCGCGGCGGCGTGGCTTTACGGCGGATGTGGATGACGCCACCCTGCTGCAGGCGGTGCGCCTCAGATTCCGGCCATGGCAGACCGGTCCCTTGACCGACAGGGACGTCCTGCCGCTGCTGACCGATGCGTCCCGGGCAGAGGCCTGAGCGAGGCTCTGCCTCGCGCTCCGGGATATTTGACGCCAGAAGATAGAGAGCGTCCCGGCATCTTCTGGCCGCAAATATCCTGGGGGTGAGCGCCGCAGGCGCGAGGGGGCAACGCCCCCGGTGCACTATCCGCTTGACCTTGGGCGCAGTAGTTTCTACGCCAACCCCTGCGCAGAGGGCTGGATGGCCGCGGGAGGCCGCAAGGCGTCGCGAGGAAAGTCCGGACTCTACAAAACAACGGTGCCGGGTAATGCCCGGGCAGAGCGATCTGACGGAGAGCGCCACAGAAAACAGACCGCCCATATGCGCCTGCCTGTCAGGTGATCCTATGTGGGTAAGGGTGAAACGGTGGGGTAAGAGCCCACCGCGCCGCTGGCAACAGGGGCGGCACGGCAAGCCCCACCGGGAGCAATGCCAAATAGGACCCCCGCGCGGGCCGGTCGGCGCAAGCCGATACCGCCGCTAGGCATGTTTTGGCCAAGAGGGGTCGGGTTGGCAGCTGGAGGTGCGCAGCAATGTGCATCCTAGATGAATGGTCGTCGAAGGGGCCTTGGCCCCGGAACAAAATCCGGCTTATAGGCCCTCTGCGCAAAATATCCCGGCGAACCCTCTTGACTCACGGGGTGGTGCAGGTAAAAGCGCACGCTCATATAGGAATTTACCGAGAGGCCCCTGCCTTTTCGGACGCAGGAGAATACCATGGCGAAGCCGACCACAATCAAGATCCGCCTGAACTCGACCGCGGGCACGGGCCACTTCTACGTGACCAAGAAAAACGCACGCACCATGACCGAGAAAATGGTTGTGCGTAAGTACGACCCGGTCGTGCGCAAGCACGTTGAATACAAAGAAGGCAAAATCAAATAAGCCTCTTGATGTCGCGCAGCCACTGGCCGCGATATCAGCCCCGATGTTCGGGACAGTAGATAAGAAGGGTCGCACATGAGTGCGGCCCTTTTTTATTGGCGCAGAAGGCGCTGCGCGACGCCGCATCAATTTTATGAAAATCCGGTAAATGAAATCGCGACCCGCCGTGCGCTTTGGCCTGAAAAAGCCACATTTCACCACGACAAGTGATCCCGGGATGTGGGTGAGAGAGTGGCGCCGAGATATCTCGCCGGAAGTGCGAGGTCTCAGGCGGTCACAGCACCGCAGGTCGGCTCGGGGGAGCGACCAGAGCAGGAGGCAGCGGTGGGGCTGCCTCCTGTTTTTTTACGGGGCGGCAATGCCTGTGTTTCAGGGCTCCCAGAGACGCAGAGGGCTCCGGCTCCGCTGCGCGATAACCTCGCCTGAGATGAGGCCTGTTTCAGCCACGCCACTCGGCCATTACATTCACCGGCTTCAGCCCCATACGGGCCATCAGCGCGGCGGAGGCGCTGTTGAACGGTGCATATGTGGTGGCAACTATCTGGATGCCTTGGGCTGTCACAGCACGCTTCAGATCCGCGATCAGCGCGGATCCAACGCCCATACGTCGCCAGCTTTCTGATACGGCGATGTGATGCAGCATTGCGCGGGTCTCAGCCTGGCGGACAGGTAGGGCAGGGCGGTGTTCAATGCCATATATCATATAGCCCATCACGCTGCCCTGCGGGCTGACCGCAGCGCGGGCGGTCACACTGGTCTCGCTCAGCCACTCCGTCAGCCAGCGGGTCAATGCGGCGTCGTCCGGGGCTGCCGGGTAGCGGTCGGGCTGATGGGCCACATGCAACGCATGCAGGTCCTGCAGCAGGGGGATCAGGCGGTGGGCGTCTTCGGGGGAAATATCAATCAGATCCATGGGTGTCTCAAATGCGGCGGTTATAAGAAGCCTGCCCGGCGACAGAAGGTCGGGCGCGCAGACAAAGAAAAAGGGCGGATCGTGATGATCCGCCCCGGTCGTGCTTATGTCTGGAAGGTGTCGCGTTATTCGCGGTTTCCAAGCAGCTGGAGCAGCATCATGAACATATTGATGAAGTCCAGATAGAGGCTCAGCGCGCCCATGATGGCGGATTTGGCAAGCCACTCCTGGTCGCCCATGTGGGCGTGCTGCAGATAGTCATTCTTGATCCGCTGGGTGTCATAGGCGGTGAGGCCGGCAAAGATGAGCACGCCAATCACCGAGATCGCAAACGCCATGGCAGAAGACGCCAGGAACATGTTGACGATTGATGCTACGATCAGACCGATGAGACCCATGATCAGGAAAGCGCCCATGCCGGAGAGGTCTTTCTTGGTGGTGTAACCCACCAGCGACAGCCCAGCAAAGGCGATGGAGGTGATCAGGAACACCTGCACGATGCTTTCGCCGGTGAACACCAAGAAGATCGAGCTGATCGACAGGCCCATCACGGTTGCAAAGACATAGAACAGCAGCTGGACGCCCGCTGCCGACATGCGATTGGCGGCGGCACTGATGCCAAAGACAAAGGCCAGCGGCGCAAACATGATAACCCACTTCAGCGGCGAGGCATAAAGCGCATAGCCGATGCTGGTCAGATATCTATCGGCACTCAGCTGGGCTGCGGCATTGGCCGGGTCCGTGGTAACCGCCAGGCCAGAGATGGCCCAGGCAGCCAGAAATGTAATGAATGTGCCTACGGCCATGGTGCCGTAGACCTTGTTCATATGGGCGCGCAGGCCCGCATCGATCTCCGCAGAGCGTGCGCCCGCTGTGGATCGGATGGTGTCAAACTGTGCCATGTATCATGGTCTCCGTCTTTAAACTCCCTCGCGCAGGTTTCCTGCTGCGTGCAGAGACCTGGCGTTCCTCGCAAATATCGGGTGAAGCGGGGCGCGGTTCAAGCCTGTAGATCGAAGTTTCGACGCAATTATCAACAAAAAGCGGTACAGAGCGGGGTCGTGATCCTGAAGTTTGCATTTATCAGGCGGATGCGCAGCGAGAGTGCATAAAACTATGAAGGCAGCGGGCAACCGCAGGGGTGCTCTTTTGCCAGGTTGGCTTCCTCAGTTCACACCACGGTATAGACGGGCTGCGGAAACCCTTTGGACGGTCCGGGCGCAGGGCGTTTCACAGGGTGATCGTGACATATTCAGTTCACTCTGAGGAACCGGCCGATACCATCATCGGTGCGTGCAATTTTTCGCGCATATCGGCACAGTTTCTGAGGGTCGTCTGTGCTCACGCCGCTCATGGTCAGCGTTATATGCCCCAACCGTCTCAGATTTTCTCTGTTCCCGTAGTAGAGGATACGCAGCAATCGCTGCTCGCGCAGACCATCGCGGGCGACACCGATGGATACAGCGTTATGACCTGAATAGGTCGTCACGCCCTTGCAGGTCTCGGCGATCAGGGCTGACGCCATATACTGCCCCCAGAAAACATCATACTTGCCTTGCGCTGTGGAGGCAGTCGCTGACGCGAGAAAAAGAAACAGGGCAACAGTAAATCTGGAAGGCTGCATGTGAAATCCACTAAGGTCTAATATCGAAAAAGATAATATTACTTTGTAACCCACCATCCCTTCGGCATCAATTAGGTGCGCGGTGTTGCGATGTTTTCCGGTCACAGGCCTGAGTGGAACGGGTTGAGCTGATCGCCAGCCTAGGGGGTGTTGAACCGATGGGCCCCATTGTGGACAGGTGCAGACAGGAGGGGGCTTCGGGAAGCTCATCTTCCATCAAAAAAAGGCCCGCAGCGCGGACCTCTTTTCGTATTAGACTTAGTGTGAGCCTTGTCGGGGCGTCGCCTTTAGCGGGTCCAGTTGTTTGGAGCGTCCCAGATCGGACGGCGGGCTTCTGCCTCGGCGTCGCGTGGGCTGATGCCCATGTCCTCAAGCGCGGAGGAATCCAGTTGCGCCAGCATCCGGCGTTCACGCCAGACGGCCAGCGCGTGCGCCACAGTTGCCAGGATCGAGCGACGGGGGGCGCAGGAGGTGGAGCGCAGGCTGTTATCCATATAGGTCATGATCTGTGTCCTTTTCTGGATCTATGATGGTGTGGTGCGTTGTTATCAATTCTGTTGATGTATATGGCGCAGTGTGATTGATATGAAAAACGAATGTTTATGATTTCAACTATCAAGGATTGTGATAATGCGGAATCTCGATATCACCACGCTGCGCTCCTTTGTGGCGGTTGCGGATAATGGCGGGGTGACCCGTGCCGCCGGTTTTCTGCATCTGACCCAGTCTGCGGTGTCCATGCAGCTGAAACGGCTTGAGGAGCTGTTGGGCCTGCAACTGCTGGATCGCTCTGGCCGGACGATTGCGCTGACGGCCTCGGGGGAGCAGCTGCTGGCCTATGCGCGGCGGATGGTGGCACTGAATGACGAGGTGATCGGGCGGCTCACCGATCAGGCCTATGAAGGCGAGATTGTCCTTGGGGTGCCGCATGACATTGTCTACCCGGCGATCCCGCAGGTGCTGCAGCGTTTCAATGCGTCGTTCCCACGGGTGAAGGTGCAGCTGATCTCCAGCTATACCCGCTCTTTGAAGGAGCAATTCTCGCGCGGCGAATGTGATCTGATCCTGACCACGGAGACCACCACCTCGGAAAATGGTGAGACATTGGCAGAGCGTCCGCTCTGCTGGATTGGCGCCCCCAACGGCTCCGCCTGGCGGCAGCGTCCGCTGAAACTGGCCTTTGGCCGTTACTGCACCTTCCGGCCCAAGGTGGTGGGCGCGCTGGATGCGGCGGGGATCTCCTGGGAGATGGTGGTGGAAACCGACAGTGACCGTACGATTGAGGCGACTGTCAGCGCCGATCTTGCGATCCATACGATGATTGAGGGGACCGAGCCGCCGCATCTGGTGCAGATCGACCACGGCGGTAATCTGCCGGAGCTGCCGGTTCAGTTGATCAACCTCTATGGTGCGGAGACCTCAGGCTCCCCCATGGTGAGCGAGCTGGCGTTTCTTGTGCGCAAGGCGTTTCAGAACATCAGCGCCCCGCTGGCTGCCGCGCAGACGCATTGGACAGCCGCCTGAACTCTGACCTTTGATCAACACCCGTGTCGCCCCGGTTCGCGATCCGGGGTCTCAACGCTTGGCGGGGGCAGGGCACGCAGGCAGGCTGTCGTTATCTCTGATCCGGTCGGATCATGATCACCACCTTGCCCGTGGCCCGTCTGCTGCGCAGCAGATCCAAACCCTCGGAGACTTGATCCAGCGGCAGCCTATGGCTGATATGCGGGCGCAACGAGCCGTCGCGGTACCACTGAAGCAACCGTTCGATAGCGCTGCGGATCACCGCGGGATGGCTCTTGAGGTAGCCGCCGAAGTAGAAGCCGATCACACTGAGGTTCTTCACCAGCAGGTGGTTCGCCGGGATCTGTGGCACCTCACCGCCGGCAAAGCCGATGGGCAACAACCGCCCGCCGGGGTTGGTGGCGCGAAAGGCCGCTTGCCAGACCTCGCCGCCAATCGCCTCATAGACCACATCCGCGCCGCCCAGATCCTTGACCGACTGGCGCAGATCTTCGCTGGCTTCGATCAGATGATCCGCACCCGCCGCCTTGGCCACGGCCAGTTTTTCAGCACCACGGGCATGGGCAATCACCCGCGCGCCCAGACGTTTGCCAATTTCAACAGCTGTCAGCCCGACACCGCCGGCAGCGCCGGTGACCAGCAGGGTCTCCCCCGGCTGAAGCCGTGCGCAGTGATCAAGGGCCACAAGCCCGGTGCCATAGGTGATCTGGAACGCCGCCGCATCGGCAAAGGACATCTCATCCGGGATTCGCGTGACCCGATCGACTGGGAAAACCCCGGTCTCGGCCAGACCGCCCTGACCGGAGAACACCGCTACCCGATCGCCCACGGCCAGCCCATCCACATCCGCGCCAACCGCTTCGATAACACCGGCGAGTTCCAATCCCGGCACAAAGGGCAGGTCCGGGGTGTCCTGATATTTGCCACGAAGCAGAAGAAGATCTGCAAAATTCAACCCACAGGCGTGTATTGCAACTGCAACCTCTCCGCTTTTTGGTGATCTAACGTCAACCTCTGCGATAGTTGGTGAGATGTCGAAGCTGCTGACACGGTAGGCGCGCATATCATTTTTCCATATCTGGCATGGGGTAAGGTGATTCTGAGTGGCAAAACCATGCCAGATTCGTCTTCAGATCACCTCACTATTTATGGGGAGGTGTAGAACATGTGTAAAACATGCAAAAAAGTGAAATAAAATTGGTTCATGAAATCATGCGTTTGACGCACGGGCGCCGATTGTGGCGAGAGTGACCGCTTGAATTCAACCGTTAAGGTCGTACACTCAACCTCAATGGGAGCGCCTTGTTCGTTTGTACAGGGACTTACGGGTTTTTTGGCAACATTGGTCTTGCGCGGTATTTGCCGGGTGGGCGGGGGTTAAGAAAGACGGCTAGGGTGGCTCCCAGTTTGTAAATCTTAGGAGAAACGCATGGCTCATCCAGTGGACGTGCACGTGGGGAAACGTATCCGGCATCGCCGGTGGCTCATAGGCATGACGCAACAACAGCTCGCAGAGCTGGTTGGTATTAAATTTCAACAGATCCAAAAATATGAAACCGGTGCAAACCGGGTCAGCGCCTCGCGGCTCTGGGATATTTCCGACGCGCTCAGCGTTCCGGTCAGCTTCTTTTTTGAAGGGTTGCAGGACGATGATGCGCCAGCATCAGACAAGGCACAGGTGCCTGATGATCTGATGGGCGATAAGGAGGCACTGGATCTGGTGCGGTCCTACTACGCGATCCCTGAAAACCAGCGCCGTCGTTTGTTCGAACTGGCGCGCGTGCTCAGCGACGCGGCCTGATTTTCCGGCCTCAAGTGGGGGCTTGGGGCTTGAAAAATGCGCGGTTGAATGTCAGGCCTTCGGGTATGACTTCAGCCGCGTTTTCAGATCTGGAGGTTGCCCATCGGATGGCCGATGCTGCACGCCAGGCGATCCTGCCATATTTTCGTTCAGCCGGGCTGCAATCCGACAATAAACTGGACGATGGCTTTGATCCTGTCACCATTGCTGATCGCGCTGCCGAACAGGCGATGCGGTCCGTGCTTTCCGAACTGCGCCCCGAGGACAGCATCCTTGGCGAGGAATTTGGCGAAACACACGGCCAGTCCGGTCGCACCTGGGTTCTTGATCCGATTGACGGCACCCGTGGCTTTATCAGTGGGACCCCAACTTGGGGGGTGCTGATCGCGCTGGGGGATGCAGATGGTCCGTTTCTGGGTATCGTCGATCAGCCTTATATCGGCGAGCGCTTTATCGGCACGCCAGAAGGGGCCAGTCTGACTGGTCCGCTCGGTCACAGCGCACTTGTCACGCGCGCCACCCACAGCCTGTCTGAGGCAACGCTGTTTACCACATTCCCAGAAGTCGGCACCGAGGCCGAACGCGCCGCCTTCCAACGGGTTTCAGCTCAGGTGCGCCTCACCCGCTACGGCATGGACTGCTACGCCTATGCGCTGCTGGCCGCCGGACAGTGTGATCTGGTGATTGAGGCAGGTCTCAACGCCTATGACATTCAGGCGCCGATCGCGGTCATTCAGGCGGCGGGCGGCGTGGTGACCAACTGGCAGGGCGAGCCCGCGCATGAGGGCGGTCAGGTCCTCGCAGCCGCCACGCCAGAGCTGCATGCTGCAGCGCTTGCGCTGATCCAGCAAACCGCTTGAACTGCCGGCAGATAATCAGCTAAACCATCACAGCGCGCCGAGTCCTTTGCCCTTATTCTGTCGGCGCGTCTTCACACTTCACCGAAATGGGCGGCCTGATGGAGTGTGACCTGTGCCTGAAATTCTGATCCAAGATATTGATATCGCGCTGACAATGGATGATCAGCGCAGCCAGCTTTCGGCTGTGGATTTGCGTATCCGCGACGGGATTATCGCTGAGATTGGCAGCGGTCTTACCACCGAGGGAGAGCGGATCAGCGGCAAGGGCTGTGTGGTGACGCCCGGTCTGGTGAACACCCACCACCATCTCTACCAGAACCTGACCCGCGCGGTGCCCGGTGCGCAGGATGCGCTGCTGTTTGGTTGGCTGAAGCGGCTCTATCCGATCTGGTCCGCCTTCACGCCGGATGACATCCATGTCTCCGCCCAGCTGGGGCTGGCCGAGCTGGCCTTCTCCGGCTGCACGCTTACCTCCGATCACCTCTACCTCTACCCCAATGGTTCAAGACTTGAGGACACGATTGAGGCCGCAGGTGACATTGGTCTGCGCTTCCAGCCGACGCGCGGCGCCATGAGCATCGGCGAAAGCGCGGGCGGCCTGCCGCCTGACAGCCTGGTCAAGGAGGAACGCGCCATTCTCGACGATATGATCCGGGTGGTGGACCGGTTCCACGATCCCGCCGAAGGATCCATGTGCCGGGTGGCACTGGCCCCCTGTTCGCCGTTTTCCGTCAGCCGCGAGCTGATGCGGGACAGTGCCCTTCTGGCGCGGGACAAGGGCGTTATGCTGCACACCCATCTGGCCGAAAATGACGAAGACATCGCTTATTCCCTCGCGCAGTTCGGCTGCCGACCCGGCCAATACGCCGAGGATCTGGGTTGGACCGGCCCCGATGTCTGGCACGCCCATTGTGTGAAACTGGATGCTGAGGAGATTGACCTCTTTGCCCGGACCCGGACCGGCGTGGCCCATTGCCCCTGTTCCAACTGTCGCCTTGGCAGCGGCATCGCGCCGCTGCGCGCGATGCGCGATGCGCGGGTTCCGGTCGGGCTGGGGGTCGATGGATCTGCCAGCAATGACATGGCCAGCCTGATCAGTGAGGCCCGTCAGGCCATGCTCTTGCAACGGGTCGCGCAGGGCGCCGATGCCATGAGCGCCTATGAGGCACTGGAGATCGCCACCCGGGGCGGCGCAGAGGTGCTGGGACGGCCCGATGTCGGTCAGCTTGCGGTGGGCAAACGCGCCGATATCGCCATGTGGGACGTAACCGGCGTTGCCTCAAGCGGCAGCTGGGATCCAGCAGCCCTGTTACTGGCAGGACCTGCGCAGGTGAAACATCTTTTCGTCGAGGGGCGTCAGATCATCCGCGATAGTAACTTGGCGACCATGGATCTGCCGGGGCTTCTCGAGCGGCACCAAAAAGCCACCACACGGCTGATGCAGCTGGCTTGATGCGACTGGCCTGACGCAACTGGCCAAACTGGGCACCATCGCTCCGCCCATCTTCTGGCGCCAAATATCCCCGCCGGAGGCAGAGGCGCGTCAGCGCCTCCCTCTCTTGGCGCTCCTGTCGCGGCACGGTTCAGTCGCGCGCGCCGTTGATCCAGACCTCGGCAACCGCCCGGTCATCGCCCATCATGATGGTGGCAAAGACCGCCTCCCAGAGGTCTTTCGCCCCGGCGCTGCGCTGCGCAATGGCAGGGGTTGAGGCCAGATCCAGCACCACCAGATCCGCCTCCATGCCAGGTGCGATATTGCCGATCTGGTCTCCCATATGCAGCGCGCGGGCCGAGCCTTGCGTGGCCAGCCACAGCAATTGTGCCGCATGCAGGGGCGTGCCGCGCAGCTGACCAACCTCATAGGCCGCCGCCATGGTGCGCAGCATCGAGAAACTGGAGCCGCCACCGGTATCTGTGGCGAGACCAATGCGTTGCCCTTCGGCCATCAATCCGGCCATATCAAACAGCCCAGACCCGATGAAGGTGTTGGAGGTCGGGCAATGCACCAGCGCCGCGCCAACCTCGCGCAGCCGGGCACGTTCGCGGTCTTCCAGATGGATGGCATGCCCATAAAGACCACGTGCGCCCAGCAGGCCAAATTGCTCATAGGTGTCCAGATAATCCCGCGCCTCGGGAAACAGCGATTTCACCCACGTAATTTCATCCGTCTGCTCGCTCAGATGGGTCTGCATCAGGCAGTCCGGATGATCAGCCCAAAGCGCGCCCATCGCCTCCAGCTGTTCGGGGGTCGAGGTGGGTGAGAACCGCGGTGTGATCGCATAGGACAGCCGGTCGACCCCATGCCAGCGCCCAATCAACGCCGCGCTGTCGTCATGGGCAGACTGCGCGGTGTCGCGCAGCCCGTCGGGGGCGTTGCGGTCCATGCAGGTCTTGCCCGCAACAACCCGTTGCCCACGTGCCTGCGCGGCGGTGAAAAACGCATCCACGCTTTCGGGGTGGATGGTGCAGTAGCTGCACATCGTGGTGGTGCCATTGGCCCGCGTCAGATCGAGATACCGTCCGGCGATTTCATCGGCATAGGCACGATCGCCAAACCGCATCTCCTCGGGGAAGGTATAGCTGTTCAGCCAGTCGATCAGCCGCTTGCCCCAGCTGGCGATAATGGCCGTTTGGGGGAAATGCACATGGGCATCGACAAATCCGGCCAGGATCAGCCGGTCGCCGTGATCCACCAGTTCTGCCGCCGGATGGGCCTTGCGCAAGCCATCCCATGTGCCCAGCTCCAGCACCTTGCCACCACCGATGGCGACCGCCTCATGCAGCTTTACCGCAGCCTCAGGGCTGTCACCCTCAAAGGGGGTGCCCGCAAACGAAAGAACCTGTCCCCGTAAGATATATTCTGCCTGCATAAGACGCGGTCCTTTCTTGCCAAACTGCGGTCCACAGGATACGCGCAGCATCATCGGCGGTAAATTACGTCATTGTCATTGTTTTTCGGTAACTGCTTCTTTTATTCCAGAAGCAACCGCGAAAAAGGGGCCTCAGATGATTGCAGACGACCACCAGGAGCCAGTCGACCCCGCGTCCGAGGATGCCTATGAGCTGGATCGCAAACGGGTCACCCAGATCCTTGAGGCGGTAGAGGCAGAAGATCAGGCGCAACTGACTGCACTGATGGAGCCATTGCACGCGGCGGACATCGCTGACCTGCTGGAACAGATCAGCGCCTTTGACCGGGGTCAGCTGATCCGGCTGTATGATCGTGAATTCGACGGTGAGATCCTGTCGGAACTTGATGAGAGCATCCGCGAAGAGGTGATTTCTCTGCTGGCGCCACAGGTTCTGGCTGAGGCGGTGCGTGATCTCGAAAGCGATGACGTTGTTGACCTGCTGGAGGATCTGGAAGAGCCGCAGCAAGAGGCCATCCTCAACACGCTCGAAGATGCGGACCGGGTCGCGGTCGAACAATCACTGAGCTATCCTGAGAATTCCGCCGGCCGTCTGATGCAGCGCGAGGTGGTGATGGCCCCGGATCACTGGACGGTGGGGCAGGCCATTGATTTCATGCGGGAATCGGATCATCTGCCGGATCAGTTCTACCATGTCGTTTTGGTCGACCCACGGTTACATCCGGTGGGCAATGTCACGCTGGGGCGGATCATGTCGTCGAAGCGTGAGGTGCCCCTCGGCACTATCGTCGAGGAGACCTTTCAGATCATTCCCGCCGATCAGGACGAGGAAGACGTGGCCTATGCTTTCAACCAGTACCACCTGATCTCGGCCCCGGTTGTCGATGATGAGGGACGGCTGGTGGGTGTCATCACCATGGATGACGCGATGGTGGTTCTGGACGAAGAACACGAAGAAGACATCCTGCGCCTTGCCGGTGTCGGCGAGGGCAGTCTGGCCGACCGCGTCATGGCCACGACCAAGCAGCGTTTTCCCTGGCTGGCAGTGAACCTTGCGACCGCGATCCTGGCCTCGCTGGTGATTGCCCAGTTTGAGGCGACGATTGCCGAATTTGTGGCGCTGGCGGTGCTGATGCCGATTGTGGCCTCCATGGGCGGCAATGCCGGTACGCAATCGCTGACGGTGGCGGTGCGCGCGCTCGCCACCCGCGACCTTACCGGCTCCAACGTCTGGCGGGTAATCCGGCGGGAGGTTCTGGTGGGATTGGTGAACGGCCTCGCCTTTGCCCTGATCATGGCCGTTGTCGGGATCCTGTGGTTCGGCTCGCCCATGCTGGGCGCCGTGATCGCCGTCGCTATGGTGATCAATCTGGTCGTCGCGGGGCTGGCAGGTACGGCGGTCCCGATTATTTTGGAGAAGATCGGCGTCGATCCGGCGCTGGCCTCCGGCGCTTTTGTGACGACGGTTACGGATATCGTTGGTTTCTTTGCCTTTCTTGGGCTGGCCGGGGTGTTGCTGCTCTGATCCTGCCTGCTGTTACTGCCCATTTGGGCCGTGTTCACTCACTCTGACAGGACCCGTATCATGGATGACCTTACCCAGATCAAGGCCGACGCCCGCAAGGCCGCCTTTCAGCGCCGCAAGGCCGCCTTTGACATGAACAAACCCGGCGTCGCGGGCCATCTGTCAGAGGTGCTGGCAGGCTATCGCGGCGTGCCGCTGTCGGGCTATATGCCGATCCGCACAGAGATTGATCCGCTTCCCGCGATGGCCGAAGCCGCCGCTCATGGCCCTGTTGGTGTGCCGGTGATCCAGGCCAAGAGTACACCGCTGAAATTCAGTCGCTGGCAGCCGGACGGCGCGCTGCGCGACGGGCCCTTTGGGGCCAAAGTGCCAGAGGCCGATGATTATTTCGAACCCGAGATCCTGATCGTGCCGCTGGTTGCCTTTGATGCGCGGGGCGGGCGCCTTGGTTATGGGGGCGGCTTTTATGATCGCACGCTGGAGCTGCTGCGTGCCAAACGTGCGACATTGGCCATCGGTTTTGCCTTTGACGCGCAAGAGGCGGATGATTTACCGCTGGAACCAACGGATCAGCCGCTGGACATGCTGATCACCGAAAGCCGGGTGTTGCAGTTCAACCGATGACGCTTGGGTGGGGAGGCCAGGATTTTTCCAAAAAATCCTGACAAAGCTTTTCAAAACGTTTTGCACCCACAACGCGGCTCTTGTCCTGAGCCCAGCAACGGCGTACCACGCCCGGATGCGACTATTATTTCTTGGCGATGTCATGGGCCGTGCGGGACGCAAGGCCATTTCCGAACACCTCCCGCAGATGCGCAAGGACTGGCGGCTCGATTTTGTCGTGGTCAATGGCGAGAACGCCTCCAATGGGATGGGGCTGAATGGCGAACACGCCAAGGCGCTGCTGGATGCGGGGGCCGATTGCCTGACCCTTGGCGACCATGCCTTTGACCAGAAGGACATGTTGCAGGCCATTGAGAAAGAGCCGCGCATTATCCGGCCGCTGAATTTTGCTAAAAACGCACCGGGGCGCGGCTACCGGCTGTTCAACGCGCCCGGCGGGCGCAAGGTGCTGGTGGTGCAGGCATTGGGGCAGGTGTTCATGAAGCGCGCCTATGATGATCCCTTTGGCGCGGTTGAGGCAGTGCTGAAATCACACCCCCGCGGTGGGCTGGCCCAGGCGGTGATCGTGGACATGCACTGCGAAGCCACATCCGAGAAGATGGCCATGGGGCATTTCTGCAATGGCCGCGCTTCGCTGGTTGTGGGGACACATACCCATGTGCCGACGGGCGATGCGCAGATCCTGTCCGAGGGCACCGGCTACCTGACAGACGCCGGCATGTGCGGCGATTACAACTCGGTGATTGGCATGGAAAAGGCTGAGCCGATGCGCCGCTTCCTGACCGGAATGCCCAAGAACCGCTTTACCCCCGCCGAGGGCCCGGCAACCCTGTCCGGCGTTTTTGTGGAAACCGATGACCGGACAGGCGCGGCGAAATCAATCCGCATGATCCGTGTTGGTGGCCTGTTGGAACAGGCAATCCCCTGAGGCAAGCTCTGCTCATGTGGTTTGCAACGTGCTGTGCTCCGCAAAAAATACGCGCAGGGCAGGGGGATACTTGCCTGCCTATGCGCGCAAAACCCGAACCCTGTTCGCAAACAGCTGATAAATCAGGGCTATGCAAACCGGTTGCATAGCGAGCCCCTTGCCTCGGCTGACAAGATCAGGTTCACTCCCTTGGGCCGCGCGAAGATGAATGCGGCTCTGGCAGTTCTTTTCGGTTTGCTATGATTGATCTTTCAACCTCTTGGATGTCTTTACCCCTGATGCAGTTTCTTCCCCTTGGTGAGACCGGCGGCGCGGTTCTGACGCTGCTGATCGTGGTGGCGATGTTTGCCGCTTTCCTGCGCGAAACCTTCCCGACCGAGGTGGTGGCGCTGGCGGGGGTGTCCGTGATGCTGGCAACCGGCGTTCTGCCCTATCAGGCGGCGCTGCCGGTGTTGTCAAATCCGGCGCCCTGGACCATTGCGGCCATGTTCATCATCATGGGGGCCCTGGTGCGCACCGGTGCGCTGGATGCTTTTACCGCGCAGGCCCGCAAACAGGCCGAGGTCAATCCCAAGCTGGCCATCGCGCTCTTGATGGTCTTTGTCGTTGCTGCCTCTGCCGTTGTGTCGAATACGCCGGTTGTGGTGGTGATGATCCCGGTGTTCATCCAGATTTCGCGCACGATGAAGGTTTCCGCCTCCAAGATGCTGATCCCTCTCAGCTATGCGGCCATCCTTGGCGGTACGCTGACGCTGATCGGCACGTCTACAAATCTGCTGGTTGACGGTGTCGCACGGGCGCAGGGGTTAGCACCTTTCACCATTTTCGAGGTCACGCCGCTTGGCATCATTCTGGTGATCTGGGGTATGATCTACCTGCGTTTCATCGCGCCGCGCCTGCTGCCGGATCGTAGCAGCATGGCCAGCCTGCTCAGCGACCGGTCCCGCATGAAATTCTTTACCGAGGCGGTGATCCCCCCCGAAAGCAACCTTATCGGTCGCGAGGTTACCGGTGTGCAGCTGTTCAAACGTCAGGGCGTGCGGCTGATTGATGTCATTCGCGGTGATATCTCACTGCGCAACGCGCTCAAGGGGGTGGAGCTGCAGGTGGGAGATCGCGTGGTGCTGCGCACGCAGATGACCGAACTCCTTAGCCTGCAACGCAACAAAGAACTGAAACGCGTCGATCAGGTCTCCACCGTGGAAACGGAAACCGTTGAAGTGCTGATCACCCCCGGCTGCCGCATGGTGGGGCGTTCGCTGGGCGCGATGCGTCTGCGCCGCCGCTATGGCGTCTATACGTTGGCGGTGCATCGCAGGAATCAGAACATCGGCGTTCAGCTGGAGGATCTGGTGGTGCGGGTCGGCGATACCTTGCTGTTGGAGGGCAATGCCGAGGATATTCAGCGCCTTGCCGCAGATATGGATATGGCTGCGGTGTCGCAGCCCTCTGTGCGCGCCTACCGCCGCCGTCACGCCCCCATCGCGATTGTCGCGCTGATCGGTATCGTGGTTCTGGCAGCGCTTGGCGTGGCGCCGATCCTGTTGTTGTCGGTGCTTGCCGTCTCCACCGTGCTGATCACCCGCTGTATTGACGCGGATGAGGCCTTCTCTTTTGTTGATGGTCGCCTGCTGACGCTGATCTTTGCGATGCTGGCCATTGGGGCCGCCTTGGAAAGCTCCGGAGCCGTTCGGTTGATCGTCGATGCGGTCGCGCCCTCGCTTTCAATGCTGCCGCCGTTCCTGCTGGTCTGGGCGGTCTATCTGTTGACCTCAATCCTGACAGAGCTGGTCTCGAACAATGCCGTGGCCGTGGTGGTGACCCCCATCGCAGTGGGGCTGGCGCAGGCCATGGGCATTGATCCACGCCCCTTGGTGGTTGCGGTGATGGTGGCGGCCTCGGCTTCTTTCGCGACGCCAATCGGCTATCAGACCAATATGCTGGTCTACGGTCCGGGCGGTTACAAGTTCACGGATTTTCTGCGCGTCGGCATTCCGCTGAACTTCAGCGTTGGCCTCTTGGCATCCATCTTGATCCCCTTCTTCTGGCCGCTTTAACAACGGCCAGTAAGGGTCTGTTAACCATAATTTATGTGACTTCAGGCAATGGCGCGTGATTGTCCGGCCTGACGACCAGTAAAAAGACAGCCGCCCAGGAAACTGCCCTCCAGCGCGTTGTAGCCGTGATAGCCGCCACCGCCAAAGCCTGCGACCTCTCCAGCGGCAAACAGCCCGGGTACAGCCGTGCCATCCGCGCCAATCAGCTGCCCGTCGAGATCGGTCTGCAAGCCGCCCAGTGACTTGCGCGTCAGAATGTTCAGCCGCACTGCAATCAGCGGCCCATTGGCGCGGTCCAGCAGGCGATGCGGTTTGGCGGTGCGGATCAGCCGGTCGCCCCGGTAGTTGCGCGCGGCATTGATCGCAATCAGCTGCGTGTCCTTGGCAAAGGGATTGTCGGCCTGCGCATCGCGCGCTTCGATCTGACGCCGCAGATGGGTTTCCTCCAGCGGCAGCTCACCCAGTTCATTCATGCCTGCGACCAGTTCGCTCAGCGTATCGGCGACCACAAAATCCGCACCATGTTTCTTGAAAGCCTCAACCGGGGCCGGGGCCTTGCCCCGCGACAACAGCCGCGCCCGCAACACCTCGCCCCATTTGCCAGAGGTCAGATCCGGGTTCTGCTCGGACCCCGACAGGGCAAATTCCTTCTGGATGATTTTCTGGCTCAGGATGAACCAGCTGTAATCCTGCCCGGTCTTGAGGATCTCGCGCAGGGTGCCCAACGTATCGAACCCCGGCAGATAAGGGGCGGGCAGACGGTCGCCTCTGGCGTCAAACCACATGGACGATGGTCCTGGCAGGATGCGGATGCCGTGGTTGGGCCAGATCGGATCCCAGTTGCGCAGCCCTTCGGTGTAGTGCCACATCCGGTCGGCATTGATGACATGACCGCCTGCGGCCTCTGTAATGGGGATCATCCGCCCATCCACGTGAAAGGGCACACCGGCCACCATGCGGCGTGGCGCAGGCCCCAGCCGATCCACCGGCCAGTTCTTGCGCACCGCATCCAGATTGCCGCCAATCCCGCCCGAAGCCACCAGCACCGACGGCGCATAGACCTCAAACTCGCCAATCTCCTGCCGGTTGGTGCGCGCGCCCTGTTGGGCATCATCAGAGGCCAGAACCTCGCCAGAGACACCTTTGACGATGCCGCCTTGGGTGATGATATGGCTGACCTGATGGCGAAACCTTGGTTGGATCAGACCCGCCTCGATATGGGCCTGCACCCGCTCGGCAAAGGGGGCGACCACGCCGGGTCCGGTGCCCCAGGTCAGGTGAAAGCGCGGCACCGAATTGCCGTGCCCTTCAGCATCACCACCGCCCCGTTCAGCCCAGCCGACCACCGGAAACCAGCGCATCCCCAGCCCATGCAGCCAGGCCCGCATCTCCCCGCTGGCAAAGTCCAGATAGGCCCGCGCCCAGCGTTGCGGCCAGTGATCCTCGGGGCGGTCAAACTGGGCGCTGCCAAACCAGTCGCGTCGCGCCAGATCGGGACAGTCGCGAATGCCCATGCGGCGCTGTTCCGGCGTGTCGATCATGAACAGCCCGCCAAGGCTCCAATGGGCCTGCCCGCCCAGGAAATGCGCAGGCTCCTGATCCAGCAGGATCACCCGCTTGCCCCGGTCGCCCAGTTCGGCAGCCGCCACTAATCCGGCCAGCCCGGCCCCGACGATGATGACATCTGCGCTGTTATCCGTCGGCTGTCCCATGGCGTGCCTCTGCTGTTAATCCAGGTTGTGGGATCAGCCTAAGCGTGCAGAGGGCGTTTGCGCAAACCCTGCGCGCCCTGCCGTTGGGTCATATCCGCGTTGATCCGCGGGTTCAGAGCGGCCAGAACAACAGGATCGACGGGATGGAGACCGCGATGATCAGCACCTCCAGCGGCAGGCCAATGCGCCAGTAGTCGCCAAAATGATAGCCCCCCGGACCCAGAACCAGCGTATTGTTCTTATGACCGATAGGGGTCAAGAACGCCGCCGAGGCCGCCACCGCCACCGCCATCAGAAACGGATCCGGCGATACGCCAAGGCTGGTGGCCATCTGGATCCCGACAGGGGCCGCCACAATGGCCGTGGCGGTGTTGTTCAGCACATCCGACAGCGTCATGGTCACCACCATCAGCACGGTCAGAATGGCCCAGGCGGGCATGCCTGCGGTCAACGTCAGCAGGCTTTCGGCGATCAGAGCCGTGCCTCCGGCGCTGTCCAGCGCCGCCCCCAAGGGGATCATTGAGCCGAGCAACACAACCACCGGCCATTCGATATGGTCGTATAATTCGGCCAGCGGCAGGATCTTGGTCAGCACATAGGCCACCACCACCAGTCCCAGCGCAATTGGCAGGTAGATAATCCCCAGCGAAGCCGCCAATACTGCGCCTGCAAAGAGACCAATCGCCAGCCAGGTCTTGTCATTGGCGGTCACCGACAGACCGCGCTCCGCCAGCGGCAGGCAGCCCAGCCATTCGGTGACATCGGCGCCGCGATCGCGCGGGCACAGCAGCAGCAGGATATCCCCGGCCTCAATCTGTTCCTGCCGGATATGCCGGGTCAGGCGGCGGCCCTGCCGTGCCAGCCCCATCAGCACGGTATTCTGCCGCCAGGCCAGCCCCAGCGCCTGCGCGCTGCGCCCCTTGATGCGGGCGGTTTCTGGCACCACCACTTCGACCAGCTCAAGCCCATCACCGGCTGCGCCCAGTTTCTCCTGCCGTGCCGCATCGGCAAAATCGAGCGAGGCCGCGGTGCGGAATTCATCCAGCGCTTCCGGTGTGGCCTCCAGCACCAGCGCATCACCGGCGCGCAGCATTTGACCCGCCGCGCGCCCATACAGGCGCTTGCCGTCACGGATCAGACCCAGGATCGCCACATCGGCCTTCTCGGCCTCTTTGTCGAATTCGCCCAGCCGCTGGCCGATCATGTCAGAACCTTCCGGCACGGTCAGCTCGGCTATATACTGGGACAGCTGCGCCTCTGACGCGCCCGCCGCATTCTGGCGCAGCGGGATCAGACGCCAGCCGATCAGCGCCACAAACAGCAACCCCGCCAGCGCCGCGATGCCGCCCACCGGGGCAAAATCAAACATCCCGAACGGTTCGCCCAGGGTTTCGGCCCGGATCGACGCAATGATGATATTGGGCGGCGTGCCGATCAGCGTCGCCATCCCGCCCAGAATGGTGGCAAAGGACAGCGGCATCAGGCTCATCCCCGGCGTGCGTCCCGCCTTGCGCGCGGTCTGGATGTCCACCGGCATCAGCAGCGCCAGTGCCGCTACATTGTTCATGAATGCCGACAGAACCGCGCCAATACCGCCCATCAGTGTGATATGCGCGCCCAGACTACGGCTGCTGTCCACCAAAGTGCGGGTGATCAGGAACACCGCCCCCGAGCGCACCAGCCCGGCCGAGACCACCAGCACCAGCGCCACCACCAATGTGGCGGGATGACCAAATCCTGCAAAGGCGTCATTGGCCGGCACCACACCCAGAACCACCGCCACCATCAACGCTGAAAACGCCACGATATCATAACGATACCTTCCCCACAGAAGCAGGCCAAAGACAGCAGCAAAGAGGGCGAACAAAACGATCTGGTCAAATGTCATGGCGCCACTCTAGCCGTTGGGGCGGGCGGGGCAACCGCCACATTGCGGTGATGGGGCACAGCCGAAGGGAGGTGCGCGCATGTGATCGGTTAGTGATGTGGGGGGCAGGGCGCATATGGGGCGCTTGAAAGCCCCCCGGTGTCGGGGCTATATGGGCGCCAGATCGAAATTGAAGCAGCAAGGATGCACCATGGCAGGCCATTCCAAATGGGCGAATATCCAGCACCGCAAGGGCCGTCAGGACGCCGCGCGGTCGAAATTGTTCTCGAAACTCTCCAAGGAAATCACCGTCGCCGCCAAAATGGGCGACCCCGATCCTGAGAAAAATCCGCGTCTGCGTCTGGCGGTAAAAGAAGCCAAGAGCCAATCCGTCCCCAAGGATGTGATTGATCGCGCGATCAAGAAATCCACTGCCGGTGAAGGCGACGATTACGAAGAAATCCGCTATGAGGGCTATGGCCCGAATGGTGTGGCCGTCATCGTCGAAGCCATGACCGACAACCGCAACCGCACCGCCTCCACCGTGCGCTCCACCTTCTCCAAGAACGGTGGCAACCTCGGGGAGACCGGCTCCGTCGGGTTCATGTTCGACCGCAAGGGGGAAGTGACCTATCCGGCGACGGTCGGTGATGCGGACACCGTGATGATGGCCGCGATCGAGGCGGGCGCCGAGGATGTTGATAGCTCCGAAGATGGCCATATCATTTACTGCGCCGACACCGACCTCAACGAGGTGTCCAATGCGCTGGAAGGTGAGCTGGGCGAGTCCGACTCGACCAAGCTGGTGTGGAAACCCACCACCACCACGGAACTGGATCTTGAAGGCATGCAGAAGCTGATGAAACTGGTGGATGCGCTGGAGGACGACGACGACGTGCAGCGCGTCACCACCAACTTTGAAGCCTCGGATGAGGTGATGGAGCAGCTGTAATACGCTGCCCCAGACAGAACAGGGCTAAGCCCCTCAGGCCCGCCGGATTGGCGGGCCTTTTTCGTCTGCACAATGGCTGCAGGCCCTATGCTGTAGAAGGATAAAGTCATGAATATCAGACCTTTCCGCCCCGAAGATGCCGCAGCGCTGGCGCAGATCTTTCATGCTGCCGTGCATGGGGTAAGCGCGCGGGACTACAGCCCGGAGCAATGCGCCGCCTGGAGCCCGCAACCGGCCCCGGCAGAGGCATGGCAGGGCCGCGCAGATGACGGGCGATCTGTCTTTGTCGCAGTAGACGACACGGATCAGCCGCAGGGCTTCATTGAGCTGGAGCGTGACGGTCACATCGATTGCTTCTATTGCCATCCGAAAGTTGCAGGCACCGGCGTAGGTCTTGCGCTTTATCAGCAGCTGGAAATCCGGGCGCGGGATCTGGGGCTGAGCAGCCTGTTTGTCGAGGCGAGCGATGCGGCGAAGCGATTTTTCATCCGGCAGGGGTTCACTGATGAGGGGCGCCGCGAGATTGAACGCCGCGGTGTCGCCCTGCACAATTACCGCATGACCAAGATCCTGATCTGACCGAAGGAGGTCAGGGCCGGGTCAGCACGCCTTCGCGCCGCAACTCGTCTGTGTCCGGCATCCAAAGGTCGCTGCTCGCGGTGGCAAACAGCCGGTCGGCAAACCCTGCGCTGATACCCTGTTCGATCAGGAAGGCCCGGTCGCGGGCCTGTTCTCGTTTCAGATCCACCTGAGGCAACCCGCCGGGAAAATCCAGCGCATAGGCATGAAACCCAAGGGCGCCCTCAGTCGCGAGCCGCCGCTGTCGCCCTGCGGCAAAGATCAGCGTGCAGGCCGAGGCACATGTGCCCTCCGCCACCGTATCCAGCGCGCGCTCACGGATCAGCCGGGCCACGCCGCGGGCCTCATAGATCAGGCCGCCGGGACCGCTCAGGGCGACCTCGCGCAGGGCGGGTGCGTCTTCCATCATCGCCTCTATGCGGCGGGTCAGCCCATGCGGAATCTCCCCCGCAAAAATCAACCTCCGGCCATCCGGGGTGATCGACAAGTCATACAGCGCCTCGCGCGCCAGCCGTTCCTGTTCGGCATAATCCGGCTCCACCGGGGCAGTGGCGATAAGGATCGCGTCCCACCACAGGGTCACCGTCGCAAAACCGGCAAAGAGAATGGCCAGATACCCGCCCCAGACCGGCGCCAGATGCCCGGTGTCGCGGATATGGGCATCGGCGCTGCGCAGGAAGCACCGCGCCTGCCATAGCAGTAGCAGCGCGTCGATCAGAACCAGCGCATATAGCAACCGCATCGGCAGCACCACGACCGTATTCAACAGTGCCCATGTCAGCAGCACCACGACCCTTGGCAGAACCAGCTGCCATAGAAAGCTTCGCCCGAGTGTCAGAATGCGCAGCCGCTTTGGCGAGGTGCGGGCGAGGCCGGTTCTCAGGCTGGATAACCGGCCGTCCGTTTTGCTGGTGTCGTGATCCTCTGGCACTGTATTCGTGCCCCCGGTGGTTAGATCGGCGTCAGATGCCGACGCGCTGATATGAGCACGGCATGGGTCACATCGGCAAGGGCCGGGGCCAGAACCCGGCTCACCTGCCAGGTCAGCGGGATATCCAACGGGGTGTTTGGGATCAGCGGGCACAGGTGCTCTGCCGCCAGATAGGGCGCAACCAGCTGTTCGGGATTCATCCCCCAGCCGACGCCTGCCAGTGCGGCATCGACAAAGGCCTGACTGGACGGCAGGAAATGGGCGGGGGGCGCAACCCCTTGTCCCACATGCGCGCCGAGCCAGCGCGCCTGCAGCTGATCCTTGGCATTGAATATGAGACAGGGTGCGCGCGTTGCGGCCTCTTGGGTCACGCCCTCGGCAAACCAGCGCTCCCGAAACCCCGGTGATGCCGTCGCAATATAGCGCAGGGCCCCCAATGGGTGGGCATCGCAGCCGGTCACCGGCTTGGCATGGGCTGTCACCGCCGCTGAAACCTCACCCCGGCGCAGCCAGTCGGCGCTGTGATCCTGATCGTCGATCACCAGATCAAACAGCAGCCCGTCGCAGGCGGCCATCACCGGAATGAACCAGGTCGCCAGACTGTCGGCGTTGATCGCCACCCGCAGGCGCGAGGCACCGGGGGCGCGCGTCAGCCGCAGATCCTCGGACACTGCCGCCTCCAGCAGGGCCACATCCTCGGCGTGTTTGGCAATCCGCAGCCCCGCTTCGGTGCCAAGGCAGGGGCTGCCGCGCTGCACCAGACTGCTGCCGATCCGATCCTCCAGCGCCTTGATCCGCTGCGAGATCGCCGAGGGGGTCACCAACAACGTCTGCGCCGCCGCCTCAAAGGAGCCAAGCCGCAGAACCGCTGAGAGCGCGGCAAGGTGATTGGGATCAAATCGCATTAGAGTATCTTAATTGAGGTTATTCAGATTAATTTGCGTACATCAATCAGGCGGCGTAGTCAAAGCTTCAGGCACGGTCAAAGCTCGTGCAGAAGTCAACAAAGGATAGATCCTATGCCCCCCAGCCTGATTGCCGGCTTCTTTCTGGGCCTCAGCCTCATCATGGCCATTGGCGCGCAAAACGCCTTTGTACTGCGGCAGGGGCTGCGGCGGCAGCATGTGTTTTGGATCTGTTTCACCTGTGCCAGCTCTGATGCGCTGCTGATCACTGCCGGTGTTTTGGGCTTCGGCTCTCTCGCGCTGGCGGTGCCTTGGTTCGAGCTGGCGATGCGACTGGGCGGGGCGGCGTTTCTGCTGTGGTATGGTGCGCGCAGTCTGATGGCCGCCTGGCGGGGCGGGGCGCATCTGGACAGTGCCGACGGGCAGGGGGCGCCGGTAACGCTCTGGCCGATGCTGGCAACGGTGCTGGCGCTGACTTGGCTCAATCCGCATGTCTATCTGGATACCGTGGTGTTGCTCGGCTCAATCTCGGCGCAATATCCGCAGCCGCTGGTGTTCGGCTTGGGGGCTGCCGTATCCAGCTTCGTCTTCTTCTTCACGCTGGGTTATGGCGCCAGCTTTCTGGCCCCGGTCTTTGCCCGGCCTCGGGCCTGGCAGGTGCTGGATGTGCTGGTTGGCCTGACCATGTGGGCCATCGCGCTCAAACTATTGCTGATGTAGGGTCTGCCGCGATGAAGATCTGCGCGTTACCCGACCAAACCAATGCAGATGGCCCGTGCCTGAAGATATTTCATATGTGAAGGGTTGTTCTGCAGCGGCCCCGGTGGTCTCATGCCCGCCATGACCTCAACATCGCAAAACTCTCCGTCTTCCGCACAAAGCACTGCCGCCAACCAGCCCTTGCGAGGCGTGTTCTGGATGCTGATGACGGGCTTCTGCTTTGTTGCGGTGACGGCGCTGGTCAAATATCTCGGCGATCGTGTCCCGCCAGCAGAATCCGCCTTCCTGCGGTATCTGCTGGGGCTGGTGTTTCTGCTGCCGATGATTGGTGCGCTGCGCCGCAGCCAGCTGACACCGCGCCTCTGGGGGCTGTTTGCCATGCGGGGTTTTGTCCATACCCTGGGGGTGATCCTGTGGTTTTTTGCGATGACCCAGATCCCCTTGGCAGAGGTCACGGCAATGAATTACCTCTCGCCGATCTATGTCTCCATCGGGGCGGCGCTGTTTCTGGGGGAACGCATGGCGTTGCGCCGGGTCGGGGCCATTCTGGTGGCGCTGATTGGCGCGCTGATCATCCTGCGGCCCGGGTTTCGCGAGGTGGAGGCGGGCCATATCGCCATGCTATTCACCGCACTGGCCTTTGGCGCGTCTTATCTTCTGGCAAAAACCACCGTGGATGGCACCAGCCCGGTGGTGGTCGTGGCGATGCTCTCGATCTGGGTGACGGTGTTTCTGGCGCCGTTCGCCGCCGCGGTGTGGGTGACACCCACCCTGTGGGAGCTGGCGATCCTGTTTGCGGTCGCCTGTTTTGCCACCGCCGGACATTACACAATGACACTGGCCTTCGCATCGGCGCCGGTGACGGTCACTCAACCGGTAACGTTTTTGCAATTGCTTTGGGCAACACTGCTAGGGGCGCTGGTCTTTGGTGAGGCGGTCGATATCTGGGTGGTGGCCGGGGGCTGCCTGATCCTGGCGGCTGTCAGCTTCATCACCTGGCGCGAGGCGGTGCTGAAGCGACGGGCTCTGACACCGGCCAGCCTCGCCACAAAAGTCTGATTTCGCAAAACCGTCACATAGCGCTGCTAGGGACCTCGAACGGATTCGGTAACAAAGGTGAAACACATGCGCGCCCGACTGATCTTGGCGTTTCTGCTGGCACCGCTCGGGCTGGCACCGCCTGTCCAGGGGGAGGCCGCGGGTCCGGACGGTCCAAGCTACGCAGGGCTGGAGATCTGCAACGACACCGCTGTGCCCCAATCCGTCAGCCTGGCCTACCGCGATGACGGGCGGTGGATGTCCCATGGCTGGTGGGCGCTGCCACCTGAAACCTGTGAACGGGTGCTCAATGGCCCGCTTAAGAACCGGTTCTACTATTTCCGCAGCGAGGCGCAGAACTGGCAGTTTCTGGATGAGCGGATTTCATTCTGCACAGCACCGGGTGAATTCACGATCTATGGCGACCGGGATTGCGCGATCCGTGGCTATGACAGCGCATTTTTCGCCAAGATCGACACCGATGTTCCTGCCCCTCCGTCCAGCAGCGGTCAGCCCGTGGTGGCCTATGTGGCCCGGCTGAGCCTCCATTCCCGTCCGAAGACCGGCGGCGCCGGCCCGTTCAGCACGGTGCTATCAGGGGCGGGCGCGACGGCCGGCAGCGCCTTTGATCAGGATGTGACCTTTCAGGGCTGCGAGGAGCGTGGCGATGGTCGGGTGATTTGCAAATTGGTCATGGGGTCAGGGCAGCTTTGCGTGACGAACGACGGGATGACGGATCCGGCCATCATCGACCGGCTACAGGCGCTGGACCCCGGCACGCCCCTACGGGTGTCGGGAAAGAGCCTGACATCCGGCGATCGCGTGACCTTCGCCAGCCTGAACGCCCTGACCAAGCGTGAGGAAACCCGGCACGATCTGATGCTGGATGATCTGGCTGGCCAATGGGTCTCGCAGGCCGATGCTTATGACCTCTTTGTCATCGAAGGGGCGGCGCGGCGCAATTTCTACGGATCGGTCGAAACCATGACTGAGCTGTTGTCGGTTCAGACCGCCTGCGACGACGCCACCGGGGCGGGTCCCTATCTGGTCGCCCAGGCCGAGGATGGTGGCCCCACCCATTGCTACCGGATCATCTCCCTGACAGAGAACGAGCTGGTGCTGTCATACATGCCGCGCGGGACTGAGCTGCGCTATCAGCGCCACGATCTGCCACTGAACTGAGTGGCGCGCGCTCCAGCTGTGCGGGGGAAGGGGGCGCTAGTTCAACGCCAGATCCACCACCCGATGCGCAGCGCGGCGGGCCTGGGCGGAATCCAGTGGCGTCGCGGACTGGGCGGCCTGCAGCCAGACCCCGTCCATATAGCATTGCAGGGCGTGACGGGCCGTCTCCACCCGGTCCGGCGGCAACAAGCCGTTCAACTCTGCCAGAAAATGGCTGCGCACCCGGCTGCGATTGATTCTGTGCAGCCGCGACAGACGCGGCGAATAGGGAGCGCTGGCCCAGAACTGCATCCAGAGACTGCATTGCGCGACGCTGAATAATTCATCGTCAAAATTGGCATCCATAACCGCATAAAGCCGCTCTTTCGGGCTCTTTGCGGTGGCATATCCCCGGATCATTGCCTCGCGCAACTTGTTTAGGAGATGGCGCATCGTGGCTTCCATCAGCCCTTCCTTGGAGCCGAAGTAATAGTTGATCGAGGCCGCTGAGGCCCCGGCCTCCCTCGCGATTTCTGCCATGGTAACAACACCATAACCACGTCGATGAACGGCGACGATGGTGGCTTCTATCAGCTCTTCATTGCGGATGTCGCGAATTCTTTTTCTACCCATTCTTCAGTCTTGCGTCAGGTCGCTCTGCGTTTCAACTCCTGTTATGCGCATTCCGGATCTTGAACGACCATTTAAAAATAGGTTTAGAGATGACCTTTTTTCTGCTATGCCTCTCCCACACGTCAAAAGGGCGATCAACGCCCATCCAAGGGAGGGACGTATGACAACAATCATCTCAGCCGGGATCTTGCTGGCCTTTGCGCTGGTGATTTTCTGCGTGATCAAATGGTGGAACATGCGCATTGTCGGGGTCACCCCGGTGCCATTGTTCACCTTCATCGCAATCCTGTTCACCTCGGGTCTGGATGTGGGGCTGATCATGTTCCCGCTGGCCTTTGACTACCCGCTTTATGCGGATACCGCAGCAGAGCCTGCCTATGCGTTCACCAATCCGCTGGCGCTTGAGTTCGGCTTCTGGGGCTTTCTGATCTGGGCCTTCTACTTCCTGACCTCATTCTACTTCTGCGCCATCGAGCCGCGGGTGAAGTTCTTTGAGATCGGTATTGTGAAGCTGCTGAACAATCTGGTGATCATCACCACCTGTGCCTTCACCGGTGCGCTGTTCCTCATCTACATGCCTTACTATATCGCTGAAGTCGGCGACGGTGAGACGGTCATTCCGGCCTTCTACGTGATCTGCTTCCTGGTGATCCTGGCGGCGGCCTATTCCTCGACCGACATCAAATACGTCCGTATCCTGTCGGTGGGTTCCACCTTCCTGTTCTTCGCGCTGATCCTTGGCATGTGGGCCTATGCAGGTATGGGGCTGGGTGAGTTTGTCACCACAGCTGGCAATATCGGCGGCTACTTCGGCAATATCCACAAATTCATCCTGCCGCTGACCGAATACCATGAATTCTACCTGTTCTGGTGGTTTGCATGGTCGATCATGATCGGCCAGTTCACCTCGCGCTTTGTTGGCGGTCTGACCACATGGCAGCTGCTCGCCGCACTTCTGGTGTTCCCGTCGATCCCGCTCGCGGTGTGGTTCTCGGTGCTGTATTTCTACCACCTCAACACCATCCCGACCGCTGGTCTGATCAACTGGTCCATGACCGTTGTTGGCATCCTCTTCGTGATCAACTCGTTTGACTCGCTGATCCGCCTTTACACCGACAACATGAACCTCAGCGCCGAACGTCTGGGCAAGCTGCCTTATGTGCTTGGCAATACGGTGGCGCTTTTTGCCCTGACCCTGGCCTTCCAGAGCCAGTGGCTGCAGATCCAGTGGGTCGGCACCGTGGTGATCGGCATCTACATCGCCTGCCTGATCTACATCTTCGTGAAGAAGCGTAGCGAAGTTGCAGCGATCACCAGCTCGCCTGAGGAAAACACCCTCGACTTCGATCGTATCAAAACAGCCCACTAAAGACCGGGCGCCCCGGCCCGCCAGATGGCAGGGCCGGGGCCTTTCGCGGCATCGCCGCATTCAGACATCTGACAGGATTGGTTCTTTGTGTCGCGCGCTTCTGGCCCCGCAAAACGCCACCTGTTGCAAGCTATCACCGGGCCCAAGGCCGCATTGCAAAAACAGAGGAGACGTTGGAAAGATGACCGCCCCGAATATCCTGATCGTGATGGTTGACCAGTTGAACGGTACGCTGTTCCCCGACGGTCCCGCCGATTTCCTGCATGCGCCCAATCTCAAAAAACTGGCGGCCCGCTCCACACGTTTCAAGAACGCCTATACCGCCTCGCCTCTCTGCGCGCCGGGGCGGGCCTCCTTCATGTCCGGTCAGCTGCCGTCGCGTACCGGTGTCTACGACAATGCCGCTGAGTTCCGCTCCGATATCCCGACCTACGCCCACCACCTGCGCCGCGCGGGCTACTACACCTGCCTGTCCGGCAAAATGCACTTCGTCGGCCCCGATCAGATGCACGGGTTTGAGGACCGCCTGACCACCGATATCTACCCGGCCGATTTCGGCTGGACGCCGGATTATCGCAAACCGGGAGAGCGGATCGACTGGTGGTATCACAATATGGGGTCGGTCACCGGCGCAGGCATCGCCGAGATTTCCAACCAGATGGAATATGACGATGAGGTCGCCTATCACGCCAAGGCCAAGCTCTACGATCTGGCGCGTGGCAAGGATGATCGCCCCTGGGCCCTGACCGTCAGCTTTACCCACCCGCATGACCCCTATGTGGCGCGCCGCAAATATTGGGATCTCTACGAAGATTGCGACCATCTGCTGCCAGAGGTCCCGGCGATGAACTACGCCGACCACGACAACCACTCCAAACGAATTTTTGACGCCAATGACTGGCGCAGCTTTGATATCTCGGAAGAGGACATCAAACGCTCCCGCCGCGCCTATTTCGCCAATATCTCCTACCTCGACGACAAGATCGGTGAGATCCTTGAGGTGCTGGAAACCACACGGCAAGAGGCAATCATCCTTTTTGTCTCTGATCACGGCGACATGCTGGGCGAGCGGGGATTGTGGTTCAAGATGAGCTTTTATGAAGGCTCCTCCCGCGTGCCGCTGATGATCTCGGCACCAAACCTGCCTGCCGGGCTGATCGAGACGCCTGTGTCCACATTGGACGTGACCCCAACGCTGGGCGCGCTGGCCGGTGTGGATATGGCAGAGATCGAACCCTGGACAGACGGGCAGAACCTGCTGCCGCTGGCTCTGGGCACGGAGCGCAGCGAACCGGTTGCCATCGAATACGCCGCCGAGGCCTCTTATGCGCCGCTGGTCTCGCTGCGCTATGGCAAATGGAAATACAATCGCTGCGCGCTGGACCCCGATCAGCTGTTCGATCTGGAGGCGGATCCGCAGGAGCTCAACAATCTGGCCGACGACCCGACCCATGCAGGCACGCTGCAGACCTTGCGCGCCAAGTCTGAGGCCCGCTGGGATCTGGACCGCTTCGACGCTGAGGTGCGCGCCAGCCAGGCCCGCCGCTGGGTCGTCTACGAAGCCCTGCGCCAGGGCGGCTATTACCCCTGGGACTATCAGCCGCTGCAAAAAGCATCCGAACGCTACATGCGCAACCATATGGATCTGAACGACGTTGAGGACGGCAACCGCTTTCCTCGCGGCGAATAGACCTCTCACATACACACTCCTACGCCAGTTCTTCTGGCCCTAAATATCCCCGCCGGAGGCATAAAATCATGACACACCCCGCACAGCCCAAAGCCAGCCATTTCATCAATGGCGAATACGTCGAAGACACTGCCGGCACGCCAATCCCGGTGATCTACGCCGCAACCGGTGAGCAGATCGCCACCGTCCATGCCGCGACGCCCGCAATTGTCGAACAGGCGCTGTCCACCGCCAAGGCCGCCCAGACGGCATGGGCCAGGATGACCGGCACCGAGCGGGGCCGCATCCTGCGCCGCGCCGCCGACATCATGCGCGAACGCAATCACGATCTCTCGGTTCTGGAAACCTACGATACGGGTAAACCGCTGCAGGAAACCCTTGTGGCCGACGCCACCTCCGGCGCCGACGCGCTGGAGTACTTCGGCGGTCTCGCAGCCTCGCTGACCGGCGAGCATATCCCGCTGGGTGAGGATTGGGTCTATACCAAACGTGAAGCTCTTGGCCTCTGTGTTGGCATCGGTGCGTGGAACTACCCCACGCAGATCGCCTGCTGGAAAGGTGCGCCAGCCTTGGCCTGCGGCAACGCGATGGTGTTCAAACCCTCCGAGACCACCCCGCTCTGCGCGTTGAAAGTGGCCGAAATCCTGATCGAGGCGGGCGCTCCGGCCGGTATCTACAATGTCATTCAGGGCATGGGCGAGGTTGGTGGTGCGCTGGTCACCGACCCCCGCGTCGACAAGGTGTCGCTGACCGGCTCGGTGCCAACCGGCAAGAAAGTCTACGCTGCAGCCGCTGAAGGCATGAAGCACGTCACCATGGAACTGGGCGGCAAATCGCCCCTGATCATCTTTGACGACGCCGACATCGACAATGCCGTCGGCGGCGCCATCAACGGCAACTTCTACTCCTCCGGTCAGGTCTGCTCCAACGGCACCCGCGTGTTCGTGCAGAAGGGCATCAAGGAGAAGTTCCTGGCCCGGCTGGCGGAGCGCACCGGCAACGCCATCCTCGGCGATCCGATGGATGAGGCGACCAGCTTTGGCCCCATGGTGACCGAGAACCAGATGAACATCGTCTTGGGCTACATCGAGAAGGGCAAGGAAGAAGGCGCGCGTCTGATCTGCGGCGGCAAGCGTGCAGACATGGACGGCTATTTCATTGAGCCGACCGTCTTTGCCGATGTGACCGACGACATGACCATCGCGCGCGAAGAAATCTTTGGCCCGGTCATGTCCGTCCTCGATTTCGACACCGAAGAAGAAGTTGTCGCCCGCGCCAATGACACCGAATTCGGCCTGTCCGCCGGTGTGTTCACCAAGGATTTCACCCGCGCCCACCGGGTGATCGGCAATCTTGAGGCCGGCAGCTGCTTCATCAACTCCTACAACGACGCGCCGGTTGAGGCGCCGTTTGGCGGTGTGAAGGCGTCTGGTGTGGGCCGCGAAAACTCGAAAGAGGCGATCAAGCATTTCAGCCAGGTGAAATCCGTCTACGTCCGCATGGGTGACGTCGAGGCGGCCTTCTGATTGCCCTTTTGGGCAACGCCCACCCACCCGCCCCGTTGCCCAAAAGGGCAAGAGGAAAGGGTTTGCTGAGAGGTCGCTGAGGGCGCTTTGCGTCCTCAGCAGACCAGAACAATGATGAGGCAGATTCGGGATGCCTCAAGGACAAGCCGCGCTAGGGCGCGGTGCCACAGGCATCCTTGACCCAGCCCGAATCCGCAATGGAGAGACGCAATGAACGCGGATTATGTGATTGTTGGCGCCGGATCAGCCGGCTGTGCCATGGCTTACCGGCTGTCAGAGGCCGGTAAATCGGTGCTGGTCATTGAACACGGGGGCACGGATGCAGGCCCCTTCATCCAGATGCCCGGCGCGCTGAGCTATCCGATGAATATGTCGATGTACGACTGGGGCTATAAATCCCAGCCGGAACCGCATCTGGGCGGGCGTGAACTGGTCTGCCCGCGCGGCAAGGTGGTTGGCGGGTCGTCGTCGATCAACGGGATGGTCTATGTGCGCGGCCACGCGGGCGACTACAACCACTGGGCCGAGTCGGGGGCTGCGGGCTGGTCCTATGCCGACGTGCTGCCCTATTTCAAACGCATGGAAACCTGGGACGATCGCGGCCATGGCGGCGATCCCGATTGGCGCGGCACCGACGGCCCGCTGCATGTGACCCGCGGCCCCCGCGACAACCCGCTGCACGCGGCCTTTGTCAAGGCGGGCGAACAGGCCGGCTATCCGGTGAGCAAGGACTACAACGGCGAACAGCAAGAGGGCTTTGGCCCGATGGAAATGACCGTCTACAAAGGTCAGCGCTGGTCCGCCGCAAACGCCTATCTGAAACCGGCGCTGAAGCGTGACAATTGCGAGATGATCCGCGCCCTGGCACGCAAGGTGGTCATTGAAGACGGTCGCGCCGTCGGGGTTGAGGTCGAGCGTGGCGGCAAGATCGAAGTCATCCGGGCAAATGCCGAGGTCATTCTTGCGGCGTCTTCGCTGAACTCGCCCAAACTGCTGATGCTGTCGGGCATTGGTCCGGCAAAACACCTGGCCGAACATGGCATCGACGTTGTCGTCGACCGCCCCGGCGTCGGGCAGAACCTGCAGGACCATCTGGAATTCTATTTCCAGTTCGCCTCGAAACAGCCGATTACCCTGTTCAAATACTGGAACCTCTTTGGCAAGGCACTGGTGGGCGCGCAGTGGCTGTTCACCAAAACCGGTCTTGGCGCCTCCAACCAGTTCGAAAGCGCCGCTTTCATCCGCTCTGACAAGGGGGTGGATTATCCGGATATCCAGTACCACTTCCTGCCGATTGCCGTCCGCTATGACGGGCAGGCGGCGGCCGAGGGGCATGGGTTTCAGGCCCATGTCGGCCCCATGCGCTCGGACTCGCGCGGGGAGGTCACGCTGGCCTCTGCCGATCCCAATGATGCGCCGAAGATCCTGTTCAACTACATGTCCACGGAGAAGGACTGGGAAGATTTCCGCAAATGTATCCGCCTGACCCGTGAGGTTTTTGCGCAGGATGCAATGAAACCCTTCGTGAAGCATGAGATCCAGCCCGGCGACGCGCTGCAATCGGATGAGGAGCTGAACGGCTTCATCCGCGAACATGTTGAGAGCGCCTATCACCCCTGCGGCACTTGCAAGATGGGCGCAGTAGAGGATCCGATGGCGGTGGTTGATCCGGAATGCCGTGTCATCGGTGTTGAGGGGCTGCGCGTTGCCGACAGCTCGATCTTCCCCCGCATTACCAATGGCAACCTCAACGGCCCCTCAATCATGACCGGAGAGAAGGCCTCTGATCATATTCTGGGTCGCCGCCTGCCGTCTTCCAATGCGGAACCGTGGTTCAACCCGAATTGGGAAGGTTCACAACGCTGACCCCTATGTCGCGATCCCGGTATTGCGACTGCCGTTAATCACGATCCCTGAAACGCCCGCTGCACACCGTTGCGCGGGCGTCTTTTTTTAGCGCTGTCGCCGCGGGTTTGATCCGCGTCAAGGTGGCTGACGACCCGCGGCCCTACGCTCTGTCTGACGCTAAGAAAAAGGAGCGAACAGATGTCCAATACCCCGCATGAGCTGGCCGAAGAATTTCCCGATAAAACAGCGCAGATCAGCCAGCTGAAACAATCCGACGCGCATTTTGCCAAACTCTCGGACGAGTATCACGCGGTGAACCGCGCAGTGCATCGCGCCGAAACCAATGTGGAACCGGTCAGCGCTGAGGCGGAGACCGGCCTGCGCAAACAACGCGCAGCACTGAAGGATGAGATTTGGGGCATTCTGTCCAAAGCATGAAGCCTATCGGAAGAACCGATTGGAAGGGCGCCTGAGGCGCCCTTTTGCTTTTGATCCTGCAAAACAGGCAATTCTGTAGGCCACCTTTTTCGGAGATTCAAAGCTGATGCAGAGCATGGATCGGGCAGGAAACGGATCCAACGCGCCACGATTGCACCGTTCGCGGAAACAATACGGCACTAGGGGCGGACTGTTTTCGCTAGGCCGCGAGTATTAACCAAATTTCATCAAATTTGAGGCAAAATAGGGCGATCTCCCGCACTTTCGTATAGTCTGGGTACAGCAAACGAATGTGCCCCGGCGCGGATCATTGCCGGAGCGGGTAGAGTTGAGGAGATGCCAGATGGAACAGAGCTGCCAGACTGCTTTCGGTGAGGACATGTATGGAACCGCTGGGTCTGACAGCGATGCGGAAATTCTGGCGGCTGTGCGCCGGGTCCTGACCGCCGAAGAGATCAGCCATCCGGATGTTGTTGAGCCTCCTCGAAAAACCTCCCTTGTGTCCACGCTGCTAAACCGGCTGCGCGGCTGATCTGCCGATTCGGGCGCAGACCGCTGCGCCCCCCGGTGACCAGGGATTTTGCAAAATCCTTGGTAATTTCCTTAGCAAGAAAATAGCGCGATAGGCGATGGGTCAGCTCACCTCATAAGGCAGCACGCCGCGTTGATCGGTATTGATGCTGAGCCTGCGTTCCAGCGGCGGCACCGAACGTTGATGACAGTCGCGCCGCTCGCAGATGCGGCAGGAAATCCCGATCGGCTCATAGGCGCTGTCCTGGCTCACATCCAGCGTATCTGCATAGACCAGCGCATCGGCGTGGCGCACCTCACATCCCAGTGCAATGGCATAGCGACGCACCGGTGAGCCGAAGGAGCCACCGGGTTTCGAGACATCCCGCGCCAGCGAGATATAGCGCACCCCGTCCGGTGTCTCCGCCAGCTGCCGCAGAAACCGGCCCGGCGTTTCAAACGCGCGGTGCACATTCCACAAGGGACAGGCGCCGCCGAAGCGGGCAAATTGCAGCCTGGTGGCCGAATGGCGTTTGGTGATCGTGCCCGCCTGATCCACCCGTACAAAGAAAAACGGCACGCCCTTGGCGCCCGGGCGTTGCAATGTCGAGAGCCGATGGGCCACCTGCTCGATTGAGGCGCCAAAGCGGGTGGAGAGCAGCTCCAGATCATGCCGACATTCGACCGCCGCGTCCAGAAACTGGCGATAGGGCATCATGGCAGCCCCGGCAAAGTAGTTGGCCAGCCCGATCTTGGCGATGGACCGCGCCGCCTCGCTGTGGAATTTGGCAAAATCCAGCGTCGCCTCCAGCAGATCATTCTGATGCAGCAGCGCCACCTGTAACAGCAGCTGAAACAGCTGCGTCTGCGGCGAGGCCCGGTTGGACAGTCGCAGAACCTTTCCCGCCGGATCAAATTTGCGCAGCCCGTCGATATCGCCGAACACCACGCTGATCCCGGCCTGATCCAGCGCCGCGATTGCCGCACTGCGGGCATCCAACCGCCCGCAGAAATTCTCAGCGGCGCGGTCCACCGCATCAATGTAGTTGTCGCAATAGTGGAAGAAATCGCGCACTTCTTCCCAGGGAGAGGCCTGAATGCGCGCATCCTCGCGTCCCAGGGCCTCATCCAGCGAAGCCAGCCGCTCATGGGTCTGCCGATAGGCGCGGTGCAGGGTGAGTAAGGCCCGTGCCAGGGCAGGCGCGTTGGAGGCTGTCAGCCGCAGATCCGCCATCGGGGGCGTGTCATCGGCAAAAACAGGGTCGGCCATCACTTCGCGCATGTCACTGACCAGCCGCTCACTGTCTCCCGCAGACAGCTCAGTCACATCCAGACCAAACTCCTGCGCCAGCGCCAGCACCACGGTGGTCGACACCGGCCGGTTGTTGTTCTCCATCTGGTTGAGATAGGGCAGGGAGACGCCCAGTTTGGCGGCAAACTCCTTTTGTGTCAGCGACAGGCGCAGCCGCATTTCCCGCAGCTTGGCCCCGGCATAGAGTTTCTGTTGCGCCATCCTGGTTACCTTTGCAAACTGAGGGTTCTGCAATTGTAGAATTGCAAATCAGTTGGCGCAATAGGGGTGATCTTTCAACCTGCTATCGCTTAGTGCTGCGCGCAGCACGGAAGGGACAGAAAGCTGCGCCTCAGAGTCCCAACGTCTTCTCGCGGCGGATCACCACCCGGATTGAGATAAAGCCCAGAACTGCGGTGCCCAGCATGATTGCCAGGAGGGGCACCGGGGTTGATCCCGGTACCAGCAGATAGCCGGCATAAGCGCTGAGGCCCGCGCCCACGCCAATCATGATCGCGCCGGCCAGCCCCGACGCTGTCCCCGCCAGATGCGGGCGCACGGAGATCGCGCCGGCGGTGGCATTGGGGATGGCCATACCATTGCCCAGCCCGACAAAAGTCATGAACCCGAAGAAGGAATAAACGCTGTCGGCCCCCAGCAGCGCCAGTACGAGCGACAGCGCCACGCCCACACCGTTGATCAGACACCCCCAGAGCACCATCTGGTTGAGGCCAATTCGCACGGAATAGCGCCCGGACAGGAAATTTCCGACGAAGTAGCCAACTGCCGGGGAGGCGAAATACACGCCCAATTGCGCCGCCGACAGTCCATAGACCTGCGTCCCCATAAAGGGTGCGCCGCCGAGATAGGCGAAAAACGCCCCTGACGACAGGCCGGAGGCCAGCGAATAGCCCCAGAACCGAGGTGACCGCAACAATTCGGGGTATTCCCGGAACTGGGCCATCAGCGTCTTGCCGCTCTTGCGCGCGGTTTCGCCCAGATCCAGATAGGCGATGGCAAATGTGCCGGTCCCCAGTGCCATCAGCAGCCAGAAATTGGCCTTCCAGCCGATGGTCTCTTCCAGTGCGCCGCCAATCATCGGGCCAATCATTGGCACAACGGCCATGCCCATGGTGACATAGCCGATCATGCTGGCAGCCTGATCACTGTCATAGATGTCGCGCACCGCAGCCCGGCTCAGCACCATGGCCGAGGCAACGATGGCCTGGCACATCCGAAACAACAGGAAAATCTCGGCTGAGGGCGCGTAAAGACAGCCCAGTGTCGCCAGAAGGAACAGCGCCACCCCCCAGAGGATCACCGGGCGCCGTCCCAGTTTGTCCGATATAGGCCCGACAAAGATCTGTACAATCGCGCTCACCGCAAGGTAAAGCGCGACCGAAAGCTGCATGAGACTGTAATCAGCATCAAAATGCCGCGCCATCCCGGGAAGGGAGGGCAGAAAGATATTCATCGCCAGCGCCGACAGTCCTGACAGCAGGATCAGCGTGCCGATATTTGGGTTGGACCGACGGTCCAGAAATCGCCGCGGAATGGTTCGCATGTGAACGAGTTAGGTCACACCGCGGCGATTGTCCATATTCAGCGGTCTCAGACCAGCAGATCGTCGCTGATTTGATCCAACGTCATATTGCGCAGGGTGATGCTGTGGTTGCCCTCCAGATCGAAGTAGAGATCATCCCCCACCTCGCTGGCACGGGCCAGCACATCTGCTTTGCTGCCATGCCCGACAATCCGCAGGGTATCGATATCGTCCTGAAAATCGCGGATGGTGTCATTGCCGCCTTTGCGGGCAAAGATGAACAGATCAGCACCGCTGTTTCCCACCAGCCGATCGTTGCCGCCAGCGCCGTTCAGCCGGTCATTGCCGCCACCTCCGACCAGCAGATCGACGCCGCTGTTGCCGTTCAGCGCATCATTGCCGCCATCGCCACGCAGCGTATCGCGCCCGCCGCCGCCCACCAGCCGGTTATTTGCATCATTGCCGGTGATGCGATCGCGTCCTCGCCCGCCAATGGCATTCTCAATGGTGACCCCCTGGGCGATGGTCACATCACTGTCGGCATCGAAACTTGAAAAATGCATCTCGCGCAGGTCCAGCGTCACCGCATTGGTTCGGTTGCTGGCGTTGAAAGTGTCCGTGCCTCCTGTGTCCCAGACCACATCGACCGTATCCGTGCGCGATCCGCGATATGTGGTGTTGCCGGTGTTGAAATCCGCAGCCCCCCAGATGTCCTGCAGCGCCAGCACGTCAAACAGCATCATCGCATCGCTGTCCTGCCCGTTCAGCGGGTTTTCCCGGTAGGACATCACCGAATAGAGGTTGCTGTCATACTCTTCAGGCAAGCTTGAGTCATGGGTGTGCTGAAGACCAAGAGCATGTCCCAGTTCATGCAGGATCAGGCTCTCACGGTTGTCTTGTGACATATCCAGCGTGTTATCGAACACGGCATAACCATCCCACCGGGTGATATCATCGCCGCGGAAGCTCATGCTGTAGCCACCGATGCCCACCGTGCTGCCCGGAATAGTGACTGAGCCGAGGTTGAGATCCGGATCGCTGGAGCCCTGGACCTCGACGAAATCGACATTGAGGAAGGTTTCGATATGCGCGAACGCCTCGGCGAAGGCAGCTTGCTCGGCGGCGCTGAAGCTCTGCCAGCCGGAATAGTTCGAGCCGGTGGGCAGGTCGCCCGGCGCGGAGTTGCCCGCGAACTGATAGGTGATGGTGAGGCGTGGGGCGTCATCCGTATTGACCGGGTTGCGGGTGTAGAACCCGTCGAATTGCATCGCCTGGATGATCTGGGAAGGTTGTAACATGGGGGGTGTTCCGTTTCCGTTAGTCGACCCCGGTGATACGAGTACATCCGTCAGCACATCAAGAACACCCGCCGCTTCGGCAGTTTCTGCGCGGTTCCGCGCTGATTTGCAAATTAGCGCATCCTCTACGCAAATGCTTTGCAAATTTGCCATTATTGCCTTTGGCTTCGCGTGTTCAGCGTCTATGGTCGCCTGAAATTCAACAGGGGGCATGGCCATGAAAGATATCCTTTCCGAGCTGGAAGACCGTCGCAACGCAGCGCGACTGGGTGGCGGACAAAAGCGGATCGACGCCCAGCACGGGCGCGGCAAACTGACCGCGCGCGAGCGGATTGAACTGCTGCTGGACGAGGGTAGTTTCGAAGAATTCGATATGTTCGTGGCGCACCGCTGCACGGATTTCGGCATGGAGAACCAGCGCCCCGCGGGGGATGGTGTGGTCACTGGCTGGGGCACCATCAATGGCCGGATGGTCTATGTTTTCAGCCAGGATTTCACCGTGTTTGGCGGCTCCCTGTCGGAAACCCACGCGCAAAAGATCTGCAAGATCATGGATATGGCGGTGCAGAATGGCGCGCCGGTCATCGGCATCAACGACTCCGGTGGCGCGCGCATCCAGGAGGGCGTCGCCTCGCTCGCGGGCTATGCCGAAGTGTTCCAGCGCAACATCATGGCCTCTGGCGTGGTGCCGCAGATTTCCGTCATCATGGGCCCCTGTGCCGGCGGCGCGGTCTACTCCCCCGCGATGACCGATTTCATCTTCATGGTGAAAGACACATCCTACATGTTCGTGACCGGACCCGACGTGGTGAAGACCGTCACCAATGAGGTGGTGACCGCCGAAGAACTGGGCGGTGCCTCGACCCACACCAAGAAGTCTTCGGTGGCCGATGGGGCCTTCGAAAACGATGTAGAAGCCTTGGCAGAGGTCCGCCGACTGGTCGACTTCCTGCCGCTGAACAATCGCGAAAAACCGCCGGTGCGCCCCTTCTTTGATGAGCCGGGCCGCGTTGAGACCTCGCTCGACACCCTGATTCCTGCGAATCCCAACACGCCCTACGACATGAAGGAGCTGATCCACAAAGTCGCGGATGAGGGGGATTTCTACGAAATTCAGGAAGATTTTGCCAAAAACATCATCACCGGCTTCATCCGCCTTGAGGGGCAGACCGTGGGTGTTGTCGCCAATCAGCCCACGGTTCTGGCGGGCTGTCTGGATATCGATTCCAGCCGCAAGGCCGCGCGGTTCGTGCGCTTCTGTGACTGTTTTGAGATCCCGATCCTGACGCTGGTGGATGTGCCGGGCTTCCTGCCAGGCACCAGCCAGGAATACGGCGGCGTCATCAAACATGGCGCGAAACTGCTGTTTGCCTATGGCGAGGCGACGGTGCCGAAGGTTACCGTGATCACCCGCAAGGCCTATGGCGGTGCCTATGACGTGATGGCGTCCAAACATCTGCGCGGCGATTTCAACTACGCCTGGCCGACGGCGGAAATCGCGGTGATGGGCGCCAAAGGGGCGACCGAGATCATCCACCGCGCCGATCTGGCGGATGCCGACAAGATTGCCGAGCACACGAAGGACTACGAGGAGCGCTTTGCGAATCCGTTTGTGGCGGCGGAACGTGGCTTCATCGATGAGGTGATCATGCCGCAGTCCACCCGCAAACGCGTCAGCCGCGCCTTTGCGTCGCTGCGGGGCAAGCAGCTGAAAAATCCGTGGAAGAAACACGACAATATCCCTCTTTGAGGTCCGGACCACTCCGGAATTCCTGAACCCAGACCCTTGCGGCTAAAGGTAAATATCGCCTTGGTTGCGAGGAGAGATGAGGATGCAACCCTGATGTCAGCGCTGCGATATGCCCGGATATGCTGCCGTGATGGCGGCGAAAGCCTGTGGGAAATCAGGGCTCTGGAACCAATCCTGCGTGATCAGGGCGGATTGTTCGCAAAATGCGATCAATTTGAGCGACCCCACGCGTTAGCGCCCACATTTGCGTCTTTGTTTGACACCGGAACCGAATCTGCTCCATGATCCGCGCCAGCTCATATCGGACAGCGCGCACCGCGTGTGCAGCGCCTGCAGCCCCGACAGGAGGAGCCCATCGTTTTTGGGGTCGGGGCTGCGGTATTGGGCCTGTCATCACATCTGTTTCCTGCCTCTCTTTGTCCGCGCTTGCCCTGTGCCTTGGCACCGCAGAGCGGGCGGTTGCTGTCCCCCTTGATGTGCCCTCGGGGCAGAGCGTCGATCTCCATGAAGTGCTGCTGGACGAAACCACTGGTGAACTCTGGGTGCGCTTTCGCTTCCTGGCGCCTCAGATTGCGCGCGATCTGGCGGGGATCACTTATGAACAGGCGGCGCCGGACATGGATCACCTCTGCCAGACACTTGCTCTGGCCTATCTGCGGCAGCATCAGCTGGCGCCCGCCCGCGTAGTGATTTCGCTGTCGGACCGCGAGGTGCCTTTTGGCCAGGCCGATGCCGCCGCAACGCAGTTCTTCGAAAGCTATCGCCCCGAGGGTGACAACTGTATCTGGGAGGCCTTCTGATGATCTCCTGTCTGCCGCCCGATATCCGCACCGGCGGCATCAGCGCGCCGCATCCGCTTCTGGTGGCGCCCGGCGTCACAAATATGCCGATCAAGGCTGAAAACTGGCGCTTTTTTGCAGCTTTATCCCGCGAACTGCCGTCCTGCTCGGCTTTGGGATGTGAAACCGCGCGCATCTCGGTTATTCTCGCGCCAGATCACATACGTGTGATCTGTTATTTGAGGATGAGGCAGGCGCCGGCCGTGGCCCGCGCAGGTTTCAAAGACACAATTGGGAGACAGAAATGTCCAAGAGCATCAAACTCGTTGCCCTCGCGGGCCTGCTTGCAGCCGCCGCAGCCTGTGCACAGCAGGAAGAAGAATACGTCGTTGTCGAGCCCGAGCCGATTTCGGCTGAGCCTGTCTACACCGGCAAATACAAGTAATCACTACAGGGGTCCGGCCCTGCGGCCGGACTCCACCGTCCCGCGGGGTGCCGGATCGGAGGCACCATCATGCTAAAACACCGCGGCTTTCCCGGTCGTCTGCCGGGCACCGATTTTCAATTCATCATCCGTCGTCCCAACCCCAAAGGGGTCACGCCGATCACCCGGCGCGAGCGGTTTCGCGACCGTCGTCCGGCGGACCGGCGCGCTGATGCCGGCTTCATGCAGGCGCTGTGGGATTGCTTTGGCGACCAGCCCTTTGAACGGGGCAATCTGGATGCCGGTCGTCTCAGCTGGCTGTTTGGCCGCGAGGTGATTGCTGCAGAAGACCCGTTTGATCCTGAAAGCTATGAGGCGCTGCTGGTCATCGACGTTGATGCCGCCCAGCTGTCCTTTCCCGAAGTCTTCGACGGAAACGCCCGCTAAGATGTCGGCCGGGATCCTTCATAACCCTGTCCGTTGCGACCGCCTCACGGGGTGGTTGCAGCGCGGCTGTGGCGACAGGATTTCGGCGAATCTATTGCTGGCGTTTTCCACGGATCTGCGTGTCGCACGGGCTCAAAAAGGGTCTCCTCGACTGCGGGGCGGTGACACTAACTGGCGGTCAAATAGGCCTATTCTGGCGGATTTCGGCATAATTCTGCACGGGGCTTCCCGGTTTGCGCGAGTTCTCGCCAAATCCGCGTGGTTTGCAACTCAGGGGATGTTTCTGCGCCGGACTGGGGGCAGTCTGACAGAGACAGGTCAGCCTGTCGTGCATCTGATCCAGCCCCTTCGCCTGGAAGGGCAGGTTTGCCCCCCCAATCGCGGCCTGCCCATTTTTTCCTTGGATGCAAAGGCGGAAGCTTGCCAATTGCCCCCCAGTGTTTGGCAGGCTTCTGCGCATCCTCTTGATGCAGACCGGATATCCTTGCCTCCTGTCCGGGGGGCTGCAAACAGTTGTGCAGAGCTTGGATCACACAACGAAGGATCACCCCCATGCAGGCAAAACTCATTCTCGCGGCCTTTGGCCTTTGCACCACACTTGCCGCCTGTGGCGACACCACGGGCGAACAGGTTGTCTATGGCGCCGGCGCCGGTGCGGTCGGCTCGGCGTTGCTCAACGGCAATCTCGTCGCAGGCGCTGCCGTTGGCGCTGCGGCCAATGTCATCTACTGCAAGGAAAATCCGCGCAAGTGTTAAGAAGACCGCTTGCCCGCAGACAGGCCTGACGCCTGATCGCTTGCCCCGCGCGGGTAAGGGGCTGCGCCGCATATCCACCGCACAAAGGCTGCGCCCGGAGATTTCTCCGGCGTGGCCTTTTTTGTGCTCCGACGAAGCCAAGACCGTGGCGGGGGCATGTCCTCGCGCCTCACGGAAGACACCGAAGACAAGGGACAGCCAATGTTTGAGAAGATCCTGATCGCCAACCGGGGCGAAATCGCCTGCCGCGTCATCAAGACCGCCCGTAAGATGGGTATCAAGACCGTTGCCATCTACTCGGACGCCGACAAGCAGTCCCTGCATGTGAAAATGGCCGACGAGGCCGTCCACATTGGCCCGCCGCCCGCGAACCAGTCCTATATCGTCATCGACAAGGTGATGGAGGCGATCCGCGCAACCGGCGCGCAGGCGGTGCATCCGGGCTATGGTTTCCTGTCGGAAAACGCCAAATTCGCCGAGGCGCTGGCCGCTGAAGGTGTCGCCTTTGTCGGCCCGCCGGTCGGCGCGATTGAAAGCATGGGCGATAAGATCACGTCCAAGAAAATCGCGCAGGAGGCCGGTGTTAGCACCGTGCCCGGCTACATGGGCCTGATCGCCGACGCGGATGAGGCGGTGAAGATTTCCAACGAGATCGGCTACCCGGTGATGATCAAGGCCTCCGCCGGCGGCGGCGGCAAGGGGATGCGGATCGCCTGGAGTGACGCCGAGGCCCGCGAAGGCTTCCAGTCCTCCAAGAACGAGGCCGCGAATTCCTTTGGTGATGACCGGATTTTCATTGAGAAATTCGTCACTCAGCCGCGCCATATTGAAATTCAGGTGCTCTGCGATGCCCATGGCAACGGCATCTATCTGGGCGAGCGGGAATGCTCGATCCAGCGTCGTAACCAGAAAGTGGTGGAAGAAGCGCCGTCGCCCTTCCTCGATGAGGACACCCGCCGCGCCATGGGTGAACAGGCCGTGGCGCTGGCCAAGGCGGTGGGCTACGCCTCCGCTGGCACCGTGGAATTCATCGTCGATGGCGACAAAAACTTCTACTTTCTGGAAATGAACACCCGTCTTCAGGTGGAACACCCGGTCACCGAACTGATCACCGGTGTGGATCTGGTCGAACAGATGATCCGCATCGCCGGTGGCGAGCCGCTGTCGATCACCCAGAACGATGTCAAACTGAACGGCTGGGCCATTGAAAACCGTCTCTATGCCGAAGATCCTTATCGGGGGTTCTTGCCTTCTATCGGGCGTCTGACCCGTTATCGCCCGCCCGCCGAAGTGGCTGCAGGCCCGCTGCATGACAGCGGCAAATGGCAGGGTGATGCGCCTGCGGGGGAACTCGCTGTGCGCAATGATACCGGCGTCTTTGAGGGCGGTGAGATCTCAATGTATTACGACCCGATGATCGCCAAACTCTGCACCTGGGGCCCAACGCGCGATGCGGCGATTGCGGCAATGCGCGACGCGCTCGACGGGTTTGAGGTTGAGGGGATCGGTCACAACCTGCCGTTCCTCAGCGCGGTGATGGATCACCCGATCTTTATCGCGGGCACCATGACCACCGCCTTTATCGAAGAGCAATATCCCGAAGGTTTCAATGGGGTGGAGCTGCCGGAACAGGATCTGCGCAAGATCGCCGCCGCCTCTGCCGCCATGCACCGCGTTGCCGAAATCCGCCGCACCCGCGTGTCGGGCCGGATGGACAACCACGAACGTAAGGTCGGCAGCGACTGGGTTGTGACCCTTCAGGATGTGTCGTTCAATGTGACCGTTGACGCCGATCGTGACGGCTCCACCGTGCGCTTTGACGATGGCAGCGCGCTGCGCGTCGCCTCCGACTGGACGCCCGGCGACCAGTTGGCGCGGCTCACTGTGGGCGATGACAGCCTGGTGGTCAAAGTCGGCAAGATCTCAGGCGGCTTCCGCATCCGCTCGCGCGGGGCCGATCTGAAGGTCCATGTCCGCACCCCGCGACAGGCCGAACTGGCCAAGCTGATGCCTGAGAAAATCGCACCTGATACGTCCAAGCTGCTGCTCTGCCCGATGCCGGGTCTGGTGGTGAAACTGGAGGTCGAAGTCGGCGATGAGGTGCAGGAAGGTCAGGCGCTTTGCACGATTGAGGCGATGAAGATGGAGAACATCCTGCGCGCCGAGAAAAAAGGCGTGGTCAGCGCGATCAACGCCGCCGCTGGTGACAGCCTCGCCGTTGACGAAGTGATCATGGAATTCGAATAACACGACATGATGTCGGTGCAGTCATATCACAAACTGGCGCGTGTCGCCTGTGTTGCGCTGGCCCTTTCGGGGCTGGCGGGCTGCGCCTTGCAAGATGAGGCGGCGGCCCGTGCCGCCGTCGGCGATTGGGTACAGCTGGGCGAGACGCAGTATTATTTCTCCCGCCGCAACTGCGCCGCTGGTGTGTTTGAGGTGAAGGCCACCCGGATTTCATCGCTGCTGACCAAGGCGCGCTCCATCCGGGCGGGGCTGCGTCACCTCGACAACAACATACCCGTCGCCTTTGAGGTTGAGGGACTGTCGCCCAATATGGTCTCGGTTCAGGTGATGACGATGGATCAGGGGCGCGGCAATGGCATCTTCGCAGCCGGGATTGTTGGCAAGGACTGTATGCTGGAGGAGGTCAGCCGCGCTTATCTCCTGGCGCTTCTCGATCCGACATCGGTGCTGATTTACGAGCCACGTGCCCGCTTCATGGCGGTTGTGGATCGCAGCAACAGACGCCTGTTCTACGCGCAGGGCGGGGGGGCGTGATGCGCTCCCGCTCGTCCCTTGGCTCTCGGCAAGTTGGTCCTGGCGGGTCCCTCAACGGCCGCGTCGGCGGGTACCGGGTTGTGTCCACTCAGCTGCCGCGCCGCTCCTCCACCTCGCGCAGGCGGGAGGGGAATTTGTCGATGGTCCGGCTCAGCTCGCGCACGGTCCAGGGTTGCGGTTTGCGTAATTTGACACCGCCATCCTTGCCGATCAGCACCAGCATGAACCCCCGTGGCCGCAATTTCTTGCGCAGCGCGGATGTCACGCCGGGGTCGGTATCGGTCAACACGATGACATCGCGCTCCAGCAGGGCCTCGGCCCCGTCCGCCAGCCGCTCCATCTGTTCGTGGAAACGCGGGTCAGCAGGGCTGTCGGCAAAAACCACGATGGGCCGGTGCAGCCACATCAGATCGTTCAGCTCAACGCTGGCGCCGGGGCGCACCAGCTGCACCAGCGGGTCGGTGGGCGGATCGGCGACTTCCGCCATCGTCTGGGCGTCACGTGCCCCTTGCGATCCGGTCTCCTCCGCCACGATCGCGGAGTCATCCGCAGCGACAGCAGCGGCCTGTTGTGCAACGCCCGCAGATGGCAGCCCCATGGCAAGCAGAGCCGCCAGCCCAAGTATCCCAGCCGATCCAAGCAGCGGTTCGGCCGGCCCAAAACGGGTTTTTCCAAAGACAAACAAGTGTTTCATCAGCTCTCCTGTAGCGATGAATATATGCCCCATCGCGGTAATTGCGATGGGCAATCCCGCGCGTGGGGCAAAAAAAACATGTCCCTGCAAAACCCGCGCACGGCGCATTAACCGCATCGTCAGCCTCCCTGTGGCAGGCTCTTGGCCTCTGCAAACCCGGCAGTCCGCCTTGCGCGACGCCACCATCGGGACAGGACTGGCCATGGATATCATGCTGCATATCGGCGCGCATCGCTGCGCAACGGGGTATTTTCAGGGCTTCCTCGCCCATCATGCGGCGCGGCTGCGGCAGGACGGGCTTGCGATCTGGGGGCCGGAGCAGACCCGCAACGGGCTGTTCCACGGCATCCAACCCGGCCCGGCGCCGGTCACAGGGCGCGATCTGGCAACCCGCGCGCGGGGCCGTCTGCGGCTGCGGATCGCGACAGAGGCCGCCGCCGGCGCCCAACGCCTGCTGATCAGTGACACGGATCTGATGGGCGGTGCCCATGACCTTCTGCAGCAGCGCCAGCTCTATGCCGGGGTTGGCGTGCGGCTCGCCCGCTTTGATGCGGCCTTTGACGGGCAGGTGCGCGACGTGATGCTGAACCTGCGCAGCCCGGATCGCTTCTGGACCTCGCTGCTGACCCAGATGGTGGCCAATGGGCACCCGCTGCCCTCGGCTGCGGTGCTGGGTCAGATCGCCGCCCATCCGCGCAGCTGGCGCGATGTCATCACGGATATCGCCTGCGCCATGCCCAATGCCCGCATCCGTGTGATGCCTTACGAGACCTATGGCGACCGGCCCGAGGTGCAGCTGTCCCTGCTTGCAGGCCTGCGTCTGGCGCGGATGCCCCGCGCAGATCGGCTCAACCGCTCCGACGGTCTGCCGACCCTGCGCCATCGCTTGGCGCCTGATGTGGCCCGCGATCTGCCGCGCGGGGAGGGCCGCTGGAGCCCGTTTTCCGACATTCAATCCGCAGTGCTGCGCGAGCGCTACGCCGACGATCTGATGTGGCTGCAAGGCGGGGCCGATGGTCTGGCAGAGCTGATGCGCGACCCTGACAAACACGCGGTGGGCTTGAACCCGCCCCCCTACGACCTGACAAGAGGAACTTCCGATGACGACCAAAACCGACGATTGGCGGGCTCTGGCTGAAAAGGAACTGCGCGGCCGCCCGCTGGACGCGCTGACCTGGAATACGCTGGAAGGTATTGATGTCAAACCACTCTATACCGAGGCCGATACCAAAGAACTGCCCCATATGGGCACCATGCCCGGCTTTGGCCCCTTTACCCGTGGGGTGAAGGCCACGATGTACGCAGGCCGCCCCTGGACCATCCGCCAATATGCGGGCTTTTCCACGGCTGAGGAATCCAACGCTTTCTACCGCCGCAACCTCGCCGCCGGGCAACAGGGCGTTTCGGTGGCCTTCGATCTTGCCACCCACCGCGGCTATGACAGCGACCACCCCCGCGTGATGGGCGATGTCGGCAAGGCCGGCGTGGCCATCGACAGCGTTGAGGACATGAAAATCCTGTTTGACGGCATCCCGCTGGATCAGGTCTCGGTCTCGATGACGATGAACGGCGCGGTTATCCCGATTCTGGCCAACTTCATCGTCGCGGGTGAGGAACAGGGCCATGACAAATCGCTGCTGGCCGGCACCATTCAGAACGACATTCTGAAGGAGTTCATGGTCCGCAACACCTATATCTATCCGCCTGAACCCTCGATGCGGATCATCTCGGACATTATTGAGTACACCTCGAACGAGATGCCCAAATTCAACTCTATCTCCATTTCCGGCTACCACATGCAGGAGGCCGGCGCGAACCTGGTGCAGGAGCTGGCCTATACCCTCGCAGACGGGCGCGAATATGTGCGCGCGGCGATGGAGGCGGGCATGGACGTCGACAAATTCGCAGGTCGTCTGAGCTTCTTCTTTGCCATTGGCATGAACTTCTTCATGGAAATCGCCAAGCTGCGTGCCGCTCGCACACTCTGGCACCGGGTGATGACCGACTTTGATGCCAAGAATGACCGCTCCAAGATGCTGCGCACCCATTGCCAGACCTCGGGCGTGTCCTTGCAGGAACAGGATCCCTATAACAACGTGATCCGCACCGCCTACGAGGCGATGTCGGCGGTCCTTGGCGGCACGCAAAGCTTGCACACCAACGCGCTGGATGAAGCCATCGCGCTGCCCACCGATTTCTCTGCCCGCATCGCCCGCAACACACAGCTGGTCCTGCAGGAGGAAACCGGCGTCACCAATGTGGTCGATCCGCTGGCGGGCTCCTACTATGTCGAAAGCCTCACCAATGAGCTGATCGAGAAAGCCTGGGCGCTCATGGAAGAGGTCGAGGAGATGGGCGGCATGACCAAGGCCGTGGCCTCCGGCATGCCCAAACTGCGCATCGAGGAAAGCGCGGCCCGTCGTCAGGCAATGATCGATCGGGGTGAGGAGGTGATCGTCGGCGTTAATAAATACCGCAAGGAAAAGGAAGACCCGATCGACATTCTGGACGTCGACAACGTCAAGGTGCGTGACAGCCAGATTGCCCGACTGGAACAGATCCGCTCCAGCCGCGACAGCGCCGCCTGCGAGGCCGCGCTGGAGAACCTGACCCGCGTCGCAAAGGAAGGTGGCAACCTTCTGGCCGCCGCTGTCGAAGCCGCGCGTGCGCGCGCCTCTGTCGGAGAAATCAGCATGGCAATGGAAAAGGAATTCGGCCGTCACAGCGCCGAGGTCAAGACCCTCGCCGGTGTCTACGGTGCCGCCTATGAGGGCGACGAAGGCTTTGCCGCCATTCAGAAATCCATCGAAGACTTTGCCGAGGCCGAGGGCCGCCGCCCGCGTCTTCTGGTGGTCAAGATGGGGCAGGACGGTCACGACCGCGGCGCCAAGGTGATCGCCACCGCCTTTGCCGATATCGGCTTTGACGTCGACGTGGGGCCGCTGTTCCAGACCCCGGAAGAGGCCGCGCAGGACGCCATCGACAATGACGTGCATGTGGTCGGGATCTCCAGCCAGGCCGCAGGGCACAAGACGCTGGCCCCGCAGCTGGTGAAGGAACTGAAGGCGCAGGGCGCCGAGGATATCATCGTGATCTGTGGCGGGGTGATCCCGCAGCAGGATTACCAGTTCCTCTATGACAATGGCGTCAAGGCGATCTTCGGCCCCGGCACCAATATCCCCGAAGCGGCGCAGGACATCCTGAAGCTGATCCGCCAAAGCTAAGTGCCGATGGTGCGCGTGGGGTCTCTCTGCGCGCACCCATCCGCACCGGCATTGAGACACCCATAGTGCTCCCGCCCCCGCAGGTGGGTTTGCCCCTTGGGCAAACGCCCCCTTTGCGGCCTTGGGCGTGGCAGCCAGCCTATTCGGCTGGCTGCCTGCATCGCGCTTGGCGCGATGCGATGCCCAACGGGAGCGGCTGCGTCTGAGACGCGGTCGAGGACGGGCGGGAGCGGCGCTGTCTGCCTCCTCACATGCCGCCAATATTGCCGCTTGCGCCCCGGCGATGTCCGGCTAGTCTCGCGCTGATGCAATGGCAGTGCCGGAAGAGGGGAGACATCATGGAGCTGGATCATCTTGCTGTGGCCGCAGATACGTTGGACGCGGCGGTCGCCCATGTGGAGGAAAGCCTCGGCGTGCCGATGCAACCCGGTGGCGGCCATGCGGTCTTTGGCACCCACAACCGGCTTCTTGGGCTTGCCGATGGCCTCTATCTCGAGGCCATTGCCATCGACCCAGCCGCCACACCGCAGCGCAGCCCGCGCTGGTTCGATCTGGACCGCCGCGGCGGCCCGGCACGGATCACCAACTGGATCTGCCGCTGCGCCGATCTCGCAGCCGCGCTGGCGGCAGCCCCGGAGGGCGCGGGCGAGATTGTCGATCTGCAACGGGGCAATCTCAGCTGGCAGATGGCGGTGCCGAAGGATGGCATCCTGCCCTTTGACAATATGTTCCCGGCCTTGATGCAATGGCACAGCCCCCATCCCGCCGCCGCGCTGATCCAGCAGGGCTGTACCCTGCGCCGTCTGCATCTGTCGCACCCGGACAGCACAGCACTGGCGCAGGCTCTGCCGCTGCGCGATGCACGGGTGGAACTGCATCATGGCCCCGCCGCCTTCGAGGCCGAGTTCGACACGCCCCATGGGCCAAGGGTGCTGCGATGATCGTCCGGGCGGCCACGGCAGCGGATGCAGAGGCAATCGCCGCGATCACCAATCAGATCATCCGCGACACGCTGATCACCTTCACCACGGCGGAAAAGACCAGCGCGCAGGTCAGGGATGAGATCGCCGAGAAAGGCGCATATGTGCAGGTGGCCGAGGAAGCGGGTCAGATCCTTGGCTACATCAGCCTTGGTGGGTTTCGCACCGGTCCCGGCTATGCCCGCACCTGCGAACACGCGATCTATCTGGCTGAAACGGCCCGTGGTCGCGGGGCAGGGCGGGCGCTGATTGCCGCCATTGAGGCGGTCGCGCGTGCCGCTGGGATCCATGTGCTGGTCGCAGGGATCAGTGCCGTGAACGCAGGCGGGTTGGCCTTCCACGCCGCCATGGGGTTCGTCGAGGTGGGGCGAATGCCGGAAGTTGGACATAAGGTCGGCCAGTGGCTTGACCTGGTGCTGATGCAGAAAATTCTCTCACCCAAAGGGGTTGGCCCCGCTGACAGCCCGGTCAAAGCAGGGTAGTCTGACCGCATGTCACTCTGGACCCGCATCACCGAAGCGCTCTCTGCGCTGGCTTCTGGCCAGAGCCTCAGCGAGGTGTTCGACAGCCTGCGCGCACCGCCGGAACGCAGTGTCGCCTTTGCCATTGCAGTGATCGCGCTTGGCGCCAAAATGGCCAAGGCGGACGGGCAGGTTACCCGTGACGAGGTCACCGCCTTTCGCGAGGTGTTTCAGATCGCGGCGGAGGATGAGGCAGGTGCTGCGCGGGTGTTTGACCTCGCACGCACGGATATTGCCGGCTACCAGGACTATGCCGCGCGGATCCAGAAGATGTTTGCAAATGACCCGCAGACGCTGTGCGATCTGATGGAAGGGCTGTTCCACATCGCCATGGCGGACGGGTTTTATCATCCCGGCGAGAATGAATTCCTGTCAGAGGTCAGCCGCATCTTCGGCCAGAGCGAGCAGCAATTCATGGCGCTGAGAGCGCGGTTTGTCGCCGATGCGCCGCGTGATCCCTTCACGGTTCTGGGGGTGTCCCCCGAGATGCCACGCGAAGAAATCCGCCAGCATTGGCGTAAACTGGTCCGCGAAACCCACCCTGATGCGATGATGGCGCGCGGTGTGCCCGAGGAGGCGGTGCGCCTTGCGGAAAAACGGATGATCGACATCAACCGCGCCTGGGATGAAATCAACGGATGCGGTGGCCATGCGGCTCGTCACCTATAACGTCGAGTGGTTCTCCTCGCTGTTCGGCGCAGATGACAGGTTGCTGATGGACGGCGGCACATCGGGCCGCCATGGCGTGGACCGTGACCGTCAGACCCGCGCCCTGGCGCAGGTGTTCAAACATCTGGATGCCGACGGCATCATGGTGATTGAGGCCCCGGATACCAACAACCGCCGCAAAACCCTGCGCGCGCTGGAGCATTTCGCCAAGGAGGCCGGTCTGCGCAGCACCGAGGCGGTGATCGGCTTTGCCAATGACACCCAGCAGGAGATCGCCTTTCTCTACGATCCGAAGGTGCTGCGTGTGGCCCATACTCCCGGTGACAGTGACGAGGCGCCGCGGTTTGATGGTGTTTTTCACATTGATCTGGATGTCGATGCGCAGAAGGACGCGGTGCGGTTTTCCAAACCACCGCTGGAGCTGACCGTGACCACAAACGGGGGCCGCGAGATCTCTCTGATTGGGGCGCATCTGAAGTCAAAGGCCCCGCATGGCGCGCGCTCCGAGGATCATGCCGTTACCCTGTCGATTGCGAACCGGCGCAAACAGCTGGCACAGGCAATCTGGCTGCGCCGCCGGGTTGAGCAGCTTTTGGCCGAGGGGCGGGACGTCGTGGTGATGGGCGATCTCAACGATGGGCCGGGGCTGGACCAATATGAACAGCTGTTCAACCGCTCCTCGGTGGAGATCGTGATGGAGAGCGATCTATACGATCCCAACGCCCAGAGCCTGCTGCAACCCCGGCTGCGGGTGATGCCCAGTTCCGCGCGCTTCTATGATAAGGCAAACAAACGCTATTTCAGTGCCTTGCTGGACTATATCATGGTCTCATCCGGGCTGCGCCAACCGGCAGCCAGCTGGCGGATCTGGCACCCGTTTGAGGATGCGGCCTGTTATGAGGATGTGGCGCTGCGCGAGGCGCTGCTGGCGGCCTCCGATCATTTCCCGGTCAGCCTTGATCTGGATCTGACGTGACAGCGGCCAACTCCGCCAAGGGCCGCAGCGCATACCGCCGGGTCTGCGTCCTCTTCAATCCTGACGTGGTCTGCCTATATTGACGGCAGGCAATCCCTGCCCATGCCAACCTGTTCATGCCAAAGGGGGCAAGACCATGATGCCTAGGTTTCAAATGACAGCGCAATTGAGCCGTATCCTTGCGCTTTCAGGACTGTTGATGCTGCCGCTGACGCCATCCGCGCAGGCGGAAAACGCGCCTGCGTCCGAGGATGAAGGCAGCAGCCTGATGCAGCGCGGGGCAGGGCTGTTCTGGGAAGGCCTGCGTCAGGAGATGGCCCCGGCAATCGACGATCTGCAGGCGCTGGCGGATGACTTCGGGCCAAGCCTGCAAGGGTTCCTGTCTGAGATGGGACCGGCACTGGCCGAGATCGCAGGCAAGGTCGAGGATTGGAGCGTCTACGCACGCCCCGAAATCCTGCCCAATGGCGATATTATCATACGCCGAAAACCCGAAGCCGCGCCGGATGAAACACCGGAGGGGCAGCAGGATGAGGTGTTGCCCGAGGGGACAACCGACCTCTGAACATCACAGCAGGCCCGCCCTCTGCCGCAGCTCGCTATCAGATTTGAAAGATGCGGAGGATCACTTGCGGATCTTCACCCGCACCTCTGCCTCCAGCGAGCGGGCGAGGGAATTCAACCGTGCTTCGGCAACCTCACCAAACAGCGGCTCCGCCTCGCGGGGGAGTTCCAGCAGCAGATGTTTTTTGCGCGGCTGCCAGACCAGTTTGCCGATGTCGCCATCCTTGCTGACCATCAGCATGGCGCCAAATCGCATCGCCTTGCCAAGGATTTCTGCCTCTTTCTTGCCGCGCTCATCCAGGAGGTCATAGAGGTATTCAAACGCTGTGCCCTGCCGCTTGTTGCGGTAGCGGTGTAGCAGCGCCAGGCCCAGAAACACCCGTTCAGAATGTTTCAGCCCGCCCAGATTGGCGCGGGTGGCATTGTCGAAACAGACTTCGGCGCGGTAGTCGGGGTGGGCGCGCCAGCTGACGTCATGCAGCAGGCAAGCGGCCTTGACCAGCCGGGTTTTTGCGTGATCCGAGGCTTTGAACAGGGGCGAGACAAATTCATAGAGCGTGCGGCCAAAGCCGGGGATACGGGCGTCTTTCTTCTCGGCAAAGCGGCTGGCCTCAATCAGCGGGTCCCGGTTGCGCAGACGCTGCGGCATCTGCTCATAGAGCAGCCCCTCGCGGATACCATAGCTGGAGACGGCAATATCCTTGGGTTTGAAGGTCTTGACCAGACGGGATAGGACATCGGCCGCATAGGGCACCAGTGACATCCGGGCGGTGGAAATGCCGCATTCGCTGCGCAACGCTTCCAGATTATGGGTCTCGATATAGCGCAGGGTTTCGCGCACGTCCTGCGCATTCATGCGATACTCATGCAGCACCCTCAGCGGGTAGCCCCGCCGGGCCATGTCGATCCGCGCAATTGCCCGCCAGCTGCCGCCGACCAGAAACAGCCGGTCGTTCTGCTGACCCATCTCGTTGCGCAGGCCTTCCATAACTTCTGTGATATGCGCTTTGCGGCCCCGCCTGCCGCCGGGAATGTCGCGCAGCTTCAGCGGGCCGAGCGATGACGTCACGCGTTTGCCAACCTCGCCGTCATGGATCTCTGCCAGCTCCATGGAGGAACCGCCGATATCGCAGACCAGACCGTAAGACCCCGGCCAGCCCAGCAGAACACCCTGGGCGGACAGGCGAGCCTCTTCCTGACCGTCAATGACGTGAATTTTCAGCCCGGTGTCATGCAGAACCTCTTCGCAGAAATCCTCGCCGTCGCTGGCATCGCGTACTGCTGCAGTGGCCACCACCGACAGTGGCGGCATGTCCATGCCCTCGGCCAGATGCTGAAACCGGCGCAGGGCGGACAGCGCGCGGGCGCGCCCTTCGGGGTTCAGGCGACCGGTCTCTGACAGGCCCGCCCCAAGCGCACACATGATTTTTTCATTGTAGAAATAGGCGGGGCTACGGGCGGCGCCGTCGAATATCACCATCCGCACCGAGTTGGAGCCGACGTCGACAACGCCCACCCGCGACAGGGCGCGGACGCCGGGATCGTCAAACAAGGGGCGCTCAAATGGCCCCCAATCGGCGGTGGCAGGCTCCGGTGTCACGTGCATGTTGGCTCCGTTACGTGTCGTCAGGATGGGGGATCGCAGGGCGCGGGTCAATCGCCGGATGTGGCCGGGTCGGCTGCCTCTGCGGCATCTGTTTTCGGATCGGTCTCTGCGCTATCGCCCGCGTCTGCCGATGCCGTTGCGGGCCGGGTCGGGCGGTCGGACATCAACTCCACCGCCAGCACGCGTGACACCATGCGCCCCTCAGTGAGGGAGAGACGATCCAGCTCCTCCACGATCTGTGAGGCGGCGGCAAAAGAGCGGTCCATATGGGCAACCAGATAGGGGATCACATCAGGCTTCGGCGTGATCTGGCGGTCATTGAACAGCTTGGCCAATACCACCGACAGCAGGGCGTCATCCGGTGGTTGCAGCTGCGCATGCGGCGCGCCCTCGATCCGGCTTTGCAGGTCGGGCAGGGACATGCCCCACAGATGCGGTGCCGCCCGGCCGGTCAGCATCAGGGCGTGGCCATTGGCCAGCACCAGATTGTGTAGGTGAAACAACGCGTCCTGCGCAGGCGCGCTGTCGGCAATATCCGGCACATCCTCCACCGCAATCGGACCATCGGCCAGATGCGGGACATCTTCCTTGGTCAGCTGCCAGGCGGGAATGATCTGCGCGCCGGAATTGCTGGCCCAGACGTGCACCAGATGGGTTTTGCCAGAGCGTTTTGGCCCGCTCAGCACCAGCTTGCCGCCCGGCCATGCGAAGGAGGGATCCAGCATCGCCACGGCCATGGCATTGGAAGGGGCGACAAAGAAATCGTCCCGCCCAAGCGCCGGTTTCGCCGGGAGATCAAAGCTCAATTGCTGTGCCATGGGGGAATTCAGTCCGCGTCGTGAAAGGCTTTGCCCTGATAGAGGCGACTGTCCAGATACTGCTCAACAAGGAAACGTGCAATCACCCCAAGTGCGGCGGCAACGGGCACCGCAATCAACATGCCGACAAAGCCAAACAACGCGCCAAAGACCGACAAGGCCAGCAGCAACCAGACCGGATGCAGCCCGACTGAATTGCCCACCAGTTTGGGGGTGAGCAAATTGCCCTCAATCACCTGACCAATGGCAAAGACGCCGGCCACCATGCCGATCGACCACCAGTCACCCCAGAACTGAAACAGCGCCAGACCAATAGCCAATGCGCCGCCGATCAGGGCACCCAGATAGGGAATGAAGGTGACAAGACCAGCGATAAAGCCAACGGCCAGACCAAAGTTCAGCCCGACCAGCATCAGGGCAACGGCGTAATAGGTGCCAAGGATCAGACAGACGGTGCCCATGCCACGGATGAAGGAGGCCAGCACCTTGTCAATGCGCGCGGCCAGTTCGCGGATGGTGGGGGCATGGTCGCGTGGCAGCAGCTCATCAATGCGGGCGACCATCCGGTCCCAGTCCAACAGCAGATAGACCGCCACAACCGGGACGATCACAAACAGGATCAGCACATTGACCAGCGACACAGCCGAGCCGACAACGCCTTCCAGCACGCCGATGGCCTTGCTTTGCAGGGTCTGGGCAATGGACACGATGGTCTGTTGCGCGCGGCTGCCCTCGTCAAACAGGGATGGTGCCTGCTGCTGTACAAAGTCCCGCAGGTTCTTGAAGGCCTCCGGCAGCACCTTGGCGAGATCCAGCATCTGGTAGATCAATGTTGGCACCACCACCAACAGAATGATGGCAAACAGCAGTACTGCAAAAACGGTGATCACCGCGGTGGCGGCAGTCCGGCTGAGGCCCATCGCCTCCAGCCGGTCGGCAATCGGGTCAATCAGATAGGCAATCGCCGCACCCAGCACGAAGGGCAGCAGCACATCGCCAAGCGCCCAGAGCACAACCGCGATAACAACCGCCGCAATGCCCCAGTATTTCATCTGTTTCTGTGCGGGAAGAGCCATTGTTGCGTCCTTGCTGTCAGCCCGAGCCTGCGGCGCGTGTTCGATCCAAGTCTTCGCCGATGCGCCGCGCTGATGCAACCCGTTGATGTGGCCCGTTGTTGTGGCCCTTTGCTGTAGGCTGCCAAAGCTCAGACGACAAAGCGCGATTGCCCAAGACGCGCCGATGGCTTAGACCGCTTGAGAACCCAGATTGATAAATGAGACCGCCATGCGCCTGTCCCGCTATTTCCTGCCTGTTCTCAAAGAGAACCCCTCCGAGGCCCAGATCGTCAGCCACCGCTATATGTTGCGGGCCGGCATGATCAAACAATCCGCCGCCGGGATCTATTCCTGGCTGCCCTTGGGCTTCAAGGTGCTGAAGAAGATCGAAACCATTGTCCACGAAGAGCAGATGCGCGCGGGCCATATCCCGATGCTGATGCCGACGCTGCAATCGGCGGATCTGTGGAAAGAATCCGGTCGCTATGATGATTACGGTCAGGAAATGCTGCGGATCTCTGATCGCCATGGCCGTGACATGCTCTATGGTCCCACCAATGAAGAGCTGATCACCGATATTTTCCGCAGCCATGTCGGCAGCTACAAAGATCTGCCGCTGACGCTCTACCACATCCAGTGGAAATTCCGCGATGAGATCCGCCCGCGTTTCGGCGTGATGCGGGGCCGCGAATTCTACATGAAGGATGGCTATAACTTCGACCTGACCAAAGAGGACGCGCTGCACGCCTACAATCGTCATCTGGTCAGCTATCTGCGCTCATACGAGCGTATGGGGTTGCAGGCGATCCCGATGCGGGCTGACGGCGGACCTATTGGCGGCGATTATACCCATGAGTTCCTGGTTCTGGCCGACACCGGTGAGAGCGAGGTGTTCTACGATAGCGCCGTTACCGATCTGACCTTTGGCGATCGCGCAATTGACTATGACAGTGTTGAGCAGTGTCAGGGCGTGCTTGAGGAGTTTACCTCCAAATATGCCCGCACCGACGAGACCCATGACGAGGCGCTGTTCAATGGGGTGCCGGAAGAGCGTCGCCGCGTGGCGCGCGGGATCGAGGTTGGCCAGATTTTCTACTTTGGTACCAAATACTCCGAAGCACTTGGTGCCAATGTGCAGGGCCCGGATGGCAAGCAGTCGCCGGTCCATATGGGCTCGCACGGCATTGGTGTTTCCCGTCTGCTGGGCGCGATCATTGAAGCAAGCCATGACGACAAGGGCATCATCTGGCCCGAAGGTGTGACGCCGTTCCACTGCGGGATCGTGAACCTCAAGCAGGGCGACGCAGAAGCGGACGCCGCCTGTGAGAGCCTTTATGAGGCGCTGACGGCTGCCGGGCTGGAGCCGCTCTATGATGATCGCAAGGAACGCGCAGGCGGCAAATTCGCCACTATGGACCTGATCGGTTTGCCTTGGCGCATCACCGTCGGCCCGCGTGGTCTGAAAAACGGCGTGGTCGAACTCACCTCGCGCCGCAGCGGCGAAAGCGAGGAACTCTCGCCCGAGGCGGCAGTGCAGAAGATCGTGGAAATCTACGCCAACCACCAGACCGGTCGCGGGTTCTGAGGCTAAGCTGACATCGCAAAAACGGTACAAGCGGCCCGCACCCCTATTTTTTTGGGATGCGGGCCGTTTTCATCTGGAGGTAGCGGGGAAAGCTGCCGGATGTGCAAGCAGATCTTGACCCCGGAGCTCAGGCAGCACAGGTTGCGCTGAACTTTGCCCGGCAGGATCATTATGGCCACACCACTCCCTTTTTCCCGTTTTGAATGGCTGATTGCCTGGCGCTATCTGCGGGCGCGCCGCGCCGAAGGGGGCGTCAGCGTGATGACCTGGATCAGCCTCATCGGCATTGCGCTGGCGGTGTTTGCACTGATCGCCACATTGGCGGTGCGCACCGGGTTCCGGTCGGAATTTGTCGGCACCATTCTTGGGGCCAATGCGCATGTGACGCTCTATTCACATGGCACTGTGACCGAACAGGGCCAGATTGACCGCAAACTGACAGAGTATGACGCCCTGGCCGAAGCCGCCGCAGCGGTGCCCGGTGTGATCCGCACCGCGCCGCTGATCAAAGGGCAGGTGATGGCGAGCCTGCGCCAGCGCAGCGCCGGGGTTGAGGTCTTTGGCATCTCGGCCGCCAATATCGCCACCTTGCCGGGGATTGCCCAGAGCGAGGCGGCGATTGGTGACCTGTCGCGGTTTGACGAGGGCGTGGCGCTGGGCTCCGGCGTGGCCCGCGAGCTGGGTGTCAGCGTCGGCGACCGGATCAAGCTGATCTCGCCCAACGGGGTGAAAACCGCCTTTGGCACCAGCCCGCGCGTCAACGCCTATGAGGTGGTCTATATCTTCACCGCCGGGCGCTATGACATCGACCGGACCCGGCTCTATATGCCCTTTGCCGAGGCGCAGAGCTATTTCAATCGCGAAGGCTTCGCCGATGAGATTGAGGTGATGGTGGAGGATCCCGAAACCGTCGATCGCATGGTGCTGCCGCTATTGCAGGCCGGGGATGAGGTTGCCTCGGGCATCGGGGTCTGGACCTGGCGCGATGCCTCTGGCGGGTTCCTGCGCGCGCTGGAGGTCGAGGACAATGTGATGTTCATCATTCTGTCGATCCTGGTGTTGATTGCCACGATGAATATCGTCTCCGGCCTGATTATGCTGGTCAAGAACAAGGGCCGCGACATTGGCATCCTGCGCACCATTGGCCTGAGTGAGGGGTCGGTGATGCGGGTGTTTTTCCTCTGCGGGGCCTGTACTGGCGTTGTGGGTACCCTGTTGGGCGTGATCCTTGGCTGCCTATTCGCGATCTACATTGATCCGATTTTTTCCTTTGTGAACTATGTGATGGGGGGCGGGGTCTGGGATCCGGCGATCCGGGGCATCTATGCGCTGCCCGCCGAGCTGCGGCTGGCGGATGTGCTGTCGGCAGTGGCGCTGTCGCTGACCTTGTCCTTTGTTATCACCATTTTCCCGGCACGGCGCGCGGCGCGGATGAACCCGGTGGAGGCGCTGCGCTATGAATAATTCTGAGGCGCAGGCAGGCGCGCAATCTGCCGTACTGCAGCTGAGCCAGGTCGGCAAATCCTACAACCATGGCCTGCCGACGCAGGTGGATGTGCTGACCGGCATTGATCTGACGGTGAAACCGGGCGAGATCGTGGCGCTGGTGGCGCCCTCTGGCGCAGGCAAATCCACGCTGCTGCATACGGCTGGCCTGCTGGACACGCCCGATCGCGGCACCGTGCGGATTGGCGGGCAGGATCTGACCGGCAAATCCGAGCGGCGGCGCACGGCGGTGCGGCGGCAGGATGTGGGGTTTGTCTATCAGTTCCATCACCTGCTGGCGGAATTCACTGCACTGGAAAACATCGTGCTGCCGCAGCTGGCCAATGGCATTCCTCAGGCCAAGGCAGAGGCGCGGGCGCAGGATCTGTTGGCACGGGTGGGTCTGAAGGACCGCGCCGGGCATCGCCCTGCGGCGATGTCGGGCGGCGAGCAGCAGCGGGTGGCATTTTGCCGGGCGCTGGCCAATGGGCCGCGTCTGCTTCTGGCGGATGAGCCGACCGGTAACCTCGATCCCGGCACGGCTGATCAGGTCTTCGCCGCGCTGATGGAGCTGGTGGCGGCCACCGGTATGGCAGCGCTGATTGCCACCCATAATCTGGAGCTGGCGCAGCGGATGGACCGGGTGGTGCGGTTGGAGGGCGGTCAGCTCCACGCCGGGATGTGACTGGCGCGGCTCAGGCGCAGATACCCGTCACATCGACATCTTTCCACGGCAGGTAGACATCGCTCTCGCGGCTTTGTGGCAGGTCGGAGACGGGCATTGCGCCCTTCAGCATTCCATGCAGCCGCTTGGTGCGCGCGCCGGTTGGATCCAGCGCACGGCAGCAGACGTATTCTTCGACAATTGCGCCCTGCTGTTCATAGGCAAAGTCGATAAAGCGGTCGTAGCCTTTCAGATCAAACAGATAGGGATCATCCGTCGCGCGGTGTTCGGCGGCGGCGCGCAGCGGGTGATAGCCGGTCTTGGCGCGTTGCTGCCATTGCCAGACATGGGTCGCCTCATGGGCCAACAGCATCGCCTCTACCAGATAGAGCCGCTCGGGATAGGCGGGCATGTAATCGTCGATATACCAGTCGCGCACGAAAAAGATGCGGTTGAACAGCGCCAATGCTGCAGGGGAGGAGGTGACAATTTCCTCCTTTACCGGCGGCAGGATACGTTCGCGGCAGGTTACGCGGGGGCGTGGCTTGCGGCGAAATGTGACCTGAGAGAGCGGCGCGCCTTTGACGATGCGCAGGCGATCCATATCCAGTTCCGGTCCGTGGATGCGGGTCAGAAACTGCTGTTCGCCTTCGGACAGTGGGCGTCCGCAGGACAGCAGGGCAAGACAGGTGATGAGGAGGCCGAGACGCGCGATCATGGCCCCACCCTAGGACAAGTTGCGCCGGGGTGGGAACCCGTTTCGCGGGCTTTGACCGCCGATCAGCTGGCGGCGGGGCGCAGGTCCACGAAGGTCTCGTTATAGCAGGCGCCATCCTCGGTATCGGTGCGGATATCGGCGGGGATCAGCGCATTCACGGTCAGGCCCGTGGCACTGCTGGCGCGCCAGGTGCCCTTGGGGCTGTAGAGCACGCCGGGACGGGTGGCATCGCTGATTTTCAGCCGCAGGGTGACGGTGGCTTGGGCGTTGAACACCTCCAGCAATGCGCCGTCGGTGAGGTTGCGACTGGCGGCATCTTTTGGGTGCATTTCGACCAGTTCGGCCCCATCTGAGGGTGGCTGATCACCAAAGGTGGCATTGGTGCGTTTTGCCGAAGACGGCGTGATCAGCACAAAGGGGGCGCTGCGCGGCACCGGATCATAGCGCGGCACGCCAAAGCCGTAGCGGGTCTCGTAGTCCTCGCTGAACAGCTCAATCTTGCCCGATCTGGTCGCCGGCGCAATCGTATCACAGAGGATCGATGCCGTGCCCTCGGCGGCGGTGATTTCCAGCGCCCGGTCCAGCGGGATCTCACTGGGGCGGTGGCCCTGAAGCTGCGGATGATTGCCGTCCAGCGCCTGATCCATCAGTTCCGCATCGCTGGCCTGAAACATCGGATCATCATAGCCAAATCGCGCTGCCAGACGGCGGAAAATCTCGGTATTGGGCAGGCTGTCGCCCACCAGTGGGATCACCGGGGCGGCACGCTGGATGAAGTTCTGGCCATAGGCACCATAGACATCGTCATATTCAAAATGGCTGGCGGCAGGCAGGATCACATCGCACATCCGCATGGAATCGGTCATCGCCACATCGCAGCCCGCGATAAAGACCTCTTCCTGACTGAGCGCCTCGATCAGGCGGGCCTGATCGGGGTGGGTGGCGATGGGGTTGTGGTTGTAGATCATCACCGCCTTCACCGGGATGCGCATGTTCTGGTCCAACAGTTTGCGCGCCACATCAACGATGTTGAAGATACGGGTGTCTGGGTCAATCAGGTGACTGGCCTGTAAGCGGTCTGGCGTTTTCGGAGCCGCAAGGCCGGGTTTGGCCAGCACCCCGGCACCCAGCCGCCCGTGATGACCGGTCAGCGCCTGTAGCGCCATAGCCGCACGCAGGCCGGAGCCGCCGGAGCGTCCGCGTTCGATCCCGTTTCCAAGCGAGGTGGACATGCAGCGGGCCTGCGTGATCCAATCGGCGAGCTGGTGGAACTGCGCCAGCGGGATGCCGCAGACCTCGGCCACCTGATAGGGGGTATAGCTGCGGGCGGCCTCCAGGTATTGTTCGGATCCCGTGGTCCATTGGGCGATAAACTCATGGTCCAACGTGCCGCGCCGCTCCAGCTCAGCCGCCAGTGCCATCGCCAGCACCACATCGGTGCCCGGCACCGGTTGCAGATGCAGGTCGCATTGTTCGGCGATCTTGGTGCGTTTGGGGTCGATCACCACCAGCCGTGCGCCCTTGGCGCGGGCGTCCTTCAGCAGTGGCGCCATATGCAGGTTGGAGACGGTGACATTGTTGCCCCAGACCAGCACCAGATCGGAATGCAGCACCTGTTGTGGCGGCATGCCGGGGGCGGCACCGAACAGGCTCTCATAGGCGCCGCCGCGCACTCCGCCGCAGAGCGGCCCCCGGTTCAGCCGGGTTGCGCCCATGTGGTAGAAAAACCGCCGGTCCATCGACCCGCCGGCCAGTTCGCCATGGGGGCCTGCGTAGTTGAAGGGCAGCACCGATTGCGGGCCGTGGGCGGTGATTGCGCGCGTAAACCCGGCGTGGATCAGGTCCAGCGCCTCCTCCCAGCTGATCGGCTCATAGCTGCCGCTGCCGCGCGGGCCACTGCGGCGCAGCGGCTGGGTCAGCCGGTTGGGACCATGCACAAAGCCTGCAAAACTGCGCACCACCTTGTTGCAGATCACAGCATCGGTCAGCGGGTTGGCGCGTGATCCGCGCACGGCGGTGATCTCACCATCCGTGACACTGACGCTGAGGCTGCAGGTGTCGGGGCAATCCAGCGGGCAGACGCTGGGCAGCTGGGGGGTCGGGCTATCGGCAGGGGCGTTATCGCGCATGGCTGGGCTCGCAAATCAGGACAGGTCTGTTGCGGTTAGCCTAACGGGTAATGTGACCTTGTCGAAATGGCCAGTTAGGCAGTTTTTGATAAGGCCAGGACTTAGCGCAGATCCACCACCGATTTGCCCAGCCGGAACGGCGCGGCAAAGGCCACCATGCAGAGCGCGAGGATCTGCAGGACCAGAATATGAGCATTATCCTGAAGATATTCCCATTCGCTCTTGAGCTGGGTGATCTGCTCAATCAGCGCATCATAGGCGCGGGCCAGGATCAGAAAATCGCCGGCAATGGTCGGTACCTTGCGGCGCAGGCTGTCGACGGCATCCTTGGTCGAAGCATCCAGCGCGGTAAAAACGGTGAAGGCGGCGGGATCGAACGCATCCGCCTTGGCGGCCATCTCCATCATCTCGCTGGTGTTTTCGGCGCGGCCAAAGATCAGCTGCAGCCCCTGCAGCGGGGTCACCTGATCAGTCACAGCGATGAACAGCGGCAGTTCGGCATTGCCCGCGGTGGAGGCGGAGAGAAACTCGATCTTATCACATAGGGTTGCGATATCGCTGTCATAGGCCGGATCGCAGAACCGCAGGCGAAAGCGCGCGGCGTCGCGGTCAAAAGAGGCGGTGGCGGCATAGGCGATGTCGATCTGCCGTTCCAGCCGCCCGGTGTCGGCCTTGTAGATGCCCGCCAGCACAGCGACCAGCGCGCCGATACCGCCCAGAACCACCCAGCCCAGATCCGCCAGCCGCCAGACCCGGTGTCCTGCTGGATGGCGAAACAGCAGCGCGGTGCCGAGGCTGCCTGCGCCGAAACACAGGAGGATCAGCAGCAGCTGATTGTCGGCAATGGTCATCATGGCGGCGGCTCCTGCGGGTGGGTCCGGGGTGGGCTGGCTCTGGGGAAGTGTAGAAAGACCAGCGCCTTGCAGGCAAGCGCTATCACCGCGCGGCCGGTGATGCCCAGAGGCGCGGCGGGGGATGTCCTGATTGTGATGTCACCCGCGTGGTGGGAGCGGCTGGTTGCTGTGGGCAGCAAAGAGCAGGCGGCGCCGCCAAGGGCCCAATGTGTCCACTGGGGCCAAAGGCGGAGGGTGGGATGGGGGTTGCCCATCTTCGCGAGATATCTGCGAACCGCCTCGGTTGGTGGCCGTGGCGTCCGATCTCCAGGTGGTGAGGCAGGGTGTCAGACCGCCCCGGATGTCGCGACCGGATCAGTCTGGCAGATCGGGTTTAAGCGAAGGTGGGGGCGGCGTGCGGTGGTCCGGGGGCTGGCGCAACGGGGGGACTGTTTGAGGCGTGGGCGGGTGGAGCCCTTCGCACCTAACCGTGCAAATCATGGAGCGGCGTTGGCAGAATGCCACCTGGGACGTGGCGCCCAGCGGCACGGCCCGCGCCTGACCTTCCCGTCATGCCAGAGGCGCTTCACGCCTCCCCAAGGTCAGGCGCGGGCCTTGGGGTGCGGCGAAGTAAAGGGTTGAGCAAGTTGGCTGGTTTGCAAGAGGCTTGACCGATCAGTGTGTATTGGGTTGAGTGTTTGGCGAGATTAACACCCTAGGGTATTCGGATATGGTTTCAATTCAGCACGGCGCAACGGGTGGCCTTAACAGACTTGAGAAAAAAATTGTAAAGCTGTTGTTTGAAAAGAAGTGGCGCAATCAAGATATTCTAGCATTTATTAATCAATGTCGCCCTGCGACAGTAAATCCTGGGCGAATATCTGATGTGAAATCAGACGATAAACAAACAGCCGCGACAGAAGAGCAACTTGATGACTATCTACATTTCAAGAAGTCTTTCGACCTTCAAACAGGTCTAAGCCCGTACGTCGATGAACGTCTCGTTAAATCAAGAGAGGCAATGAAGTTAGCGGTTTCGGTATTCAACAACCCGTCGCTCCGTTTTCGGGCAGAGAATTTTTCGATGTTGACTATTGTCGCGTGGACGTATCTGGCGCTTGAATTCGCAGAGAAAAATGATCTTCCGACTGAAAGGGGGAATGGTAAGGCTATATCGTTGGCAGATTTTATTAGGATGAATGAATGCCCTTTCCCTGAGGGAGTTAAAAACAATCTCAGGGCGATGATTGCACTCAGAGATCAGGTAGAACACAGAGTGTTAGGAGGGGAAGACCCAAGTTGGTTTGGAATATTCCAAGCGTGTTGTACCAACTACGATACTTGGTTGACCAAAATCTTTGGAGAAGACCTTGCATTAGCCAGAGAAATGTCTCTTTCGCTGCAATTCTCTGGCTTGAATATCGGTCAGGCAACCGAAATGGCCAATACAGGACTCCCCCCTGCAATCGATTCCGTAAACGCGGAAATCCTAAGTGGAATGACCGAGGCGGAAAAGAACGATTTGGAGTTTCGTTTTTCGGTTATATATATGACGGTCGCGAGCTCCAAGTCGGAGGCTGTCTACAAGTTTATTGCACCTTCCTCAGCGGAAGGCGTGGACATTTCCAATGTTCTGGTCAAGCATAAACCGTCGGCAGTTACCCATCCTTTCAAACCAATGGAAGTTGTGGCTCTAGTTGAAGAAAAGACGGGGAAAGTGTTTACGTCTCACAAACACACCCAGCAATGGAAGAAGCACCAAGTCAGGCCGAATGGTGATGCCGATAATCCAGAAGAAACGAATCTAGACTATTGTTACTATAACCCCACATTCAAAGTATATACGTACAATGAAAATTGGGTGGATTTGATCTGTAGCGAGATTAATGTTTGAGGGGAGAATCCCTCAAACATCCAGCTCCTCCACGAACTTCGCGTTCTCCTGAATATACTGGTAGCGAAGCTCGGGTTTCTTGCCCATCAGCTGTTCGACCAGCTCGCTGGTCTCGCCCGGTTCGTCCTCGTCAATGGTGACGCGGATCAGCTTGCGGGTGGTGGGGTCCATTGTGGTCTCTTTCAGATCCTTGGCGTCCATTTCGCCAAGACCCTTGAAGCGGCTCACGTCAATCTTGCCTTTGCCGCCCAGACCCTTTTCCAGCCAGAGGTCACGCTCGGCCTCGTCGAGGCAGTAGACGCGGCGCGCACCTTGGGTCAGGCGGAACAGCGGCGGGCAGGCCAGATAGAGGTGGCCGCCGTCAATCAGGGGCCGCATCTGCGTGAAGAAGAAGGTCATCAGCAACGAGGCGATATGGGCGCCGTCGACGTCCGCATCGGTCATGATGATGATCTTGTCATAGCGCAGATCGTCGAGGTTGAACTTGGTGCCGGTGCCGACGCCAAGCGCCTCGCAGAGGTCGCGGATTTCGGCGTTGGTGCCGATCTTGTTGGAGGCGGCCCCCAGCACGTTCAGGATCTTACCCTTGAGCGGCAACAGCGCCTGATTGACCCGGTTGCGCGCCCCCTTGCCGGAGCCGCCGGCGGAGTCGCCCTCGACGATGAACAATTCGGTGCCGACGCGGTCTTTTGACGTGCAGTCGGTCAGCTTGCCGGGCAGGCGCAGCTTTTTGGTGGCCGATTTGCGCTGGGTCTCTTTCTCCTGCTTGCGGCGCAGGCGTTCCTCAGCCCGCAGCACAAGAAAGTCGAGGATGGCGCCGGCCGATTTGGTGTCGGCGGCCAGCCAGTTATCGAAATGGTCGCGGACCGAGTTTTCGACCATTTTGGCGGCGATTTCGGTCGACAGGCGGTCCTTGGTCTGGCCCACAAAAGCCGGGTCGGCGATAAAGCAGGAGACCAGCGCGCAACCGCCCGCCATCAGGTCGTCGCGGGTGATCTGGCCTGCCTTCTTGTTGCCGACCAGCTCGCCGTAGGCCTTGATCCCCTTGAGGATGGCGGACCAGAAACCGGCAACATGGGTGCCGCCCTCCGGCGTGGGGACGGTGTTACAATAGGACTGGGTGAAGCCATCGCGCGACGGGGTCCAGTTGATCGCCCATTCGACATAGCCCGGCGCGTTGAATTTCTCGCGGAACTCAACCTTACCGGCAAAGGGCTGGTCGGCGTAGACAGAGGATTTGCCGAGCACCTCGGTCAGATAATCCTTAAGGCCGCCGGGGAAGTGGAAGGTGGCCTCGGTCGGGGTCTCATTGTCGTCGATTTCCGATTTCCACCGGATTTCGACGCCGGAGAACAGATAGGCCTTGGAACGCACGAGGGTAAACAGGCGCTTGGGCTTGAAGCGGTGGGAGCCGAAGATCTGCTCATCCGCGTGGAAAGTCACGAAGGTGCCGCGCTTGTTCGGGGCGGCGCCGATTTTTTCCACCGGACCCTGGGGGATGCCGCGCGAGAAACGCTGTTCGAACAGCTCTTTGTTCTTGGCGACCTGCACCACCATGGAATCTGACAGCGCGTTCACCACGGAGGAGCCGACGCCGTGCAGACCGCCGGAGGTCTGATAGGCCTTGCCGGAGAATTTGCCGCCCGCGTGCAGGGTGCAGAGGATCACCTCAAGCGCGGATTTGTCCGGGAACTTGGGGTGCGGGTCGATCGGGATGCCGCGGCCATTGTCGGAGATGGTGACGGCGTAATCGGCGTGCAGCGTCACCTCGATCCGGTTGGCGTGGCCGGCGACCGCCTCATCCATGGAGTTGTCGAGGATTTCGGCGACCATATGGTGCAGCGCGCGCTCATCCGTGCCGCCGATATACATACCGGGGCGCTGGCGGACCGGTTCGAGGCCTTCCAGGACCTCAATTGAGGAGGCGTCATAGGTGTCGGATGCAGGCGTGCTGAGGAGGTCGTCGGCCATATGCGGGGCTGCTCTTGCTTGGTTTTGGTTAAGGCTATTATGGCAGGTGTTGGGGCCGGGTGGAAGAGGCACGCAAGGGGCTGTGGATAAGGCGGCCCTGCCGCGGCAGGGCGCCGAGTGACCAGCCCTTCGATGATAAGTTCCCGTATTCAGCCTGCGGCGATATTCTCCGTGCGGTGCCGGGGCTTGCGGGCTACACCTCAGGCCAGAGGCAGGCAGGAGGAGAACGCAGGTGGCTGAGACTGGGATCAAAACGCAGGATTGGACGGCGTTTCGGGCGGTGGCGCAGCGGATGCTGGAGGCGGCGCTGGATCAGATGCAACAGGCGGCGGAACGCCCTTGGCAGCCCGTGCCCGACGACATTGACGCGCGTTATGCCATCAGGGCCGAGGCGCAGGGGCCGCAGCAGACAGTGGACCGGATCATCGCAGATGTGCTGCCCTATCACGGCGGCAATATTCATCCGCGGTTCTGGGGCTGGGTGCAGGGCTCGGGGCTGGCCACGGATCTGATCAGTTCGCTGGCGACGGCGGCGGTCAATGCCAATATGGGCGGGCGCGATCATGGCGCGAACTATATGGAGCGCGCTGTGGTGGACTGGACCCGCCGCAAAATGGGGATGCCGGAGGGGGCCAGCGGCATTCTGGTGACCGGCACCTCACAGGCGACGGTGATTGCCTTTCAGGCGGCGCGGCTGCGGGTGCTGCCGGATCTGCGCAAAGAGGGGCAGGGGGCTTTGCGGCTGACGGCCTATGCCGGTGCGGGCGTGCACAATGCAACGCTGAAGGCGGTAGAGCTGCTGGGCATCGGCTCGGACAATCTGCGTAAGGTGCCTTTGGTTGATGGCCAGATGGACTGTGCGGCCCTGGCCCGGATGGTGGCAGAGGACAAGGCCGCAGGGGCGCTGCCGTTTTTGGCGGTGGGCACGGCGGGGTCGGTGGATCTGGGGCTGTTTGATGATCTGAACGCGCTGGCCGATGCGGCGGCGGATCTGGGGCTGTGGCTGCATGTGGACGGGGCTTTCGGTGCCTGGACGCGGATTGCGCACGCGCCTTGGCGGTCCTTGTCCGACGGGATTGGGCGGGCCGACAGTATTGCGCTGGATTTCCACAAATGGATGTATGTCGGCTATGACTGCGGCATGGCGCTGCTGCGCAATGAGGACGAACATAGGGCGGCCTTTGCAGCGCGGCCATCCTATCTGGAAGGGGCGGAGCGCGGGCTGGCAGGCGGTGAGCCGTGGTTCTGCGACTACGGCATTGACCTCAGCCGTGGCAATCGTGCGCTGAAGGTCTGGACCGCGCTGGAGACCTATGGCGAGGCGGCGTTTGCGCAAGCGATCACTGGCAATTGCGAGTTGACGGCAGCGATGGCCGCCGCAGTCGAGGCGCAGCCGCTGATGGCGCTTGGCGCGCCTGTGGTGTCCAATATCTGCGTCTTTACGGCGCGCAGCGATTTGCCGGTGGCGGCACAGTCGCAGGTGAACGCGGATATTGCCCAGACCCTGCAGGAAAGCGGCGAGGCGGTGTTCTCCACCACGCGGATGGACGGGCGGGTGATGCTGCGCGCGGCCATCACCAACCACCGCAGCCGCGCGGCGGATGTGGATGCTGCCATTGCCGCAGTCGCACGGGAGGCCGCGCGGGTCTAGGGTTCAGCCGCCAGAGACATCGGCGGGGGGATCACTGGTTTTTTGCTTCCATCGCGCAGGGCAGCCGCAACTCTGCGCGCCAGACAATCAGGGAGAGCCTCATGGCCTGGATCAAGACCATTCCGTTTGACGCAGCAACGGGCAAGCTGAAGACGCTGTACGACCGGGTGACCGGACCGGGCGGCAATGTCGATAACATCATGATGATGCACAGCCTGCGCCCGCAGTCGATGGAAGGGCATATGGCGCTTTATAAGGCGGTTCTGCATCACAGCGGCAACAGCCTGCCGAAATGGTATCTGGAGGTGCTGGGCGTCTGGGTGTCGTCGCTGAATGACTGCGCCTACTGCGTTGAGCATCACTTTGCCGGGCTGCAGCGGCTGTTGCGGGACGCGCCACGTGGGGAGGCCATTCGCGCCGCGATTGAGGCGCGCAACCCGCAGCTGGCGCCGCTGGAGAGCGCAGAGCGGGCAGGCATGGTCTATGCGCGCAAACTGACCGAGGCGCCTGCAGCTGTGATTGAAGCGGATATCAACGCCCTGCGCGCGGCGGGACTGGATGACGGGCAGATTCTGGAGATCAATCAGGTCACTGCTTATTTTTCCTACGCCAACCGCACGGTGCTGGGGCTGGGCTGTTCGACCAGAGGCGACGTGCTGGGGCTCAGCCCCAACAACAGCGAGAACCCGGAGGACTGGGGTCACAGCTGATTGCGTCTGGTCGGCGGGCATGCACCGCGTCAGATCGGGCTAGGCCGCAACAGGATCGGCAAGGATCGGCTGCAGCAGCGTAAACAGCGGCGCCAGCACAAGGGCGGCGCTGCAGACTGCTGCCACGGGATCGGGCGGGGGCACGGGATCAACCGCGCGCCAGAGCGTCAGTGACTTGCGCCGCAGCAGATCGGCATGGGGATGGCTCTGCCCATGCGGAGCGGGCACGCGTTTCAACTCCGGTGCCTTGGGCTGAAACCCCTTGAGCGCGAGGATATCCATCAGGGCCGCCAGCTCATCGGCAAAGCCACTGTCGCGTGGGTTGGGATGCCCGGCGACCTGCGCCAGCCCGGCGGTGGGATAGGCCCGCGTCAGCGGCTGCCCCGCAACCGTATCGCGCCAGCGGCTGAGCGTGGCGCCTTTCAGCGCCATGATGCCCCCACCTATGCGTGCGCCATCGGGATCAATGCCAAAGAACACCCCGCACCCGGGATGCTGTGGCAGCTGCCAGAGCAGATGCAGATGGGTGTGATATGGGGTTTTGTCCTTGGAAAAGCGCAGATCGCGCTGGGGGCGGAAGATCTTGCCCTGAAGGCCGGGATGATGCGGGCGCAGATAGTCCGCGACCTCTTGCAAAAGCGCCTCAGCCGGGTGGCGCAACTCCGCCTCGTAGCGCGCCTTTTGGGACTGGAACCACTCCCGTGTGTTGGTCTCTGACAGCTCTGTGAGAAAGGCCCGTGCGTCGGGGATCAGCTGGCGTGTGATATCGGACATGCGAAGGCTCCTCGTGGTGGGCTGGCTTTGAGAGAAGCCTAACACAGGTGCTGCAGTGCGCGCGCATTGGAAAACCTGCAATCCCGGACCGGCTGAGAGCGAGGGGGCGACAACAACCAGCGGTAAGATCAGGCTTGCCGTTGTGCCGGTCGATGCCTAAGGCTGGGGTATGACACAGAGAATACCCCCGCCCGCCCCGAATACCCTCCTTGGCCACAGCCGCGCGATCGCGGTGTTGGGGCTGCCGTTGATCGGCGGCCATGTGGCGCAGTTTGCCATCGGCCTGACCGATACGGTGATGCTCGGGTGGTACGGGGTGGAGGCGTTGGCGGCGGTGACGCTGGGGTCGACCTATTTCTTCACGATCTTTCTGCTGGGCTCCGGCTTCGCCTTTGCGGTGATGCCAATGGTGGCCGCTGCCGCAGGCGCCGGTGAGGAACGCCAGATCCGCCGAAGCACCCGCATGGCGCTGTGGCTGTCGCTGGCCTATGGCCTGTTGGTGATGCCGCTGTTGTGGTGGTCGGAGCCGATCCTGCTGCTGCTGGGGCAGGAGGCGGAGGTGGCCCATGGCGCGGCGGAGTATCTGCGGATTGCGGGCTGGGCGCTGTTTCCGGCACTGCTCTATATGGTGCTGAAGAGCTATCTTGCGGCGCTGGAGCGGACGCAGATCGTGCTTTGGGTATCCGTTCTGGCGGCGATGCTGAACGCGCTGATCAATTACGCGCTGATCTTTGGCAATTGGGGGGCGCCGGAACTGGGGGTGACCGGGGCGGCGCTGGCCTCGCTGGCGACCAATGTTTTTGCCTGTATCTTCGTACTATTCTACGCGCTGAAGGCGCTGCCCGAGCATGAGCTGTTGAAGAATTTCCAGCGTCCCGACTGGGAGATGCTGAGCCGGGTGCTGCGTCTGGGGCTGCCAATTGGTCTGACCAACCTGAGCGAGACCAGCCTGTTTGCCGCCTCTGCGATGATGATGGGCTGGCTTGGCACCGTGGCGCTGGGCGCGCATGGCATTGCGCTGTCGCTGGGCGGGCTGGCGTTCATGATGCATCTGGGGCTGTCCAATGCGGCGACAATCCGGGCGGGCAATGCCTTTGGCCGCGGCGACCGGGACCACATGGCGCGGGGCGCGCGGGTGGTGATGGCGATGTCGCTGGGGCTGTCGGTGCTGGGGATGATCCTGTTTTTGGCGGTGCCTGAGGCGCTGATTTCGCTGTTCCTGTCGCCGGATGACCCGGACCGGGCCGAAATCGTGCTGATCGGCAGCGTGCTGTTGGCGGCGGCGGCGTTGTTTCAGCTGATGGACGGGATGCAGGTGATCGCGCTGGGGTTACTGCGCGGAGTGCAGGATACCGGCGTGCCGATGGTGATTGCGGCGCTCAGCTATTGGGCGGTTGGGATCCCGGCCTCTTATCTCCTCGGCTTTACCTTCGAGATGGGCGGGCTTGGGGTCTGGCTGGGGCTGGTGCTGGGTCTGACGGCGGCGGGGGTGTTCCTGATGATCCGGTTCTGGCGCCGCTCGATCAAGCTGGTCGGCACATCGAAGACCGCCGCCGCGCGGTAGCGGTCAGAGGGGCGGGCCGGTGGGCTGTGGAGGTGCAAGTCCCCTTTGTGATGGCGCGGCTATTTCAAGCCGAGTTTCGCGAGAGACCTTCGGGGGCCGTATATGCTGAATGTCGGGTGTGCGGACCTTGCGGCCCTTCGCTACGGCTGCGCGAATGGCTGCTTAGGGAAATCGAGAGTGCCAAAATCGGTCGATTTTGGTGAAATAATTCAGATGTTGATCGCAGGTCAGTCTGAGTTCGCCGACAAAAACAGGATCAGCGGTTTTGCGTACTCATCCTCGGTTAGGTAGATCAAATCCCCAACTTCCTCGAAGCAGATGCCCATAGAGGTTTCAGTTACGTCTACAGGATAGATGCTCTCACAGAGCTCCGCGCGCGCTTGTTCGCCGCAGGACAAACCGAGTGCGTGGATGGTGGCCATGTAGCTCTCTGTTAGCTTTGGATTGGTATCAGCGTCTTCGAACCAACCTCTGCAGGCGTAATAGTTGGATCGTGCGACTTCGAGAAATGCCGATTTGATTGCGGGTTTGGGTTCAATCACGGTGCCGATGAAGGTTGTTTGGCGGCATGCGTATCCGGCGGCTTGATGTTGGAATGCCATCCAGGTCCTTGTGATAGGCAGCACCGGCACAAGGTTCGTGAACGCCAGCATCGCGACGATGCCGTGATCCACCCGGTCGGACAACTCTTCGAAGTAGTCCCACGTGAATACGGTTTTGAGAGTGCCATCCCGCATCAAGTTTGGCCGCCTCGCTGATTCATGCAGTTCGGCCAGAAGTTTCGGATAGTCCGCGTACTTATACGGACCACCGCGTTCTGGCTTCAATCGGCAGAGACCGTCTTCTCCTCTGAATGCAGCCAGCATTTTTTCTTCGATTAACATAAGGGTTGAATATCGCGGTTTTCCGGCGACGTCGAATGCAAAGGAGCGGACACTCGTTCACAGTGCAGCATCCGTCAAACTGGGCTCAGAGCGGCCCTATGCTTGTGCGGCAACGTCCGACGTTGTGCGCCTCTGACACCTGCCATTCCTTCAGATTGTAGGGTTGTCCTGTCAGCGCGGTGCTGATGATTGGGTATGGAGGGAGGATCTGAGGGCATATCATGCCAAGAGTCCAACTTCCTGCAGTCACCCCAAAGCGCAAAGCCTGGAACAAAGGACGCATTATTGGTCAGAAGCGGCCCCTGTTGCCAAAACAGGTCCGGGCGATCCGAGCGCGGCTCGAACTGGCGGGTTATCTACGCGATCTGGCCTTGTTTAACGTCGCCATCGACAGCAAGCTGCGTGGCTGTGATCTGGTCAAACTGGCTGTTTCAGACCTTGTCAAAGATGACCGCGTTCGTGAACGCGTGTCGGTGATCCAGAGCAAGATCAAGCGGCCGGTCCAGTTTGAACTGACGGAAAACACGCGTGAAACCGTCTTGGCCTGGATAAAATCACCCGAGATGCTCGCGTGTCGGTTTATGTTCCCGAGCCGCTTCCATGACCGCCCACATATCTCGCCTCGCCAGTATGGACGGCTTGTTCGTGATTGGGTCACGGCGATTGGGTTAGAGCCAAGTGGATATGGCACCCATTCGCTCCGTCGGACAAAGGCAGCGGAAATCTACCGAAAGACCGGCAACCTCCGCGCGGTCCAACTGCTGCTTGGTCACACAAAGGTCGACAGCACAGTGCGCTACCTTGGCGTCGAACTTGAATATGCCCTGAGCATCGCTGAGCGTATCGACATCTGGGCTAGCTTGGCGAATGGTCCGGCCGTTCGCCGTCTCGAAGCAGTTGCCCGTCAGCTACGCGGCGATGGTCAGTGCTGAACCCAGAATTACGGATACTGCGATATGAATAAACGTCCGCCGACAGTGGAACTTTCATTGAGTACGGTGCAAGCGTAGCGTTGATGAACTGAAACGATTACTCCATTCTGGCGCGAATGGGAGTCAGTTTAAGATATGCGGAACTACCTCAATAGATGCGTGTCGGGGTTACGAAAATCCCGCTCATAACTTGACCGAATGTTTTCCGTCGGCTCCGCGATGCTGTGATCTTTTTGTAGCGGCAGCGGTAATCTCATCTAAGAAATGAGGTCAGTCGTCGAAGCGACCTAGCGCTGTATTTTTCCTCAGCGCACCCGCCGGGAAAACGCGACCATTCATAACGCCCCAAACGCCCGACTCCAGAAGCTGAGCTGCGATAACCGCGCTGCCGAGATTGAAATCTCCATCTGATGCCGAAAGTGAAAACGGTCGCATTGCGCCTGTCAAGACAACGGTTTTGTCTGGAATCTGACCATCCAGAAACTGGGCTGTCACGTCCATTGTCCCTGTTCCATGCGTGATAATCAAAGCGTTTTCAGCGCTGTTGGAAGCGGTCTGAAGGATCGCCTCTCGATCTGCATCGTCAAAATCAAGGCTGTCCTTCAACATGAGAACTTCAACGACTGGAAAGTAGCAGCGACCAATCTTCAGCATTTGAGAGAGGTGACTTTCGCTGTTGCTCCTAAAGCTCAAAGCCTCGGTTCGTGTGTCATGAACCTTGTCGATTGTGCCACCTGTGGCAATGATCCGAAGTTCCTTCATCTAAGCGTCCAGCAGATCAAGGATGGTTTGCGCTACATAAAGGTCCTGGACAGATAGGCCAGAGCTGTCGAATACAGTAATGTCATCGTCGCCGGATCGGCCTGTCTTCAAACCCGACAGAACTTCACCAATCGCCGTCAGCTCTGCCGCATCCCTGGCATGTTGAAACTCACCGATCTGCCTCGATTGAGCGGGCAGATCGCAGAATAAACGGGCACGATCAAAGAGTTGGGGCGGTAATTCTTGTTTCCCTTTGGAATCTGATCCCATGGAAGCGACATGTGTGCCTGGTTGGACCCATGCAGCGTCGAACAATGGCGCATTTGCTGGCGTCACGGTGATGATAATCTCTGCCACGCGGCACGCCTCTTCAGCCTCCATCAATTCAGCGGCAATGCCTTCTTCATTGAGAGAAGAGACGAACTGCGTGCCTTTCTCGGGGTTTCTGGTAACCACCAAAACTCGTTGCAGGTCACGGATACGGGCAAGAGCTCTCACCTCGTACTCGGCCTGATGACCTGCACCAAACACGGCAAGCGTCTGGGCATCGGAGCGGGCAAGAGCATTGGCGGCGACGGCATTGGATGCTGCTGTACGGTAGGCGTTGAGCTTTCCGGCCTCGACCGCAGCCCTTATGCGTCCGCAGCTTTGATCAAACAAAAGAATGATCGAGTTGTGGCGGGGTATGCCAAGCGCATCATTGCCAGGCCAATAGGAACCGACTTTGAGGCCTGCTAATTCAGCGACAGCAGAAGACTTGATAGCATAGCTATTGGTGGGTTCGCTCCCATGTGCCAGAACCACAGGAAAAATCGTGGCACTGTCGCTCGCGGCTATCAGAGCGGATTTAACGGCATCATAAGCCATCTCATGGGACGCGAGCTTAGCCGAAACCTCTTCGGGGATGTAACGCATGGCTATTTCTCCTACCAACCGCCGAACCTTGGCCAGACAGATAAGTCGGCCTCATGATCTGCGGGAATGACGTTGTATTCAGTGAATTGTGCGGCCATGGCACAGGCATGGTTGGGCAAAATGCGAAGTCGGGTGCCCAGGGGGAGGGCGGGCAACTTGCCTTCGCTGCCTGGCCTGCGCGCGATGATTCCATGTTCCTGATTTGCTTTAATGACAATTAAGTCCGGGATCATCTGTCCGGCTTCATCACATACGACACCATAGCCTTGATCGATGCGTTGGTTTGCCGTGCCGCGGTCTTGCGATAATGCCATCCAACCTGCATCTACGATGATCCAACCTTTTTGGTGTTGGTGACCAAGAACAGTTGTGAGGACAGAAAGTGCGATATCATCAAGATCGCAAACACCGATTCCAGCCTGAACCAGATCGAAAAACGCATAAACGCCTGCGCGGACTTCGGTGACACCATCCAGTTTTCTGGCAGAATGTGCAGTTGGAGTAGATCCGACGCTCACGACGGGGCAAGGCATGCCAGCATCTTGCAATGCATTGGCAGACTGAACGGCAGCATCACGTTCTTGTTTGGCGAAAATCTCATGACCATGGCGGCCTTGGATTTCGTAGCTTTCACCCGCATGGGTGAGCACACCGCGAAGCTCTGAAGCCCCATCATGCAACACGCGACCGATCTCAAGCAAGACTGGGTCTCCGGGAACAACCCCGCTACGGTGACCGTCGCAATCCAGCTCGATAAGCGCAGGAATGGCCAACCCCAGACGGGCAGAAGCATCTGCGACGGCGTGGGCTTGCGCGACACTGTCGAGAACGACGGCGAGATCACAGCCCTTAGAGCGAATGGCCGCTACTCGGTCGAGCTTCTGAGGCGTGATCCCCACGGCATAGATGATGTCTTTGACCCCCGCCTCCGCAAAAACTTCGGCTTCAATGAGTGTCGAAACTGTGGCCGGACCAGAACCATCTGTCAGTAAACGGCGCGAGATTTCTGTAGACTTCACGGTTTTTAAATGAGGGCGCAAAGAAACACCCAAGCCGTCCACCTGTTTGGCAAGGCGTTGGATGTTCCGCATCATCTTGGTTTCATCAAGAACGAGTGCAGGGGTCTGTAAATTCTTGAGTTGGGTTTCAGCGAATGACATTGCGCCTCCTTTACGTAATGTCAGACTTTTAGCGGAAATTTTCGTCAGCCTCTATTAACATGAACTGCATCTTGCATTAAGTTGAACTTAATGCTTGAAACACCCGATCTAAAGTTCTTCACAACTTTGGCCGCGGCACCATCACTGGCTGCGGCGGCACGTGAATTAGAAGTGACGCCGTCTGCAGTTTCGCAACGCTTGGCGCAGATCGAAGCTCGGCTCGGTCTACGTTTGGTTGAAAGGGGTCGCGGCCCAGTCGTATTGACTGCAGAAGGGGACAGGCTTGTTCGCCGTGCCAAGACGGTTCTTACTGATCTGTCACGCCTAAACGATGAACTTGTGGGTTTACGCGGGGACGTAGCTGGCCCCCTTCGTATCATCGCCCCCTTTGGTTTTGGCCGTATCCACATCGCGCCAATCATCGGAAAACTTGCCCTGGAGTTTCCTAGCATAACACCAGACCTCGTGTTGAGCGATGACCCCTACGGCGCTGCTGCATCCGACAATTGGGATATAATCATCCACATCGGCCAGCTCGCTGATTCTTCATTAGTGCAACGAAAACTCACAGCCAATAAGAGGTTCCTTTGTGCAACACCGGATTACCTCAAAGCGCATGGAGAACCACGTCACCCTCAAGAGCTTCTCAAGCATGCTTGCGGTGTAATACGCGAGGATCAGGCTGATGTTACAATGTGGAGCTTCAAGGACCAAAAGGGCTCTCGCCACTCGATCCGAATTCGCCCGGCCTTTGCCAGCAACGATGGTGAGGTGGTCAAGGCTTGGGCCTGCCAGGGGCTGGGAATTGTAATGCGCTCAGAATGGAGCATTACAAGGGAACTAAGGGAAAATAAACTGAGGCTTGTCATGGAAGACTACACGCTTTCAAGCGCTGACGTTATTGCGCTTGTTAGTCCCAAATCACTTAGAACGAAACGTGTTGAGCACCTCATAGACAAACTCATTGAGGAATGCGCTTTGAACCGCCCCGGGATTATCGGAGGCTGTTTGGGTTGAGTTATTTTGCCATAGGATTTAGATCTTGCATGGGGTAGCGGTTTCTCGGCTTCTGCTGGTGGAAACTGCCCAATAAGCGGATAGCAATTCAATTCTTCGAGGCTTCAACCGCTTTATCGACGGCTGAAATTACCTCTATGTGCAAAGAAAGGCATCAACTTTGGAAACTATCATGACGAATGGTTCGCTCACGATCCGCCCTTATGACACAGAAGACAACGCCGTGTTGACCGACATTTGGTATTCAGCTTCGAGGGTAGCCCATCACTTTCTGGGGGAAGGCAAACTTCAAGAACAGCGGTCTTTAATTTCGAAACTATATCTACCCCAAGCAGAAACATGGGTGGCATGCATTGACGGGGCTCCCGTTGGATTCATGGGCCTGATGAATAACTTCGTTGGCGGCATATTTGTTTCTCCCGAAGCACAGGGCAAGGGAGTCGGCCAAGCGTTAATCGCATACGGTCTTGAGTTGAAGGGCGGCTTGAACTTGGACGTCTATGCTCTCAATACGCGCACCTGTGAATTCTACAAGAGATTGGGGTTTGTAGAAACTGATCGCAGGTCAACTGACAAAGAAGGACTTCCGTTCGAAGAGATATCTATGTACTTGTCCAATTGAGAACGTATTAGGGAGGTGGACTTCCAACCTTGAACTCGTTTCATCATCTTTTCGCATCGGTGCCACTGTTTTGAATCAGGTTCGAAACTGCATGTCTCAGGATTGGTTCTAGTGTCTAATTTCCGGAAGCTTCTCATACTTTGAAAAACGTTTTCCGCGCATCGCTGACCTAGAAAAAGACCGATGCATCGACCGGGATGGAGATACGGTTACCAATATCTGTTGTTAGGTGGTAGTTGTACCCGTCTTGAATGTCGCCTGTAGATGGCTTCTGCATTCCAAGCGTTTTCTGTTGATATTTGCGGTCCTTATTTGTCGGCATTGTCGTTTGGAGCGCGAGTCATCCACATCATCCAGTTTGGGTTGGGATTATCCATGACACTGGAACGCTGGACACCGGGTTTGTGGCTGCTGTCAGCGTAAGCTGCAGCGGCGACAATCGTTGGACAAAGTCACAAATGCTGCGCTCGTGATGAATGTTGGCCTTAGAATTGATTGGATAGCTACGGCGCGACGAACAGAAGGTTGGATAGCTGATTTAATTCCGCGCAGATGAAGCCGTAATAATGCCAGATGCGACCATTGCTCCAGCCCCGCACTTGTTCAGGACACCTAGAATCGGTGTGTCTTTGGCCCCTTTCCGAAGACCGCTTCCAGCAAAAGCACTTATGACTGCTGCAAGTATTGCGATGAAGCAAAACGTAGCACCCAATACCAGAAACTGGGGCAATGCTGCCGTTTTCGCATCGACAAACTGAGGTAGGAACGCAATGTAAAAGATCAGCGCCTTGGGATTAAGCACAGCCACCAAAAAAGCTGGCCAGAACAGGCTTTTCTTCCCAGAACGGCGTTCCTTGGCTTCCGTTGTTCCACCGGGATTTGACACCCAAAGACGTATGCCCAAATAGATCAGGTATGCTGCTCCTGTCAGTTTCAATGCAGTGAAGAGTTGTGCTGAGGCCAGAAGGATAGCACCTGCACCAAGAAGTGATACTGAGATCGATGCCACCAATCCGAGCGCTAAGCCGGGCAAAGCTAGAAATGCTCTATAAAGGCCATCATTTAGCGCGAGTCCGATCATGAAAAGCATTGCCGGACCCGGGACAACCATAAGGGCGGAACTTGCCAGCACGAAAGTCATGTAAGTTTCAAAAGTCATTGGCATATCCTCTCATCACGGATGGAGCTTACAAGTTGCAGTTTCAAAAGTCGACAATCGCTAAGCCCACTTGATATGCACACAAACGGGCTTTGTTTGGGACCGTTGCAGCAAAAGTTCTCTTTATTACGCCTTGTGTGAGTTTATTCGCCGTGCGGCGAAGGTCAGCAATGCCATTTTTTACCCTTGCCGACAGTGGAAAACGAGATCCGACTTTGGAGTCCCTAAGATTCTTAACGCAGGTTTTTGCGCCTATCCGCAACTGCCCCGTCGGACGCTAAACTTCTCTCCCCCCAAAAACACATCTTCGACCTCTAGAGTTTCTGAAAGTAGTATTACATCCGCAACTTTTCCCACCTCGAGACTTCCATAGTTTGAAGCAGTGCCCACAAGTTGAGCCGGGGTAAGGCTAGCCATCTTGATCACTGAATGAAGAGGTGCGTTGGTGGCGCTGGCCATCGTTTTGACCATATGATCCATACCATGCATCGAACTGGCGAGACCGCCCTTTGGGTCGCGTACGGTTTCACCGTCGCTTATTACTATGGTTCCAGTCTCAATCGGTCCAAAACGGTACTCTCCCGGCGGGCAATCGAGCGCGCGATTGGCATCCGTCACTAGGCAGAGCCTGTGGTGGCCAATCATGTCATATGCGAATTGCAGCAACTCTACTGAGAGATGAAAGCCATCCGCAATAATTTCGGTGCTCATTTCCTCGTTGTGAAGGACAAACTGTTCCATTCCTGCACGCATCGGTGTTCCAAAGCGTCCTCGCAAAGAAGACACTGAACTCATGGCGCACCAGAAATGATCCACATGGCGTATTCCCTCAGCGAACCCCAGCTCAAGTTCGCCCCAGTGCGCGTTCGAGTGTCCGCATGTGATAAAGCAACCAGCTCTTTGAGCAAATCGGTAGAAATCCAACGCTCCGGGCAGCTCCGCAGCACAGGTTGCAATACGAACGATGTTCTTTCTGAGGAAATATTCATATTCTTCCTGAACGGGATCGCGCCGGCCGTCGACAGAATGAACCCCTACTTTGTCTTCGGCAAAATAGGGGCCATAGAAATGGACTCCCGCTATTCTTGCACCGTCGCTTGTTTGCCAAGCGTTTTGAGCATCCTCACAGGCAGAGATCATTGCATCCAGTTCTTCGCTGGTGCCGGTGGTAGTCGTTGGAAACACGGTCGTTGTCCCGTGACGCGCATGACATCTGTTACTCTCGAGCACGGCATTTCTGTTGCCGTCCATGTAATCAGCATTTGCTCCGCCATGTACGTGAATATCTACGTATCCAGGAGAGACGAATTTTCCCTTGATGACATCGACGGACGGGAACATATTTTCCGCGCCAACATAGATTATGCGACCGTTTTTACTGAGTAGCCCCACTTGGGTGGTCCAAATTGAAAGTTAGTGCATGGTTGGCCTTTGGTCCATCAGGACGATGGCCTCTGGCGCAGGTGGGCGGTAGCCCAGAGCACTGTGGGGCCGTTTAGTGTTGTAGTGTTTTCTCCAGCTTTCGATAATGATCTGGGCCTCGCGTAGCGAATAGAAGATTTCACCGTTCAGCAATTCATCCCGCATCCGCCCATTGAAGCTCTCGCAGTATCCGTTCTCCCAGGGTGATCCAGGCTCAATGTATGCGGTCTTGGCCCCGACGGCTTTGATCCAGCCTCTGACGGCCTCAGCAATGAACTCAGGGCCATTGTCCGACCGAATGTATGCTGGCACGCCACGTAGGATAAACAGATCCGTCAGTGCATCGATGACCTCGTTTGCATTCAGCTTCCGCTTCACTCGGATCGCAAGGCATTCCCGGCTATACTCGTCCAGAATGTTCAATGTTCTGAAAGCCCTGCCATCATCCGTTCGGTGATGCACAAAGTCGTACGACCAGACATGGTTGCGATATGCGGGACGCAGCCGGACACAGGATCCGTCGTTGAGCCAGAGCCGTCCCCTCCTGGGCTGCTTCATTGGAACCTTCAGCCCCTCCCGCCGCCATAGACGTTCGACACGTTTGTCATTCACCTGCCAGCCAGCGTCCCGCAGAAGGGCTGCAACCCGGCGGTAGCCGTATCGGCCGTATTGACGTGTCAGCTCGATCATGTCGGCGACCAGGCGTTCCTCGTCAGCACGCCCCTGAGGCAGTCGCCGCTGTGTGGACCGGTGCTGGCCCAGAACGCGGCAAACGCGACGCTCGGAAACCGTCATCTGGCTGCGCACATGATCAATGCAGGCCCGGCGGCGGGAGGGGCTCAGAAGTTTCCCTTTGCGGCCTCGGACAGGATCAATTTGTCCAGTGTCAGGTCCGAAACCGCCCGGCGAAGCCGCTCGTTTTCCTTCTGCAGCCGCTTTAGTTCTTTAAGCTGTTCCGTGCCCATTCCGCCGTACTTCTTTTTCCAGCGATAGTAGGTCTGTTCCGTAACGCCGATCTGACGGATCGCATCTATGCGGGGCATGCCTTGCCCCATCAAGACTTCAACCTGCCGTAACTTCACGACAATCTCTTCAGGCTTGGGCCTCTTGGTCGCCATCTATGGTCCTCCGTTTCCTAATCATAGGGGCGGACCACTTCTTTGGGGGAGCCTCAAGGGAGAACAACGTCACCCCTAAACACAACCATGTTTTCCATGCGTTTTCCACTTTTGTTCACCAAGAGACTGCTTGCGTGTATATTCCGATTCGTGCACAAAAGTGCAATTGCGAGAAGGGGATGTCAATGCAAGCAACTGCGAGTCCAGACGAACGGCGGAGCTTCATCCTGAAGGCCTTGCAAGAAACAGGTCGACTTACCACCGCGCAGTTGTCTTCCCATTTCGACATTTCGGAGGACTCCGCGCGTCGCGATTTCCGAGAGCTTTCTGCAGAGGGAATGATTCAACGTGTTCATGGCGCTGCTCTTCCTGCTACGTCGGCATCACAGCCATTTAAGTCGCGCTACAAAGTCTCTTCGGGCACAAAAGCGCGGCTAGCTAAGTTGGCTGCGGCGAGAATTCGCGAAGGGCAAGTTGTTCTTTTTGACGGCGGAACTACCAATCTTGCTGTTGCCACCCAGATTTCAAAGACACTAGCGTTTTCGGCGATTACCAGCAGCCCTCAGATTGCAACAGCTTTGAGCGAAAGCCGTAATGTCGAAGTCATACTGCTCGGTGGCGTTTTCGATCCACGCAGCCAGATGACGGTCGGCTCGGCTGTGCTAGACGCTGTGCAACGAGTTAGGGCGGATGTCTGTTTCACAGGAGTTCATGGACTTGATGCAGAAATCGGCCTCACAACGCCGTACTACGATGAGGCGCTAACCAAAGCGGCGATGATTGCGGCTAGCAGCGTTGTCATCGCCGTTGCAACGAATGATAAGATAGGGTTCTGCGCCGCTCATAAGATTAGCGAATTGGATTCTGTTGACCTGCTTATCGCCGAGCGCTCAGAATCGGCGCACACCCAGCTCGAGGAAATCGAACATTGTGGCGTCGAAGTGGTGTTGGGCTGAAATTCCAAGAGCAGCCATTGGCGCAGTTACAGCGAAGGTTCGGAAAGTCCGCATCTGGAGGGTCGGACTAGGCAGCAGCGAAAGCTAGGTTTCGGATCGGGAGAAATTGGTGTCTGTCAATGACAGCTCTGGTGAAACGCTCTGCGTCGCAACACCATATGTGCAGCACATGCCAACCGATGCTGCGTCAGCGAAGGCCCAAAAGCGAATGTCGGAAAAGTCCCGCGACCTGTGAGTTGCCCTGAAAAACCTCGCTGCGCTGTGAACGGATGGCAGCAATGCCCGCCGCCTTGCGGCATCCTAGACCGAGCAACTGCAGCAAATTATGTGCTGCGAGCGCACGCAGCGAGAAAAGTCGACGACCGCCTTGGGCTCACGGCCGACTTGCGGCGATGCGGCGGCAGGGTTGCGGCGAAACTTCACCAAGACGCTTCTCCCACACGATGCCAGGCAGCCCGAAGCGGACATGGTGCCCAAAACCTCTTCTGGCAAAAAGCGGATCTTTGCGAAGACACCCGGCAGATGGAAAGGGCGGGACGAGGCCGCCGGTCGTCGCAGTCGCGAACAAGGCTGCGCCCATTGTCTGCTATTGGTGCCTACACCGCCAAAGCTCGTCTTAGTTTACGGCATGATCGAGCCCAATTCGCCTGGTGTTGTAAAGCAGACGATTGTAGGCTCTGCAGATCGTGCACTTAGAAGAAACCCTTGAACTCATCACGAATTTTTGCGGTCGCGAATTCGAAGAATGCATGAACTCTGGCGCTTCGTCTAATATCGGGATGTGCCAGCATCCAGAGACTTGTGTTGTTTTTTGGGTCGGGCGCGTGCAGCCGCTGCAGTTCCGGGCAGCTTTGGCCAAGGTAGCAGGGCAATACGGCTATACCGAGCCCTGCCCGGGCAAGATCGAACATTCCCATAACCGCACTGGTCAGTGTTACTGGCGCATGCTCCGCCTTGTGGGCCGCTGTAATCCGGTTCATTGGTGATTGCCGCAAGCTATCGTCCAGCTGCAGCCAGCGGTGCTGCTCCGGCGGCAGGTCCCGCATAGCCTCCACGTAATCCGTATGCGCATAGACCGCATAGGAAACCGGCAGCAGGTTGCGCCCTATCCAATGTTCGGGAGGGTTCATTGTTGGCCGCAACGCAATATCCGCGTCACGCTGCATCAGGTCTAGTGGCCGGGTTCCGGAGAGCAGGCGCAGTTCAACATCAGGGTATCTTTGCTGAAAACACCGGAACACTGGCGAAAACGTGTGCAGCAAAGAGTCTGTCGTCGTAACGGTAAGAATGCCCTCCAGGCGCAAATCCTGACCGCTCAGCTCGCGCTGAATAAGGGTCATGCGCTCCCGAAGCTTCAGCCCATGCTGAAGAAAATACTCCCCCGCCGCAGTCATGACATAGCCGTGCGATTGACGCTCGAACAGGGTGACGCCCAGCTTGCTTTCCACGTTTTCGATGCGCCGGAAAACGGTGGAGTGGTTCACTCCTAACCTGCGGGCCGCGCCGGACAGGCTTCCGGTTTCGCAGACGGCCAACACAAAGGGGATATCACTCCATTCAAAGTTTTGTGCGTTCATGCAAGATACTTTCACGATGATGCCTAATTCCCTTGCAAGTATTAACGCTTGAACTTCGCTCAGCAAGTTTTTCGCATTGGCAGAGGGTGGCCCGTTTTCTGGCGCAGCTCTGGTCAGCATTGAAAAACCCGGCCCGTGTGGGCGCGCCGAGATTTCTGTCTGTGCTTATGTGCAAGGCTGATTTGCTTAGATCGCCAATTCCTGTGCGCGCCCGCGCAATCTATCTTCTGACCACACCGAATTGGAGAAACGCCATGAGCAAAACACTGAACCTCCCGAAGCGCGTTGGTCCGAAACCCGATACGACCCACGGGCTGCCGCATTCCCAAATCACTCAGCACGGGCCTGATCACATCGTTGACCAGATGCGCGAGTGGGCCTTTTCCCTGCCGTGTGTCGAAAATCGCGATAGCCTTGTTTCCGTTCCCGGAGCCCGCGCCATGGTCATGCACGACGGAGCCGCCTGCAATCACGACGCCTTCATGATCGGCCGCGAGTTCGCTCACATCCACCCGCATCCGGACAATGGCAGCATGCATGTGCAACTGCCCCACCATGATGCCCTGGAAGTTGTCGAAAAAGGCTGGGGTGAGCACCACACTCTGGTCCTGGCAGGTCGCCGTCCAGTCGGGCTGGTGATGGTGTTTTCACCCCGTGATGAGGCTGAGCTGGACACCATTAAAACGATCCTCAGCCGCTCCTACGAAGCTGTGACCGCTCAGAAAATCGCAGCGTAATCCCCCAACCCATACAGAAAGGATAATCCAATGAAACACGCATTTATTGGTGCTGTTGCAGGAATTCTCTTTGCCAGTTCGGCACTCGCAACCGAAATCGAAACCAAATCGCTCGAAGAGCTTTATGCCGAAGCCGTTGCGGAAGGCGGCGAGCTGGTCATCCGCGCGGGCGGTGATAAGGACGATCAGGCCGACTACTACCTGGATATGTTCAAAGAGCGCTTTCCAGAAATCAATGTCACACACAGCGTTGACCTGAGCTTCTATCATGCATCGCGTTACGACAACGCCCGCAAGGATGCAGACAAGTCTGACGTACCGGACGTCATCCAGCTGCAAACGCTGCATGACTACGACTATTATGCCGAGCGCGGGTTGCTGGAAAGATACAAACCCAGGAACTGGGAGAAGGTTTACCCGGACTACAAGGACCCGCACGGGAACTGGGTTGGCCTGTTCGGCGTGGCCTTCACCAATGTGTTCAATTCGGGCCTGATCAATGAAGATGACGCTCCGCGCGATGCCTTGGATTATCTGGACCCGGCGCTGAAGGGCAAAGTCATTCTGACCTACCCGCACACCGATGACGCCGTTCTGTACCAGTTCTGGAACCTGAAAGAGCAATACGGCTGGGAGTATCTAGAACAGCTTGTTGCCACTGAACCGACCTGGGTGCGCGGCACGTCGATGCCCTATGTCGCGATTGACAATGGCTGGTACGGCGCGAGCTTCACGACCTCCTGGGCATTTGTGCCATTTGAAGGCAGCGATACACGGCTCGTATTGCCCGAAGAAGACTACTTCCTGACCTGGTTTCAGACCGCAGCTATCCCGACCGATGCAAAACACAAGGCGGCGGCCAAACTCTACCTGAACTGGATGCTGTCTGAGGAATTCCAAGGCAAGTGGCTGCAGTTCCCGGTGCGCATGGATGTTGAATCACCCGATGGCTACAAATCGCACCTGCACTACAACACCTCTCCTGCAGACTTCCACCGGTTCATGCTGAAACGCGATCAGGTCGAGCGTTTCCGCCTGCAGATCGAACAGCTCGTCGGTCCGGCTGAAGGTCCAGCCCCTCTCGAACTGGACTACAGCGTCAAACCATAACCCCGCTCACGGCTTCGCGTTGCGATTAGAACGCGGCAACGCGAAGCCTTTCAATATCGGAGAAAATCCATGAAAATCCTTATCGTAGGCGCAACCGGTCTCATCGGCGGCGCAGTCGCAAATGCCCTCTCGGCCAACCATGAAATCATCAGCGCCGGATACAGCGACGGTGATGTGAAGGTCGATCTCGGTTCCAAAGCCTCCATCGAAGCGATGTTCCAGGCCATCGGCACCGTTGACGCCGTGATCAGCACCGCCGGGCTTGCCGGTTTTGCGCCCTTCAACGAGCTGGACGACGCGGCTTACGACCTTGCGCTTGGCAACAAGCTGATGGGCCAGATCAACCTTGTCCGTGTCGGCCGGAACCACATCACTGAAGGCGGTTCCTTCACGCTCACTGCTGGCATTCTGTCCCGCGATCCGATGCCGGGTTCTGTGGTGATCAGCATCGCCAACGGCGCGCTGGAATCCTTTGCCAAGGCCGCCGCACTGGAATTGGACCGTGGCTTGCGCGTCAACACTGTCAGTCCTGTCTTTGTCAAAGAGACCATGGAAATGATGGGTGTGGACTCAAGCTCTGGCCTGTCAGCTGCGGATACTGCCAAAGCTTATGTCGCTGCTATCGAAGGCGCTATGAGCGGTAAAACGTTGGATGCACCTGACTACGTGTAGTCATTGAAACCAAAATATCGGTTCCTTCCTGCCGTTGCGTTACCAAAACAGAATGGCAGGTAGGAACCGATTGCGACGTACTGCAGGCGCGAGAGCGCACCTAGCAGCCAGTGACCGCAACGGGCTCAGAGCGAACACTGTGCTCTGAGCGATGCAGTCATTTCCCGGCGTCATATTCTGTTGCCGGCTGTTTCTTCTGCGTTCCCTTTGCCGGGCAGTTTTCCGCTCCCGCTTTGGGCGGCAGCGGAAGATGGGATCAGTTGCTGATCGGTGACAGCAGATCCGGGTTGGTCACCAGATTGCGGACGCCGTGGGCGTGGGTCTCGTCGAAATGGTTGTGCTCCAGCCAGGTGCCGACGCTGTGGATATTGACCCGGATCACCTTGGGCCGGACGCTCCAGGTGACCTGAAACGGCGACCCTTTGGTGTTGTAACCCGGCCCGGTGGTGGAGCCGGCATAGCGCACCGGGGTGCCGGTGTTGCTGGGGATGTTCTGCGCCTGATAGAGGTTGTTACGGACCGTCAGGCGGGTCAGTTCCTCGAAATCGGCAGCGCCGGGATCATTGACCAGGACATAGACCTGCGCCTCGACCCGCAGCTGCGGGTTCTTGATCGCGTCACTCAGGCAGGCGCCAAGCGTGGGGCCGGGGGTTACCTGCGCGGTGGTGTGGACGTAATGCACCTCAATCGTGTCGCCCGGCTGCAGATCGCCGTGGCCGCCCTCCGTCCCGATGGGGCTGTCCAGCGGGGCCAGTTCGGCGGCTGTCAGCGTGCCGTCGTATTGATAGCCGCTGCCATAGCCCTTGCCATCTCCATTGCCGGCGTAGGTGGTGAATTCACCGCCGCGATGTTCGGCATTCTCGTGAAAGTGGATATTGCAGAGATTCATTTGCGATGCAGGTGGCGCAACTGAGAAAAAGCGGAGGTTCTGCCCTTCGGCGGCATCGATATCGCGGGGCGACTGCGGGCCAAAGCCTGCGCCAAAGGTGGACATGGCCAGCGCGGCGCGTTGCCTGTCAATCTCGCCGTCTTTCACGGGGTTCGGCGTGTCGGCGGCTATTGCTGCGCCATGCGTGAGGGTCAGGGCGGCAACGGCGGTAGCGATCAAACGATATGACGGCATCATGAATCCTGTTTTGACTGAGTTCACTGGTGACGGTGGCGGCAGTTGTGGACAGGCGCGAGACCAAACCAGGGGGCGAGGTGATCACGTCACAATCCGCATTGCCGCCTCTGTTTCTTAAGTTGAGTGTGTGATGATTGTGTTAATCGACCTATGGTTGCAAATCAAGGCTTTGCCGGAGGGCTGCGGTCGGGATCGCTTTGTCAAAGATGCAGGATGCAGCACATGATCTTGGATCGGCTGGATCAGATCAGGAGGCGTCGCTGTCCTTGGCGGCTTTCAGCAGCCGGTCGGCCTTCTTGCGGACCAGAACCGAGCGCAGGTCATGCATCGCCAGCAGCATCTGATCGGTGATTTCGTCCAGCTGTTCGTCACTGGCCTTGCTCTGGGCCCAATGGGCCGTGAGGTTCAGGTGGTCGATGGCGCGGTGGATGTCATCCATATTGCGCGCCGCCAGAGTGCGGCTGCGTTGCGCCATCCAGTCGCGGATGGCGCTCAGATCCTCGGGGCTGAGGCTGCGGTCGCCATGCGGTCGGATCTCGCCATTGCGCAGCTTCACCACTGCGATCTGGTCCATCTCCAGCCGCCGCTGCCGGTTTTCACTGTCGATGCGGAACACAAAGGCGCCGTTGTCGCGCACGCGAAAGTAATAGTCCGGCAGGGCAGTGGACATGCAGGAGCCTCCGGTCAGCGCAGCGCGGCGCAGAAGACCTGAATGCGGCGGCAGGCCTCGGTCAGGGTTTCATCGGCAGCGGCGTAGCTGATGCGGAAGTTTGGCGACAGCCCATAGGCGGCCCCATGCACGACAGCGACATCGGCCTCTTCCAGCAGCGCCTTGGCAAAGGCCTCGTCATCGGTGATCGCAACGCCCCCAGCCGATGTCCGCCCTATCAGCCCGGCAATCGACGGGTAGACATAGAAGGCCCCATCCGGCACCGGGCAGGCGACACCTTCGATCTGGCTGAGCATCGAGATCACCAGATCGCGGCGGCGACGGAACACGGCGGTATTGGGCAGAATATAATCCTGAGTGCCGTTGAGTGCCTCAACCGCGGCCCATTGGCTGATGGTGCAGGGGTTGGATGTAGACTGTGACTGGATTTTGCGCATGGCATCGATCAGCGGCTTTGGTCCGGCCGCATAGCCGATCCGCCAGCCAGTCATCGCATAGGCTTTGGAAACCCCATTGCAGGTGAGCGTGCGGTCATAAAGCTTGGGTTCGATCTGCGCCGGGGTGCAGAAGGTGAAATCGTCAAACACCAGATGCTCATACATATCATCTGTCATCACCCAAACATGGGGATGGCGCAGCAGCACATCGGTCAGCGCCTTCAGCTCATTCGGATGATATCCGGCCCCGGTGGGGTTGGAGGGAGAGTTGAAGATGAACCATTTGGTGTTGGGGGTGATCGCGGCCTCCAGCTGGTCGGCCGTGATCTTGAACCCGGTGTCCAGCGAGGATTCCACACAGACCGGGGTGCCGCCCGCGAGCCGTACCATATCAGGGTAGGACACCCAGTAGGGGGCGGGGATCACCACCTCGTCACCGGGGTTCAGTGTTGCCATCAGCGCATTGTAAAGGATCTGCTTGCCGCCGGTGCCGACCGAAACCTGCGCGGGCGTATATTCCAACCCGTTGTCGCGGGCGAATTTATCGCACACGGCCTGTTTCAGCTCGGCGATGCCGTCGGGGGCGGTGTATTTGGTCTTGCCTGCCTGAATGGCGCGGATCGCCGCTTCCTTGATATTGTCGGGGGTGTCGAAATCCGGCTCCCCGGCGCTCAACCCGATCACATCGCGGCCCGCAGCGCGCAATTCCCCGGCCAGCGTGGTGATCGCGATGGAGGGGGACGGTTTGACGCGGGCGAGGCTATCGGACAGGAATTGCATGGAAAGACCTCTGTTTGAATGTCATGTAGAACTGTCATAGGGTGCCGCTAACTGTCGATCAAGCGCGATCAAAGGGCAGGCAAACCGATAGGCCAACAGGAGCGGGCAAATGAGCAACGACGACATGAATTGGTATGGTCCGGAGGCCGCAACCTTTGGTGACCGCGTCGCGGCTGCGCGGGATGCTGCGGGCATGACACAGGCACAGCTGGCGCGCCGGCTGGGCATCAAAAAGACGACGCTGGCTGGCTGGGAGCAGGACCTGTCGGAGCCGCGTGCCAATAAGCTGTCGATGATGGCAGGGCTGCTGAATGTATCGATGCGCTGGCTGTTGACCGGTGAGGGCGAGGGCATGGAAGCCCCGGCCGGTGAGCAGGTGCCGCAGGATCTGGCAGCGGTCATGACTGAACTGCGCCAGCTGCGCGAAGAGCTGCGCGGGAATGCCGACCGGGCAGCGCGGCTGGAGAAACGTCTGCGTCTGGTGATGGAAGGCAGCGCCCAATGAGTGAGCTGCCCGTCCATCGTCTGAAACGGCTGCAGATGCGTTCCATGCGCCGGGGGATCAAGGAGATGGATATTCTCCTGTCGGCCTATGCCGACCGGAACCTAGCTGTGATGGGCCCGGCTGAGCTGGATCTCTATGATCGGCTGTTGCAGGAAAACGATCAGGATCTTTACCAGTGGGTGACCGGCCAGGTGGCCGCCCCGGCGCAGTTCGCTGCGCTGGTTGGCGACATATCGCAAACCCATCAAAAAGAATAAAATTTCAGCTTAACGGATTTTTCGGGAATTTTCCGCATTGTGGCTCGCAGACACCATCGAGTCGGAGATGCGGATGAGTATGGAAATGCCAATCGGCCAGCAGGACACCAAGGGGTTCATGACTGGCTATCTTGAGGCGCTCGCAATGGTTGAGCGTCTTCACCGTCTGCTGCTGGACGTGATCAAGGACGAGTTTGAGCGCGTGGGCGTGCTGGAGATCAATGCGGTCCAGGCGCTGCTGCTGTTCAATATCGGCAATAACGAAGTCACGGCAGGCGAACTGAAATCACGGGGCTATTATCAGGGCAGCAACGTCAGCTACAACCTGAAGAAACTGGTCGAGATGGGCTATATGCACCACCAGCGTTGCGAGATTGATCGCCGTTCGGTCCGGGTGCGCCTGACGGAGCGCGGTCGTGAGATTCGCGATATCGTTGCGGCCCTGTTCTCGCGCCATGCCGAAGGTCTGGAAGGCAAAGGTGTGATCAGCGGTGACGGCATCGCGGATATCACAACCGCGCTGAAGCGGGTCGAGCGTTACTGGTCTGACCAGATTCGCTATATTTACTAAGCCTGACATTGCAGCGCCTGAAACGGGCGTGCGGAAATGGTCATAGACAGGTTTCTCAGTATCGGCAGAACGCCGTTTTTGGGGAAATGCCGACCCTTCTGATTTGCTGCGTGGCAGCTGATCTGACCAAGCCATCCCGATGCCCACCGTGCAGAATGCCGGATGTGTGATCGGATCCGGGGATCAGAAGGCCCATCCGGCTTGGCATATGTTTCGAGTGATCACAGCGTAGCTGAAACACCACCGGGGCAACCGGCCGGTGCGTTTTGGCGTGGCGTGATGTGCGCTTGCCGAGCTGCCTGAGATGTCGATTGATGTCCGGCCAAAGCGGCGCAGTTTTGGCAGTGTGAGATCGCGATGCCGGGCAGGTTCGGATCACCAGCATCGGCGCGGGTTTTCGACCTGTTCAGCTGCGCGCCTGTGGCCCGTCAGAGCGGGCAGCGTGGCGATAGATACCACAGGGCAGGCGGAAAGAGCGATCCGCCCTGTGGTGTTGGTTTTCAGCGGTCAGGTTTACCAGCTGCCAGGTTTACCAGCTGCCGGTGTTTTCCATGCTGGCCCAGGGTTCTGCCGGGTCCAGCGCGTCGCCGTTTTGCAGCAGCTCAATCGAGATATTGTCGGGAGAGCGGACAAAGGCCATGTGACCGTCGCGCGGTGGGCGATTGATGGTGACGCCATTGTCCATCAGATGCTGGCAGGTGGCGTAGATGTCATCAACACCATAGGCCAGATGGCCAAAATGGCGGCTGTCGCTGGGCAGCGCGTCATCGCCATCCCAGTTGTAGGTCAGCTCAATCGGGGTGTCTTCCTGGCCTTCGGCAGCCATGAAGATCAACGAGAAACGGCCCTTTTCGCTGTCATAGCGTTTGGTCTCTTTCAGGCCCAAAAGCGCATAGAACGCCATGGATTTTTCCAGGTCTTTGACGCGGACCATCGTGTGCAGATATTTCAGCGGCATCGGTGTCTTCCTCATATCAGGACGGTTGGCCCAAGGGGCGCGGCGTCCGTGTCGTATATCTCAGGCCCCTGACCATAATGCGTCCGCTGGCGGTGACCAGAGCGATTGCGGGATCTGATTGGCATTTCGGGCTTAAAACTTGGACTGGATGCCGAGGGAGAGAGACAATTCGCGAGACTGGAAGCGGCTGTGATTGCTATCTTTTTTGCCAGCGCGCAGGCGCAGTGTCGGGGCAAAACCCGCGTAATCATACTCCTCAAAGAACAGGTTCACATCGGCATAGAGCGATGTGTCCTCGCGCCCGTCAGGCAGGTAGCGGGCGGGAAAGCCTGCAATGAACTGCGGGTAGTCGGTCTGTCCCAGGATCAACCCGGTGCTGATTTTGGCAGGTCCCAGAGGTTTGGCAAACTGGTATCCCAGCCGCAGCGTCGCGGTGCGGCTGGAGGTGTTCACATGGTCCGAACGGGTGTCGCGCAGGGCGACGCTCAGATTGATCTGATCGCCGTTCAGCAGTTTGCGATTGACCCGCGCGCCAAGGCCGAACACCTCGCCATCCTGAGAAGGGCCGCGCGCATCCAGCCGCTGCTCGGCCATGCCATCCAGCGTCAGGCCGGTGCGCGCAGAGAGCTGCCAGCTGCGCCGGGCGGTCAGCTTGACCAGATCATAACTCTTGTCGCCGCCATACCAGGCGGTGCCAAAGCTGAGGCCGAGCGCCGCAGATCCCTGCCGCTCAGGCGGGCCAACGGCAAAGGCATGGGTTAGGGAAATCTCGCCATAGGTGGAACCAAACTCGCTGTTGCGCGGCACTGTGGTGCCGGATTGCTGGGCGAGGGTGGCCGCCTTGGCCTTGGCATCCGAGGACAGCGCGACCCGTTGCAGATAGCCGCGCGCACTGAGAGTGGTGAGGCTGGTGCGGCTTTGATGCAGGCGACGGCTAATCGACATGTCGAGTACCCCCACCGTGCCCTCCAGCGCAACCGAGCGCGGCCCAAACCGCCCGAGCGTCGGCACGCCGTCAATCACCTCCAACGTGCTGTCGGCACCATTGTTGACATTGTTGGAGGGCTTCAGCTCTCCGCGCAGCTGGAAGGACCAAGGGTTGATGCGCCGCAGCACCTTATAGTCGGCAGCAATGCGTTTTTCGCTGATTTCATCGGGGGCATGGACGGCGGTGCGGCGGAGCCAGACCTGAGCGAGGGTCGGGCGGGCGTCCTGAACGGCCAGTCGCGCCGCGAGCTGTGCAGCGCGGAATTTCCCGGCGCTGTCCGGGGCAAACCGATAGGCGCGGGCGGCGGAGCGCCGACCGGCGCCCGGCGATTTCAGCTGCGCCTGGGCGGCGGCGCGCAGATACCATGCAAGGTGATCTTGCCGATCCGCCCGCAAGAGGGCGCGGGTCAGATCCAGCGTCAGTTCGGGCTTGCCAGTGCCAAGGGAATGCGCGGCCAGCAGGCGGCCCTGCTCCAGGCTCAGATGCTGTTCGGGTGTCGGCTCTGCCGCAGCGACTGGCGCCGCAGCAAGCAGCGCCAGGGTAAGGGCTGCGGCGAGTGTGTGCCGCATGGGATCAGGGAACCGGTTGGTCACAGACGGCTGAGCTGTCGGCCGTCCCGCATTGGCCCAGAACGAAGATTCCGTATTCCTCGATGCCGTCAATCCCTTCGACGTGGTTCTGGGCGAACACCGATCCGGCAACGGATGTGGCATCGGTTCCGGCAAAGATGCCGCCATAGGTGCCGACGTTGGTGCGGGTGCCGTTGATCACCTGCGAGGCGGTGCCGGTAAAGGTGCCATTGGCGGCAATATCGGTGGGCGCAAGGTCGAGGGTCACCAGTGTCTGCGGCACGGTGCCCGCGCTGGTCGGCTCAATCTGGCGGTTGTAGATGGTGCCATTGACGATGTTGTCGCCGAAATCTGCGTTGACGAAGGCATCACCGGTGACTTCAGCCGTCTGGGCCGGGCGGATATCGCTGGGGGTGCCGGGGGTGACAGGTAGCAGATCACCGCCGTCGCCTGCGATATTCATCAGGCCCACATAGGTACCGGCATAGCTGACCACACCGCCGGAGGCGACATCACCGGTTGGTGCGGAATAGCCACCGCGACGGCCATAGCTGGTGCCCGCGAAATAGTAGGAGAACTGACCGCCGGTGGCGACCGCAACGGCAAAGGCGCCGTCTTCGATTTCGCGGACATAGGCGGTGACGTGGCGGTCAAGCGAGCTGTCCTGCGCTGTATAGGCCTCATAGCCCTGCCGGTCGAGTGCGGGGCGGCGGCGGTAGCTGGCGGAAAATGGGGTGTCATCCAGGCTGAGACCGCTGATCACCAGCGTACCGGCGGCGGCGTCATAGGCGACGCTGTCGACATCGGAGGCCAGGACTTCGGGTACAATCGGATCGGTGGTGGTGCCCCCATCGGTGCTGTCATCGGTGTCAAAGGGGTTTGTCCCCCCGCCACAGGCTGACAGAAGGGTGGCTGCCGCAAGTCCTAGCATTGCCCGCTTCATTTGAACTGACCTCAAAATTTCTTTGTTTGCGGCAGTGTCTTGTCATGGTTGCGGAAAGTCAATTGAATTGCCGCGCCGGTCGCGTCGTTGCCGGGGGAGCGTGGCGGTTCGGTGACCTTTTTTTCGCAGGCGTGCTGGCGCGTGCAGACAGGCTGGGCTCCAGCGACGCAGCGGGGCGTTAAGACGGCGTGATCCGACCGGACAGCCCTTGAGATCAGAGGCGCGGGCAGGCTAGACAGGAGGGACCTTGCGGGTGCCGCCAGCACCCCGCGCGGAGACGATCACGAGGGGGAGCTCACCATGCGCCAGTACCATGAGGCATTGCAGTATATTCTGGACCACGGCGAGGCGAGCAGCGACCGGACCGGCACTGGTACCATATCCTGTTTCGGGATGCAGACCCGCTATCCGCTCGCGGATGGGTTCCCGCTGGTGACCACCAAGAAGCTGCATCTGCGCTCAATCATTCATGAACTGCTGTGGTTCCTGTCCGGCGACACCAATATTGGCTACCTCAAGGACAATGGCGTGTCGATCTGGGATGAATGGGCGGATGAGAATGGCGATCTTGGACCGGTCTATGGCCACCAATGGCGACATTTTCCGCGCCTGGAGCTTGCCCCCGGCACCAGCGGGGATGAGCCGCTCTATCGTGCGGGCACGGTGGATCAGATCACGAATCTGGTTGAGATGATCCACAATAGCCCGGACAGCCGCCGCCTGATCGTGACGGCCTGGAACCCTGCGGATGTGCCCGACATGGCGCTGCCGCCCTGTCATACGCTGTGGCAGGTGCGGGTGCAGGGACGGCGGATGCATTTGCAGCTCTATCAGCGGTCTGCGGATATGTTTCTGGGCGTGCCGTTTAACATCGCCTCTTATGCGCTGCTGTTGAAAATGCTGGCGCATGTGACCGGTTATGAGGCGGGGGATTTTATTCACACCATTGGTGACGCGCATATCTATTCCAACCATATGGATCAGGTGAAGCTGCAATTGTCACGGAGACCGCAGCCGTTGCCGGAGTTGCGTATAAACCGCGATGTCTCCTCCATTTTTGAGTTTAGGTATGAAGATTTCGACGTGCTGAATTACACTCCGGAGCCGGGCATCAAAGCTCCGGTTGCGGTTTAGGAAAGGATTGAGATGATCACCCTTATTGTTGCCCGCGACCAGAATGGCGCCATCGGCAAGGACAATACGATCCCCTGGCATGCGCCAGAGGATCTGCAATCTTTTCAGCGCGAAACGCTGGGCGGGGCTTTGATCATGGGGCGCAATACCTGGGATAGCCTGCCGGTGAAGCCTTTGAAAAACAGGCTCAACCTGGTGGTGTCCTCGGATCCGGAGGCTGCCGATCTGGTCTATCCCAGCATTGAGGCGGCGCTGGCGGAGGCACGCGCGCAGGGCTATCACCGGATTTACGGCATTGGCGGCGCTGGCATCTACAAGGGCATGATGGAGGCGGCCGACCGGATGCTGATCACCGAGGTTGAGACCGAGGTGGAGGGCGCGGATACGTATTTCCCCAAGTTCCGGGCCGGTGAATGGGGGATCGCCAGCCAGACTCAGATCCGCAGTGAGGCGCCCGCCTGTGTGGTGGTAGAATATCTGCGCCGCTGAGGGCGGCGGGGCGCAGAGGCCGCTGGGATGGCGGCCTCCGAGAGATTGGTTTCTGACCCGCTAAGGTGTGGGCCAGACTCGCGTGCCGTAAGGTGGCCGTCAAATCACCGGTAGCTCGGCGGGGGCGCGGGTGCTGAGCAGGCGGCCGCCCTGTGGTGTCACCACGATGTTTTCTTCATGCACCATCATCAGCCCGTCCCCATAGGACAGTGATGGCTCCAGCGTCAGCACCATGTTTTCCTGCAGTTCGGTGGTGTCGAAGGAGGCGTGTGAGGGCTGTTCTGTCAGCTGCAACCCCAGCCCGTGGCCCAGACGGCCAATGTCGCCGCCGCTGTCGTCCATTTCTGCGATGACAGTGGACATGGCCTGAAACAGGTCGCGGCAACTGTTGCCGGGGCGGGCGGCGGCCAGTCCGGCTTCGGTTGCGCGCCACAGCACGTCATAGGCACGGCGCGCGGTGTCATCTGCCCGGCCAATGGCCCAGTTGCGGTCGAAATCGCAGTAATAGCCGTCCAGCACCATGCCACTGTCCAGCATCAAAATGTCCCCGGCCGCCAGCGGCGTGGCATCAGGGGGCGAAATCACATCGGCATAGCCGCCCTGCGCGCTGGCCCCGACCACATAGGGCGCGCCATCCGCGCCCTGCGCCAGCGCCTCGCGGCGAAAGGCGCGGAACACGTCGTCCAGCGGCACACCTTCGCGGGCGAAGTCCGGCACGGCGGCAAAGGTGGCTGAGCCGATGGCGCAGATCCGGGCGAGCTTGTCGATCTCAGCTGCGGATTTCACCATTCGAAGGCCCTGCACGAGATGCGTCGCATCGTGGATATGCAGATCGGGCAGCGCGGCCATCAGCCGTTCCCAATCGCCGAGCGGCATCCTCAGATGGGTTTCATGCCCCTTCATCACGCCCAAGTTGCGAAGCGGAGATAGTGCCTCCGTGAGCAGGCTGATGCCATCATCCTGAGGGGCGGGCGCAGACCAGGTGCGGATATCGTCGATCCAGCTGCGGCGCATCAGGCTGGCGCCGATTTCAGGAATGAGGGCGATGGGTTTGCCGCTGGCGGGGATCAGCACGAACCACGGGCGCGTTGGGCTTTGCCAGAACAGGGTCTGAAAGCCGGTGAAATATTGCACCTCCGGCTCGCTCATCACCAAAATCGCGTCCAGACCGGCCTCCGCCATACGGCTCTGGGCAAGCTGGGTGCGGGCGGCGTATTCGGCCTCGGGAAATCCGCGCAGGGCAGGGGCTGGTGTCATGGGGGCCTCATTGGTGGTGCGATGGTGGTGCGATTGCGTGTCGGGGGCGCGGTGCCCGCAAGCCGGGCCAGCGTTGAGGGGAGATAGGCGGGTTAGAGTGTTGGCGTCAGCGCCCGGCCCGGATGTTTGAACAGCTGGCCAAAGCCATCGAGGTGATCCGCGATCCCGGCCCGGCGCAGGCAGGACCACATCAGCGCCTGATTGGATGTGATCACCGGTTTGCCTGCAGCCTGTTCGATCTCCTCCACCACTTCCAGGGTGCGCGTACCGCTGCAGGAGAGGAAGATCGCGTCTGCGTCCGGCTGGTCGATCTCCAGCGCGAATTCCTTCCAATAGGCGGGTTCCACCTGACCAAATTCCATACCGGTCTCCAGTCGCAGCCCCTGAATGTCGAGGATATCAAACCCTGCCGCCAGCAGATACTCGGCCTCGGCGGTGTTGATGTCGTCGAGATACGGTGTGCCGACCACGATTTGTTTCGCGCCCACCTCGCGCAGGGCATCCATCACGCCGGTGACGATGGACATGGGCTGGGTATAGGGCGCGCCCTTGTGGATCTCGCGAAAGACGTTCTCTTCCCGGCAGACGATTGAGCCTGAGGTGCAGCAATAAGCGATCACCGCAGGCTTCATGTCCGGTTGCAGCCGCCCGGCCGCATCGGCCATGTGATCGATATGGCGCGCCAGTGTTTCATTGGTGGTGTAGTCATCCGTCTTAAGCCGGGTAATGTGCACGCCGACGCCGTCGGGGGCCATGGCGAAGAGATCCGCCTCACAGGCCAGATCCGTTGACATCAGAATGAAGCCGAGACTGGCGCGATGGGCCGTGCCCTTGCCCATCAACGGCGTGCGGGGGCGGGACTGAACGGTTTGACCGGATCGGAACATCAGAGAGAGACCTCGCTTTGGACTTCGGAAAAAAACGGATGAGCATCGCATCCGCATTCGGAGAGGCTGATGCGACCAACGGCCTGCCACAGATATCCTTCGGCGACAGGCGCGCGGTCAATAGCCGGGATGACGCGCTTCCGAATTTGCGGATGGAATGCCCGCTTGCGACCCGCCGTGAAACCTGACGTCGTCACCCAAGAATATGCCCTTACGCGACCACTCTGGGTGACGCTGCTAAGCCGATGGCAATTGGGGCGAACGACCATTTTGACCAATGTCCTGTGGTGGGCTGCGCCAAGCGCACTATGAGATGAAAGGTGTTAGCTTTGCTCGTACTGATCCAGCACCGCTTTGGCGGCACGGAAACATTCCAGCCCCTGCGGGACACCGCAGTAGATCGCGACCGCGTGGATGATGGCGCGGATTTCCTCGCGGGTGACGCCATTGTTCAGCGCGCCCCGGCAATGCAGTTCCCATTCGTGCATCTTGCCAAGGGCGCCAATCATGGCGAGGTTCATCATCGACCGGGTTTTGGCATCAATTGTGTCATCGCCCCAGCCAAACCCCCAGCACCAGGCGGTCATGGCCTCCTGAAAGGGGCGGGTGAACTCATCGGCGGCGGCCAGGTTTTTTTCCACATACTCGGCACCAAGGGTCGCCTTGCGCTGCTCCAGACCCTTCAGAAACAGATCTTCGTCAAAGCTGCTGGTTTTCGGCGCGGTGTCAGAGGGCGTGCTGCTCATTGGGGTTGCTCCTTCATGGCTCTAGCCCCTCGACGATAGCGATCTGCGCGGTGCAGGCGGCCTGTCGGTGGGTACGGGCGGATTGATATTCGGTCGAGTGGTAGCAGGCGAGGGCGGTGGCTTTGCTGTCAAATTCGATGACGACATGGCGCTGATAGGCCGTGCCCTCCAGCGTCTCAGCCGCGCCACCCCTTGCCAGGAACCGCGCGCCATATTTGGCAAAGGCTGCAGGTGCCTGCTGTTGATAGCCCGCATAGCGGTCAGGATCGGTGACCGTGACAAAGGCGATCCAATATCCTTTAGCCATCGCGCGCCTCTCCAGCTGCTGGCGCGGGGTTTTTCAGGAACCGCTGCGCAGTTTGGGCGGCATCGGCAATATGCGCCTCAACGGCCTCGCGCGCCCTGTCAGGGTCGCGGCTGAGGATGGCGTCATGGATTGCGGTCATATGGCTCATCCCGGAGGTTTCGCGGTCCTTTGCCGCGATGGTCAAGGCGCGCAACCTGCTGATCCGCCCATTCAGGCGCTGTACAATGTCCCAGGCAATACTGTGGCCCGCTTCCAGAAAGATAAGCTGGTAAAAATCGGTGGTGGCCCGCAATAGGCTTCCCCATTCGGTATCATTCATCGTGCCCTTGACCGCCGCCAGCGCGCGGCCAAGTGCGGCGTCAAATTCCGGGCCCTGGGCGGTGGCGCAGACCGCTGCGGCAGAGCCTTCCAGCTGGCGGCGTACGTCATAGATCTGCTGCGCCTGATCCCAGGACAGCCGCGCGACCACAGGGCCGCGATTGGGGATGATCTCGACCAGGCCTTCTGCCTCCAGATAGCGGATAGTTTCGCGCACGACGGTGCGGCTGACACCCAGCTGATCGCAAAGAGGACGTTCCACCAACCGTTCACCGGGTGCAAAATGCCCGTCAATGATGGCCTCGCGCATTCTCTCCTGCACGATATCACGCAGGGTTTGCGGGGCTTTGTCGATTTTGCGGAGCGTTGTCTGGTTGCTGTTCATAGGGATCTCAATAGCAGCGCGGTTTCTGGCCGGCAAGTATGATTGACATATAGTATAATGGTATACCATAATATTAAAGATACGAGCGACCAGGAGATTCCCATGCCCGCAGAAATTCGTAAAACGCTGCTTCATGTCGAAAAGACACTGATTGAGGGCGGCAAGGCGGCGCCGACACCATTGACGATGATCGCGGCTATGGCTGTCATTCGGAACCCTTGGGCCGGGCAGGGCTTTGTTGAGGATCTGGGTCCGATGATCCGCGATTGCGCACCGGGTCTGGGCATCCTGCTGACAGAGATGATCCTGGAGGCCGCAGGCGGCGGTGACCGGGTCGAGGGCTATGGAAAATCCGCTATCGTTGGGATGAATGGCGAGGTTGAACATGCCTCGGCGCTGATCCACACACTGCAATTTGGCAATCACTATCGCAACGCGGTGGGGGCGAAATCCTATCTGTCGTTCTGCAACACGCGCGGGCCCGCAAATGCGCCGCTGATGATCCCGCTGATGGACAAGAACGACGGGGGCAGGCGGTCGCATTATCTGACGATCCAGACCTCGGTTGCGGATGCGCCCGCAGCGGATGAGATCCTGATCGCGCTGGGGGCCTCCATCGGGGGGCGTCCGCACCACCGGATCGGCGACCGCTATCAGGACCTGAAAGAGCTTGGCCATGACGTTGACAACCCTGCAGCTGTCTGAGGCTGGACCTACCGTCGCCCTGCGGGAGGCCGGGGCGGGCGCGCCGCTGGTTCTGCTGCACGGTGTCGGCATGCAGTCGGCGGCCTGGGGGCCGCAGATTGAGGATCTGAGCCGCAGCCACAGGGTCATCGCCCTTGATCTGCCGGGTCATGGCGGCAGCGACCCCTTGCCTGCGGGCAGTGACCTGCCGGATTTCGTGAGCTGGCTGCATGATGTGGTTCTGGCGTTGGATATTGGCCCTGTCAGCCTGGCAGGCCATTCGATGGGGGCGCTGATCGCGACTGGTTTTGCCGTAGACCATCCTGCAATGACCCGTCGGGTGGCGCTGCTGAATGGCGTCTACCGCCGCACACCGCAGGCGCGCGCGGCCGTAGTGACCCGTGCTGCCGAAATCGGTGCGGGTCAGGTGGATCTGGCAACGCCGCTGGCGCGCTGGTTTGGTAAGACGCCTGCTGACATCAGCGCCTGCGACCGGGTTGCGGGCTGGCTGCGGGCTGTTGATCCGGCAGGCTATGCCACCACCTATGGCGCGTTTGCGCGGGGCGATGCCACTTACGCCGACCGTCTGGACGAGATCCCTTGTCCCTTCCTTGCCATCACTGGCGACGGCGATCCCAATTCCACACCGGCCATGGCGCAGGAGATGGCCGCACAAGTGCGGCACGGACGCGCCATCGTCATCACCGGCCATCGCCATATGGTGAACCTGACGGCGCCTGATGTGGTCACCGCCCATCTGCACGACTGGCTGGCAATCCCCTCTGAGGAGACGTATCATGACATCGCTTGATCCGCGCGCCTTGCGCCATGCCTTTGGCAGTTTTATGACCGGGGTGACGATTGTGACCTCGCATGACCAAAGCGGCCAGCCGATTGGCTTTACCGCCAATTCCTTTACCTCAGTCTCGCTTGATCCGCCGCTGGTGCTGGTGTGCCTGGCCAACCAGTCGCGCAATTATGATGCGCTGGTCAATGGCGACGGGTTTGCCGTCAATGTGCTGGCGGAAACCCAGATTGAGATATCCAACACCTTTGCCCGACCGGCAGAAGATCGCTTTGCCGGGGTCAACTGGTACAAGGGGCCAGCGGGATCACCGCTGATCGACGGGGTGTCTGCCTGGTTCGACTGCAGCCTGCACAAGACGGTTGAGGCGGGCGATCATGTGATTCTGATTGGCGAGGTGAAAGCCTTCGACGTCAGCCCGCATCCCGGGCTGGGCTACGCGCGGGGTGCCTATGTGACGGCGGCCACCACGGCAGAGCCTGCCGGAACCGGCCCCGATCTGGTGGTCTCAGCACTGATTGAGCGCAACGGAGAGGTGCTGCTGGTCGATGACGGTCAAGGTGGCGCGACGCTGCCGGAGGCGCTGGCAGGTCCCGATGGTGCCTCTGCCACGGTACGCCAGCTGATCGTCGACACCGGGCTCACGGCTGAGCCGGGTTTTGTCTATTCGGTGTTTGAGGATGTAGCGCGCAAACGCCAGCATATCGCCTTTCTCTGTCAGGCAGGGGCAGGCGCGCCGACGCGCGGAACCTTTGTGCCGCTGGCGCAGGACGGGACGGGTGAAGCGGGTCTTGAGGATATCAGCGATCCGGCGATCCTGATCATGCTGGAGCGGTTCGCCCGCGAGGCAACATTGGGAGATTTCGGGATCTATTCCGGCAATCAACGCAGCGGCGAAATCCGCCAGATCGCATAACGATAGGTGACACATGCGCTTTTCTCTTTTTGTCCATATGGAACGGACCTCGGCGGAACAGGATCAACAGCGGCTCTATGACGAGTTCGTCGCCCTGGCAAAGATTGCCGACAATGGCGGAATGCACGCGGTCTGGACCGGGGAGCATCACGGGATGGATTTTACCATCGCGCCAAACCCGTTTCTGAACCTTGTCGATCTGGCACGCCAGACCCGGCATGTGCGATTGGGCACCGGCACGATCATCGCCCCCTTCTGGCATCCGATCCGCCTCGCTGGAGAGGCGGCGATGACCGATCTGATCACCGAGGGGCGGCTGGAACTCGGCATTGCACGCGGGGCTTATAGCTACGAATACGAACGGATGGTGCCGGGTATGGATGCCTGGGACGCAGGCCAGCGGATGCGTGAGCTGGTTCCGGCGATACAGGGGCTGTGGCGGGGCGACTACGCACAGGAGGGCACCTATCATTCCTTCCCGGCCACAACGTCCTCACCCAAGCCACGACAGGAAAACGGCCCCCCCATCTGGGTGGCTGCCCGCGATCCCAACAGCCATGAATTTGCTGTCGCCAATGGCTGCCATGTACAGGTAACGCCGCTGTGGCAGGGGGATGAGGAGATCACCCGGCTGATCGAGACTTTCAACGATGCCTGCGCCAAATACCCTGACGTGCAGCGCCCGGATATCATGCTGTTGAACCACACCTATATTGCCGCCGATGCCGCAGATGCGCAGCAGGCGGCGGAAGAAATCAACCGGTTTTACTGTTACTTCGGGGCCTGGTTCAAAAACGAGCGCCCGGTGTCGCAGGGGCTGATCGCGCCGCTGAGCGAAGCCGAAATCGCAGCGCATCCCTTCTATTCGCCGGAGGCGATGCTGCGTGACAATGTGATCGCCACCGCCGAGGATGCGATTGCCCGGATCCGGGGATATGAGGCACTCGGGTATGATGAATACAGTTTCTGGATCGACAGCGGCATGAGTTTTGAACGCAAGCGCGCTTCGCTTGAGCGGTTCATCCGCGATGTCATGCCAGCCTTTGCCTGAAGGGGATCACCATGCAGCAATTCCAGCAATATATCGGCGGGGTGTTCTCCGACGGCTCCGCCCGTTTTGAGAGCCGTGATCCGGCAACCGGAGAGGTCTGGGCGATGATGCCGGAGGCCCGCGCGCCGGATGTGGACGCGGCGGTTGCAGCCGCGCGCGCGGCATTCCACGCGCCGGATTGGGCGGACATGACCGCCACTGCGCGTGGCAAGCTGCTTTATCGGCTGGCGGATCTGATTGCCGAGAATGCTGAGACACTGGCCCAGCTGGAGACCCGCGATACCGGCAAAATCATCCGCGAAACCTCGGCCCAGATTGCCTATGTGGCCGACTACTATCGCTATTACGCGGGCCTCGCGGACAAGATCGAAGGCGCCCATCTGCCGATCGACAAACCGGATATGGAGGTCTGGCTGCGCCGCGAACCGCTTGGGGTGGTGGCGGCCGTGGTGCCGTGGAATTCGCAGTTGTTTCTGGCGGCGGTCAAGATTGGCCCGGCGCTGGCGGCAGGCTGTACCGTGGTGCTGAAGGCGTCTGAGGAGGCGCCTGCGCCGCTGTTGGAGTTTGCCCGGATCTTTGATCAGGCCGGTTTTCCACCCGGCGTGCTCAATGTCATTACCGGCTTTGGGGCGGACTGCGGTGCGGTGCTGACGGCCCATCCGGGCATTGACCACATCGCCTTTACCGGCGGGCCGGACACCGCCCGCCATGTGGTGCGCAATTCGGCGGAAAACCTTGCCTCCACCTCGTTGGAATTGGGCGGGAAATCTCCCTTCATCGTGTTTGAGGATGTCGATATCGACAGCACCGTGAATGCGCAGGTCTCTGCCATCTTTGCCGCTACGGGACAGAGCTGTGTTGCCGGTTCACGGTTGATTATTTCCAATCAGATCAAGGATGTGTTTCTGCACAGCCTCAAGGATAAAGCCGAGCGCGTACGGATCGGTGCACCCCAGATGGCGGAGACGGAGGTCGGTCCACTCTGCACCGACGCGCAAATGCACCGGGCGGTGGAGCTGGTGGCGGCCTCGGTTGCGACGGGCGCGCGGATCGTGACCGGAGGCCAGCCGCTGGAGGGGGAGGGCAATTTCTTTCCGCCCACCATCCTTGACTGCTCCAGCGCACCGGACGCGCCCTGTCTGCGCGAGGAGTTTTTTGGCCCGGTTCTGTCGGTGTGTGGGTTTGACACTGAGGCAGAGGCGCTGGCGCTGGCCAATGACACCGCCCATGGGTTGGCCTCTGGCGTGTTTACGCGCGACCTGACACGGGCGCACCGGATGATCCGGGGCATTCGTGCAGGCATTGTCTGGGTGAACACCTATCGCGCGGTCAGCCCGATTGCGCCCTTTGGCGGGCAAGGGCTGTCGGGACATGGTCGTGAGGGGGGATTGCAGGCGGCGCTGGATTATACAAGGGTCAAAACGGTCTGGCTGCGCACCAGTGATGAGCCGATCCCCGACCCTTTTGTGATGCGGTGACCGTCAGACGGCCGACACACAGGCGCGCGCTGACAGGGCCATTCGATGGCGCGGCAGGCTGCGCCCGAGAGTTAACCTCGGCGCAGCCGTATCGCGATCATTGGGGGCGAATGTCGCTGGCCATCTGGCGGCCATCGCGCCCTTCGGTCATCTCGAAATCAACTTTTTGATTATCCGCCAGGCCGGTCAGCCCCGACCGCTCAACCTGAGAGATGTGCACAAACACATCCTTGCCGCCGCCTTCAGGCTCGATAAAGCCATAACCCTTGGTTGTGTTGAACCATTTCACGGTGCCACTCGCCATGTTCCCGTGTCTCCTTCCTGCTAGTGAGCCGCCCTGAATACACGATAATTTCGCTGCGCAGAGCGGGGTGATCGGTTTTGCCGCAGTGCGCAGACAAAACAGGTCGGGGAAGTTGTCCCAACCCGGTTCCAACTTTTGCACGGACCATGTAAAAATCAAGCAAAACAGTGCGGCTCTACCATAAATTGTGCTGAGCCACCCCCTCGGGAAAGGAAAAAACGTGCAACTCTTTGGATTGAAGGCCTGTGACACCTGCCGCAAGGCGCTGAAACAGCTGCCGGAGGCGGAACTGGTCGATGTACGCGCCGAGGGCGTACCGGAGGCCATTCTCACAGCGGCGTTGGCGCAGTTTGGCGACCGTCTGGTCAATACCCGCTCCACCACATGGCGCGGATTGAGCGAGGCGGAGCGGGCGGGGGAACCGCTTGATCTGCTCAAGGCCCATCCGGCGCTGATGAAACGTCCGCTGATCAAAACGGGGGACGATCTGTACCTCGGCTGGGATGCCAAAACCAAGGCCGCCCTTGGCGTTGAGGGCTAGGATCCCCATGTCAGTTCCGGAGTAGATGAGGAGAGCGGCAATGCGCAATGCAGCGCTGGTGCTGGGCATCGTGGCCGGGCTGATTGGGATGATGGTGGGGTTTGCGGGTTATGGTTATACCGCCGCCGTTGAGTATTTTGGCGAAATCGACGGGATTGCCCGGCAGGTCGATGATGTTGATCAGCTGCGGCTTTTGGCAGTGATCTCGCCCATCCTTGCGCTAGCGGGCGGCGCGATGGCGCTGTCCCGCGCGCTGTGGGGTGGGGTGCTGCTGCTTGCGTCGGCGGCAGGGCTCTATGCCGGGTTCGGGTTGAACGTCTTTACCATTTTCCCGATCTCACTGGCGCTTTTGGGCGGGCTGCTGGCCTTGGCGGCCGGTAAACCGGATGAGCCGAAGGCGCATTTCTGACCCGAGGTGACTAACGGTCATGAAAAAAGGCGCCACTGCGGATGCAGGGCGCCTTTTGTGTTTGAGAGCTCAGCAGATCAGGCGGCGGCAGGCGCCGTGGCGCGCCGCGCCAGTGCATCCAGTGACAGGGGGCCGGCGCCCTTGAAGACGAGAACCAGCAGCAGGAAAGTCCACATCACCCGCTGGTCCACCAGACCGATGGAATTGTCAAAGAGACTGCCCAGCTTGACCCCGTGACCGGTGACATCGACAATGGTCTGCACCCAGATGAAGCCAATGGTGCCAAGCGCGGCCAGACGGGTGAACAACCCAACAAGGATCAGCGCAGGCAGCACGTATTCGGCAATCGTCCCGGCAAAGATCACCAGCCGCTGAAGGATATTGAGCTGGGAGACATCATAAAGCACAGCCTCGGCAGCCTTGGGAAAGATCTGACCAAACGCCCCGGCAGAGGGCGAAAAGATCGACCCGTCAATCTTCAGCCCGGCTGAGTTCCAGTAATAGACCAGCAATACAGCGGCGAAGACCAGCCGCGCCAGGGTCGGGATGATGAACGCCGACAATCTGTCAGCCCTGCCGGTGAGAGAGGTGTAGGAGGAAACAAGCGCGTGCATCGGTTATCCTTTGCGATCTAGGTCAATGATTGCACCGCCTTGCAACAACAGGGCGAGCGTATGAGAGAGGTCAAAATCCGGGTGGTTGGCCTGCACCGCGGTCAGGGCCTCTTCCAATGTGGCACCGGAGGTGAGGGCGGTGATCCAGTCAGCGCCACCCGGGGGCAGCTCCTGAATGATGGGGTCGAATTCGGGCCGGGTGATCAGCACATCCTGCGCCATATGCCGGGGCTTGGGAGCGTTCTCTTCGGTGTTGAAGCGCCAGATATCATAGATCGGCCAGGGTGAGCGCAGCAGGGCAACTGCGGGGGCCAGTGTCAGGCGGGTCGCCATCAGCTGATCGGGCGCAAGCGCTGCCAGACGCGCCGGGTCAACCGCTGTGGCGTCGCCTGCGTGATACGCCCGGCGCAGGGCGAGGTCGAGCCGCGCCGCATCGGGCAGATAGCCGAGGTGTTTCAGCTGCTCCATCCCGGCGAGAAACGCGGGAAATTCAGCGCCATAGTGCATCATCAGCGGCGAGGAGGGCGGATGGGTGCGCAGATACAGGCCCGCCAGCCCGTCGAGGTTCTGCTTACCCAGCAGTTTGCCAATCAGGGGAAAGGCGCTGTGCATCGCCTCCGTCAGGGAGACCGCGATATTGTTGCGATAGACGCTGAACCGCCGCCCGGCAGGCTGACCGGTCGCATCCAGCAGTCCCTCGGGCACCGGCTGGCCCGCATCCATCATGGCGTGGGTGAATTCTGTCTGGCTTACGGTCATGCCGGGACGCGCTCCAGCGCGGTTGCGGCGCGGGTGGCCTCGGCTGCCAACACAGGCCAGTCGGGCACATCGGTGTCCCATTCGACCAGCACAGGTTTGGGGCCGGATTTCGCCAGCGTATAGTCCAGCAGCGCCCAGACCGGATCAACCACCTCAGCGCCGTGGCTGTCGATCAGCAGCGGCTTGCCGTGGTCGTCCTCATCCTCGTCATGGCCGCCAAGGTGGATTTCACCGACCTGATCCAGCGCAAAGGCGTCGATATAGCCCTGCGGCGAGAAATCGAGATTGGTGGCGGAGACAAAGACATTGTTCACATCCAAGAGCAGCCCGCAGCCGGTGCGGCGGGTGATTTCGGTTAGAAACTCAGGCTCTGACCAGCTGCTCTCGGCAAAAGCGAGGTAGCTGGACGGGTTTTCCAGCAGCATCCGCCGCCCGATGGTGTCCTGCACCTGATTGATATGATCGCAGACCCGCGCCAGCGTGGCATCCGTATAGGGCAGCGGCAGCAGGTCGTTGTAGAAATGGCTGTCGTGGGTGGACCAGGCCAGATGTTCGGAGAAGCTGGCAGGATTGAGCCAGCCGACCAGATGCTTCAGCCGTGCCAGATGATCGGCGTCCAATGGCCCCTCGCCGCCGATTGAGAGGCCGACGCCATGGACCGATATGGCAAACTGTTCGCAGAGATGGCGCAGCTGCGCAATCGGGCGGCCACCGTCGCCCATGTAATTTTCGGCATGAATTTCCAGCCATTTCACCGGGCCTGCATCGGCGAGGATATCGGCAAAATGCTGCGGCTTGTAGCCAACACCTGCGGCAGCAGGCAGGAAAGGGGCGGCGTCCAGCATGGCAGGTCCTCTGATCCGGTTACAGAAAGGGCGGGAGAATACCCCCGCCCTCTGTCTTAAGCCTTTGCTTATGCAGGCAGGTCACGTTCCAGCGGCTCCAGCGAGCCCTTGCGGTCGCTGCCGTCTGCCATTGCGGGCAGATCCATGCCTTCGCAGCTGCCTGCGTCGACCAGCGTCCAGGCGTTGCCCTGATAGTCAACGGTGGAGGTGCCGGCGCAGGTGGTGCCGGGGCCGGCGGCGCAGTCATTCTGGCCGGCCAGGGAGACGCCATAGCATTTCTCTTTGGACTGGGCGGCGGCTGGGGTGACCATGGCAGAGGTCAGCGCGGCAGCAACGGCACCAGCGACGGCGAGGGATTTTGCAGTGTTGGACATCGGTGTCTTCCTTCTTTGGAATTTGGTTGCGAGGCGGTTGTTACAGGTCAGACATTAGCTCAGGCTGAGAAGTCTTTGAATTCACGAGCCTGTGTCTCACGCGGGCGTCAGCAGCTGTGACCGTATATTACAACCTTCCGGCTGCTGAACCCTTAAAACCATGCGCAAAAAGAAACCGGCCCCGCAAGTGGGGGCCGGTAAATCGGTAAAGATCAGCAAAAGACCGCAGAAATGTTACAGAAGATCCGGCGGAGTTGCCTCAACCGCCAGTGCTTTTGTTACAGCGTCCAGTGCCTCGACCTTGGTCTGTTTTTCGCCAAGACGCCGGACGGAGACGGTGCGCTCCTCGACTTCGCGGTGGCCGACAGCCAGAATGACAGGCACCTTGCCCACTGAATGCTCGCGGACCTTGTAGTTGATCTTCTCGTTGCGGATGTCGGCCTCGGCCCGCACACCTGCGGCGCGCAGGGTTTCAACCACTTCGTTCACATAATCATCCGCGTCCGATGTGATGGAGGCGACAACCACCTGACGCGGGGCCAGCCAGAACGGCAGCTTGCCTGCGTGTTCTTCGATCAGGATGCCGATGAACCGCTCAAAGCTGCCCAGCGTGGCGCGGTGCAGCATGAACGGGCGATGCTTGCTGCCGTCCTGACCGATGAAATTCGCATCCAGCCGTTCCGGCAGGTTGGGATCCACCTGCAGGGTGCCGCACTGCCAGTTCCGGCCGATGGCGTCGGTCAGGGTAAATTCCAGCTTGGGACCGTAAAAGGCACCTTCGCCCTCCAGCAGCTCATACTCATAGCCCGCCGCCTTGCAGGCATCGCCCAAAGCCTTCTCCACCAGATCCCAGCTCTCATCGCTGCCGATCCGCTTTTCCGGGCGGGTCGAGAGCTTGATGGTCCAGTCGTGGAAACCGAGGTCGGCATAGACTTTGGACAGGAAGGCGATGAATTTTGCAGTTTCAGATTCGATCTGATCCTCGGCGCAGAAGATATGGCCGTCGTCCTGAGTGAACCCACGCACCCGCATAATACCATGCAGCGCGCCCGAGGGTTCATAGCGCGCACAGGAGCCGAATTCGGCCATGCGCAGCGGCAGATCGCGGTAGGATTTGAGGCCCTGATTAAACACCTGCACGTGGCAGGGGCAGTTCATCGGCTTCAGCGCGTTCACGGCCTTTTCGCGGGCGTGATCCTCGTCGACCTCAACGATGAACATGTTTTCCTGGTATTTGTCCCAGTGGCCGGAGGCCTCCCACAGTTTGCGATCCACCACCTGCGGGGTGTTCACCTCGACATAGCCGTCGCGGTCCTGCATGCGGCGCATGTAGTCCTGCAGGGTGGTGTAGATTTTCCAGCCGTTGGGATGCCAGAAGATCTGGCCGGGTGCCTCTTCCTGCATGTGGAACAGGTTCATCTCGCGGCCCAGCTTGCGGTGATCGCGCTTGGCAGCCTCTTCCAGCATGTGGAGGTGGGCTTTCAGCTTCTCCTTGCCGGTGAAGGCAACGCCATAGATCCGCTGCAGCATGGCGCGGTCGCTGTCGCCGCGCCAATAGGCGCCTGCGATGGACATCAGCTTGAAGGCATCGCCCGGCAGCTGGCCGGTGTGCTGCAGGTGGGGACCACGGCAAAGATCCTGCCAGTCGCCGTGCCAGTACATCCGCAGCGGCTCATCACCGGGGATGCTCTCGATCAGCTCGACCTTATAGGGTTCGTTCAGGTCGGTGTAATGCTGGATCGCGCGGTCGCGGTCCCAGACCTCGGTGCGGACGGCATCACGTTTGTTGATGATCTCTTTCATCTTTTTCTCGATGGTGCCGAGATCTTCGGGGGTGAAGGGCTCGGCGCGATCAAAGTCGTAGTACCAGCCGTTTTCAATCACCGGGCCGATGGTGACCTTGGTGTCGGGCCAGATATCCTGCACAGCACGCGCCATCACATGGGCCAGATCGTGACGGATCAGCTCATTGGCCTGCTCTTCGTCTTTCATGGTGTGGATGGCGATGGCGGCATCGGAATCGATGGGCCATTGCAGGTCCCAATGCGCACCGTTCACGGTGGCGGAGATCGCCTTCTTGGCCAGCGAGGTCGAGATGGACGCGGCGACCTCGGCAGGGGTGACGCCTGCGTCATAGGATCGTGCATTGCCATCGGGGAAGGTGAGAGAGACTTGGGCCATATATCGGCACTCCTCGTCGGTTTGGCGCCCACAGAACGCCCGGTTGCGGGTTATGGTGTTTTGTCCGTTTGGCAGGGGCGCGCGAGGCTGTCAAGCGGGCGAGGGGCCTGCCCCGCGCGCTCCCTGGGATATTTTTTGCCAGAAGCTGCAAAAGCCGGATCAGGGGCCTGGATCAGGGGGCGGGGGCTGGCACGCCTTCGCGGATCAGGGTTGAGTAGTCTGGCGTGATGCCCTGGACCTGCGCCCTGGCCGTGATACTACCGCGTTTGCGCAGCTCCTCGGTGCTGTAGCCTGCCGCCAGTACCCCCTGATCATGGGCGTATTCGGGCAGGTAGCCATTGGCCAGCACCCGCCAGTCCAGCGGCACGTCCTGGACGATGGTGCGGATCATCGTCATTACCACGGTGGTGCAGTTTGAGGTGAGCGAGTTGTACCACTGCGGTTGTGCGGCCAGCCGGTTGGCGGCCTCGACATATTGCATCAGCAGCGCTCGGGCGGTGTCCGGATCTGTGTCGATACGAAACAGCTGCACATCCTCGCCACGGGCATTTGTGCGGGTGCCCACCACATCGCGCTCATCGGCGGCGATCAGCACCAGCGTGTTGGTCTTGAACAGATCCGCGATGGGGGAGAAACCGCCGCCGACCTGACGCCGCACCTCAACCGACCAGGCAATATGCGCACCCTCCTCAAAGCCGAAGCTGACCACCATATGGGCCATCTCCGGCCCGGCCCAGTAGGACATGAAGAGATCGACGCTGTTCAGTTGGCTGAGGTCATAGCTGCGGGTTTCCCAGCGGGGGGTGAACTCGGTTGGGGTGGACCAGTCGAAATTGCGTACGTCTGTCAGCGTCAGAATATCGCCGTCGCGGGTGCCGGTGACCTGCCGCGCAACATCGGGCGACCAATGCGCCTCGGCCGGTGGGGTCAGGCTGGACCACCACCAGATCAGCGCCGCAAGTGCGAGACAGAAGGTCGAAAGCCCACGCAGCGCGCGGCCCCGGATCACCGCCCAGAGGGTTGCCAGACCGAGGCCCGCAAAGCCGGAGGCCGCAGCCGTACGCCAGAGGCTGTCAACCGGCAGCCGATACCACAGCGCCATGGCCCCCCAGAGGGTGGTCAAAAGGATCAGCAGGCAGAGGAGACCGAGACAGAGAAGACGAAGGGCACGGGGCAAGGGCTGGCTCCTGATTGTGTGGCAAAGGCGAATATCGCGCGGACCCTAGGCAGGGCGGGGATGGGTCGCAAGGCTCTTGCGCCGGACAAAAGTCGCCAAATGTGAAGGCGTTGCCTCACTGCATCTTGGTGACCTGTGCCGGAATCGCATGGGGCAGCGGTGAAACACGCCATTGCCGTTGCGCCGTTGCCGTGGCAGATCTGGGGGCCTGTGATTTGGCATATTTTCAGCGCGGGGGAGACCATGGCCGCACCTCAATTTCTGGACACCGATACGGGCCGCCGCCTGGCCTATCATCTGACCCCCGCAAGCGGCGATGCAACAGCGCCGATGGTGGTGTTTCTGGGCGGGCTGAAATCCGACATGGAAGGCACCAAGGCGATACATCTTGAGGCCTGGGCCAAGGCGCGGGGCTTGGGCTTTCTGCGGTTTGACTATTCCGGCCACGGTGAAAGTTCCGGCACGTTTGAAGAGGGCTGTATTGGCGACTGGCATCAGGACACGCTGGCGGCGGTTCAGGCGCTGACGAAGGGGCAAATTCTGCCGGTCGGATCCTCCATGGGGGGCTGGCAGGCGCTGCTCTTGGCGCGGGCCCTGCCCGAACGGGTGGCCGGTCTGGTCACCATCGCCGCCGCACCCGATTTTACCGAGGATGGCTATTGGGCCAATTTCACCGATGCCCAGAAGGCGGAGCTGGAGGCACACGGACAGGTCGAACTGCCAAGCGACTATATGGAGCCTTATGTGATCACCAAACACATGATCGAGGATGGGCGAAATCATCTGGTGTTGCGCGATCCGCTGGTGCTGTCGATGCCGGTGCGTTGCCTGCAGGGCACCGCCGATACCGCCGTCAGCACTGAAACCGCACTGCGATTGCTGGATCATGCCACTTGCGCCGATATGCGCCTGCAGCTGGTCAAAGATGCCGATCACCGGTTTTCGGACCCCGCCTGTCTGGCCTTGATCGAAACGGCTGTTGCAGAGGTTCTGGGGCTATCTGGCGCTGATGCGATCAGCTAAGCTATGGGGAAGGCCTCGCTGCAGGTTGCAATCTAACCCGCAGCAGGATCTGTAAATATTATGAGGCCTCCCTCATTTGGGGTGCCACGGGCAGGAGAGGACGCGATGGAACAACGCATCAGCCTGATCACCCTTGGGGTGCCGGATATGGAGCAGGCCGCCGCCTTCTACGAGGCGCTTGGCTGGCAGCGGGCGGAGAGCCCCGATGGCGTCATCGCTTTTGACCTGATTTCGCAGACCTTGGGGCTTTATCCGCTCTCATCTTTGGCTGAGGACATTGGCCTGCCGGTGGAGGAACTGGGCACCGGGGCGATGACACTCAGCCACAACACCCGCAGTGCTGCGGATGTGGCCACGCTTCTGGCCAAGGCCGAGGCGGCGGGCGCGAGCGTCCTGCGCCCGGCGGGAGAGGTGTTCTGGGGGGGCACTATTGGCTATTTCCGTGCCCCTGACGGCCATATCTGGGAAATCGCGCATAACCCGTTCTCGCCGCTGTCTGACGCAGGCGCGTTTCGCTGGAATGGGTACGGGACCGAGGCAGGAGGATAGGCGCAGGTGGCAGATCAGCAGGGCGGAGCAGGGCAGACCAACAGGGCGCGCACAGCTGAGCGGGCAGGCGGGCAGGGCATTGCCCCCTTAGTGATGCTGCCGGGGCTGATGGGCACGGCAGAGGTCTTCGTGCCGCAGCTGCGGGCGCTCTCTGGTGTGATGCCAACCATGGTGGCGCCGCTTCTCGGTGGCGACCGGATTGAGCGTATCGCCGATCATCTGCTGACGCAGCTGCCTGCGCGGTTCGCGCTGGCCGGGCTGTCGATGGGGGGCATTGTCGCTATGGAAATCCTGCGCCGCGCGCCGGAACGGGTGAGCAGGCTTTGCCTGATGTCGACCAGCCCCTTGCCCGATACGCCGACGCAGGCCGCCGATTGGGAGCCGCTGATCATCGCAGCCCGCAGCGGTCGGCTGGAGGATGTTCTGCGCAGCTGCCTGCCGGTGGACTGTCTCGCGCCGTCGCCGCAGCGGCTTGATATCCTCAACATGATCTACCAGCAGGGCTGCACACTTGGGTCGGAGCTGTTCGTGGCGCAGGCGCGGGCCTTGCAGCGGCGCACGGATCAGCAGGCGGCGCTGCGCCGCTTCAAAGGGCCAACGCTGATCCTCTGCGGTGCGCAGGACCGGCTGACCCCGCTGAAACGTCATGAATTCATGGCCGCCCTGATGCCAAATGCCCGGCTACGCGTGATCGAGGGGGCAGGCCATCTGCCAACGCTGGAACAACCGGATCAGGTGACCGGCGCCATGGCCGAGTGGTTGGCCGAGGTCGCTCCCCGTCAGGACGAAAGGTCGGACCCGGCGCCAGATATCGCAAGCGCCGCAGCGGGCGAGGCGCAGTCCTCAGTGCCACCGTTGCCACCATTGACGCTGACAAACCCGCTAAAGACAAACTAAATCAGTGGATTGTAAGAGGTCTAGCGGAGCAGGGCTGCGCGTTCTTCCTTGCTGATCACCTCTGGCTTTGACACCGGTTCACCGCTTTCGACATCGAAAAACGGTGTCTCTTTCCAACGGCCTGACAGCCGCGCCGAGATCATTCGGCTCAGCAGCGACATAACCATCCGTGCGGCACCTTCGGTGCGGGGCTGTTTGCCCTGCTTCGGGACAAAGGCCCGCGCGCGGATCTTGCCAAGCGCATCTTTATTGGCAAACCGGTCCGACCGCAGTCCGGCAAAGGGCAGCGTGGGTTTCGCCAGCGTATTGGCCATTGGTGTGCCGCAGCAGCCCGCGTACCAGCGAAACAGCCCCTTCGGGCTGAGCCGCATAAGCCGCAGCAGATCCTCACCTTGATGAAATGTCAGCCCGTCGGGATTGACCTGAAACAGATCAACCGGGCCAGGGGCCGGGTCTGGCTGTTTGTGATAGATCTCATTGGCGCGGCAATCAGCGCAGAAACAGACGATGCGGGTGCCTGCCTTGCGCGCCTCTTGGGACAGCTCGCCACGGATTTTGCCGCAGTCACATGCAAATATCAGCGGATCAGCCATCGCCAGAAAATCCTCGGTGGGGGCGCAACGCCCGGTTATGAGTGGTTGCGCCCGACCTCAACCGATCAGGCGTTGGCCTTGGCGCGTTTTGCTGCCGGTTTCTTTGCCTTGCGGGCATTGGCGTTCATGAATTCGATCACCAGCGGGCGGATGTTATCGCGCCAGCTGCGCCCGGCAAAGATGCCATAATGTCCCGCACCCGGTTCCACATGGCTGGCCTTCTTCGCCTCCGGCAGACCGGTGCAGAGATCCAGCGCCGCGATGCACTGGCCGGGGGCGGAGATGTCATCATTGGCACCTTCGACCGTCTTAACCGCCACATCGGTAATTTTGCCTATGTCGACCTTGTGACCGGCCACAACAAATTCATTGCGGGCAATCTCACCACCCTTAAAGACGCGCTCTACCGTCGACAGATAGAATTCCGCCGTCATGTCCATCACCGCGAGATATTCGTCATAGAACCGGTTATGGGCATCGTGATCCGACGCCTCGCCCCGGCTGACCCGCTGGATCTGGTCCATGAACGCCTTGGAATGGCGCTCGCCGTTCATCGACATGAAGGAGCTGAGCTGCAACAGGCCCGGATAAACCTTGCGGCCCACCCCTTTGTATTTGAAGCCGACGCGTTGGATCATTGTCTCTTCCAGCTGACCCATAGTCACCCGGCGGCCAAAATCGGTGACATCGGTGGGGGTGGCATCGGGATCGACCGGCCCGCCGATCAACGTCAGCGAGCACGGCTGCGCCTCCGGATCCTGTTCCGCCAGATAGGCGGTGGCGGCCAATGTCAGCGGCGCTGGCTGGCAAACCGCAATCACATGGGTGTCGGGGCCCATCTCGCGCATGAAATCAACGAGGTAGAGCGTATAGTCCTCGATATCGAATTTGCCTGCGGACACCGGGATATCGCGCGCATTATGCCAGTCGGTGACATAGACTTCGCAATTCTCGATCAGGCTCTTGACGGTGGAGCGCAGCAGGGTTGCGTAGTGCCCGGACATCGGTGCCACCAGCAGCACCTTGCGCGGCTGTTCGGCGCGGCCGGCCACGCGGAAGTGGATCAGATCGCCAAAGGGGCGTTCCACCACCGTGTCGATCTCCACCACGTGATCGCGGCCATCGGCACAGGTCTGGGTGTAGATGCCCCAGTCCGGCTTGGTCACCATACGCTGATAACTGCGCTCCGTGACCTCGCCCCAGGCGGCCATCCAGCTGAGCGCCGGATTGGGGATCGCCGCAAAGGCAGGGTTCGACGCCATAGACAGGGCCGTTGCGCCAAGCCACTGGTTGGTGTTGCGCATGGTTTCCATCAGATCGTACGACATCATGTAACGCATGTTATATCTCCATTGCGTTGGCCGCTTGGATCCGATCTGAATCCACGTGCGGTTGTGTCACAACCCATCGGACGTTTCATAGCTTTGTCGTATGATGGGCGGACAGTATTCTGCATAGCAGAAAGATTACGGGGGATTTGTTAAGATGACAACAAGCGACAGTACGGATCCGGCACTCTCGCCGGAACATATTGAACGAATTAAAAAAAATATGGAGCAGGTTGAGCAACTTTCAAAACGCCTGATGGATGTTCTGGCTCAGAAAAAATCTCACCCCCCGTCACTGGATGGTCCGAATCAAGAGCTTTTTGCACGCGCAGCAACGGCCTATTGGTCGGAAATGGCAAAAAACCCGGCGAAACTGCTCGAAAAACAAGTGTCGTATTGGGGTCAGGCGGTGGTGAATTTCGCCGAAGCTCAGTCGCTTTTGGCCAAATCCCTGGACGGCGACGGTGCAGAGGACACCGCGCCCAGCTCCCCCAGTGATCGCCGCTTTGTCAATCCGATGTGGCAATCGAACCCCTATTTCCACTTTATCAAGCAGCAGTACCTCACCAATGCCGAGGCAATCCGCAAGGCCGTGGCCGAGGTCGAGGATATCGACGACATCGACAAACGGCGGCTTGGCTATTTTGCCGACCAGATCGTGCAGATGATGGCGCCCACCAATTTTCTGGCGACGAACCCCGACGCGCTGGAAAAAGCGGTGGAGACGGAAGGCCAGTCGCTGATCAAGGGTCTGGAGAATCTGGTCGCCGATCTGGAGGCCAACGACGGCGAGCTGGTGGTGCGGCTGGCTGATGAGAGCGCCTTTGAAATCGGCCGCAATATCGCCACCACCCCCGGTGAGGTTGTGTTTCGCAACGAGATGATGGAGCTGATCCAATATCGCCCCACCACGGAAACCGTGCATGAGACCCCCATCGTGCTATTCCCGCCCTGGATCAACAAATTCTACATTCTGGACCTCAAGGCGCAGAACAGCCTGATCAAATGGGTGACCGAACAGGGCTATACCCTGTTTGTGGTGTCCTGGCTCAACCCCAGTGCAGAGCACGCGGATCTGGGGCTGGAGGACTATGTTGAGAAGGGCTATCTGAGCGCGATTGAGACCGCCAAGTCGATCTGCAAGGTCAAGCAGGTCAATGCCGTCGGCTACTGCATCGCGGGCACCACTCTCAGCCTGACGCTGTCGCTGCTGAAGCAGCGGGGCGATACCTCAATCAAATCGGCGACGTTTTTTACGGCGCTGACGGATTTCTCCGATCAGGGGGAATTCACGCCCTTCCTGCAAAATGATTTCATCGATGGGATCGAGAAGGAGATCACCAACAACGGTCTGCTGCGGTCCTATATCATGGCGCGGACGTTCTCTTTCCTGCGTTCCAACGATCTGGTCTACGGGCCTGCGATCCGCAGCTATATGATGGGGGAGACGCCACCAGCCTTTGATCTGCTATACTGGAATGGCGACGGGGCGAACCTGCCGGGCCGAATGGCGATGCAATATCTGCGTGGTCTGTGCCAGCGCAATGAATTCGTACGTGACGGGTTTGAGCTGATGGGCCACACGCTGCATGTGCGCGACGTGACCGTGCCGGTGATGGCAATCACCTGCGAGACTGACCATATCGCGCGCTGGAAAGACTGCTATCGCGGCGTGCAGCAGATGGGATCGCGGTCCAAGACCTTTGTGGTGGCGCAGTCGGGCCATATTGCAGGCATCGTCAATCCGCCGACCCGCAACAAATACGGACATTACACCAATACCGATCTGAAGGTGGATGCCGACACCTGGCGGGAGGGGGCCACCTTCAACGAGGGGTCCTGGTGGCCGCGTTGGGAAAGCTGGCTCAAAAAACGCTCAGGCAAACAGGTTCCGGCCCGTGATCCGGGCGATTCTCAGCATCCACCGCTGACGCCAGCGCCGGGTGACTATGTCCGCGTGAAGGCCCGCGGTCAGGCAAGCGATTGATTTTTAGAGGTTCTCAAAAATATTCTGCATTGCAGCAATAAAAATCTTGAAATGCTGCGATGCAGAAACAATATTGGTGTCATGCGAAGGCGGCAGAACGATCTGGCCGCGTAACCAAGAGGAACCAGTACAATGGCTAAGACCCAAGATTTTACCGCGATGATGAAAGACATGATGGGTGCGTTTCCGGTTGACACAACCGCGATGGAAGATGCGTTCAAAACCACCGCAGCCCTGAACGAAAAACTGTCCAGCGTTGCCCTGCAGGCTGCTGAGAAGTCCGCTGAGATTTCCAACAGCTGGGCCAAAGAAACCCTGACCAAGCTGAGCGACGTCTCCAAGGCACAGGCTGAACCCGCAGACTACGCCAAAGCGGCAACCGATTTCGCTTCCGCCTCCGCTGAAGTGGCCGCCGAGAACATGGCCGCCTTCGCTGAAGTTGCGAAAAAGGTTCAGATGGACACCGTTGAGCTGCTGATGTCGGCTGGCAAGGACATGTCCGAAGAGGCATCCGCTGCTGTGAAGAAGGCCACCAACGACGTGACCTCCGCTGCGAAAAAAGCCGCCGCTAAGTAAGCGCCGCGCGCATTTGCAAAGGGGTTTTATACTCCTCCCAATGAAATCTCTTTGCACCGAAGGGGGCAGGTCATCGGACCTGCCCTTTTTCGTTTGCCCATTTCGGTCGTCCAGTCTGGGCTTGCGCCGGGGCGGGCAGACCTGCGGGGGAACGAGTCAGGCTGGTTATTGGATCCGACGATCAATTATTGCGCCGCATGGCGTAACGCTTCCCTTTTGTTCTGCGCTCGCATAGGCTTTGCTGCAACGCATCATGTCTGGGGAGAAGTGACATGTCGGATCAGGATAAACCCTTGTTGATCAAACGATATGCCAGCCGGCGGCTGTATAATACCGAGACCAGCGACTACGTCACGCTGGAGGATATCGCCGGCTTCATCAGGGAGGGGCGCGAGGTTCAGATTGTTGATCTCAAAACCGGTGACGACCTGACCCGCCAGTATCTCCTGCAGATCATCGCCGAACACGAAAGCCGGGGCGAAAACATTCTGCCGGTGAATGTGCTCAACGACCTTGTGCGCAGCTATATGGTGCCGGGCGGCGGGGTGATGCCGCAGTTCCTGCAAAGCTCGTTTGAGATGCTGCGCGAAAACCAGAGCAAGATGGTTGAGAATATGAACGCGATGAACCCAATGGCGCAGATGCCGGGGTTCGAGGCGATCAAGGCCCAGCAGGAGGCCTTTCTGAAGGCGATGGCCGGTGGATTCTCCGGCGGTTGGCCTGCGGGGGGGAAATCATCCGGTGACGCGGAGACTGCTGAGGACGGCGACGGGCTGGACGATATCAAACGCCAGCTGGCCGAGTTGCAGGATAAACTGTCCAAACTGAAGTGATCTGACACATACCGCGCCGTCCTGCGACCAAAGTCGCAGGGGGGCACTTGCGTTTTTGATCCCGCTTGCTGCGCTCCGGCGCTAGACTTGCCCCATCAGGTCGCGGCCCGTTCCGTCTGCCGTCGGTTTCACCCGTCTGGTCTGCGGTGGGCCTCGGCCCTCTATGGATCATCCTGCGGCTATCGCCCAACCCAGAGGTGCCTTATGTCTACGCCCGGTTTGCAGCGCTTTGATAATATTCCTGAAACGGCGCTCGACTGGCACCGGGCGGGGAAGGAGACCGGCCAGAAAAGCGGCCAGAAAAGTGGCCGGGGCGCGGCATTGGCCACGGTGGTAGAGACTTGGGGATCCGCCCCGCGCCGCACCGGTTCCCAACTGGTGGTCGCCAGTGATGGTCGCATCGAGGGCTCCGTCTCAGGCGGCTGTGTCGAAGGCGCGGTAATCCTTGCGGCGCAGGAGGCGATTGCCTCAGGCCGTCATCAGATCCTTGAATTTGGCGTCAGCGATGAGGATGCCTTTGCCGTGGGGCTTGCCTGTGGCGGCACCATCCGCATTCTGGTTGAACCCATCGGCGGCACGCTGGCCGAGGACACGCTGGCTGATCTGGTCACCGCCCGCGCCGAACGCCGCGCGGTGTCCTATGTTGTCGATCTCGACAGTGGCGCGGGGCATCTGGACGCCGAAGGCTACACAGATCGCAAGCGCATGGACCAATCAGGGGTCGAGGCGGATGGTAAGACCTTTGTGGCGGTCCATAACCCGCCCCTGCGGCTGATCGTGGTGGGGGCGGTGCATATTGCACAGGCGCTGGTGCCGATGGCGCGCATTGCAGGTTATGATCCCGTCATCATTGACCCGCGTGCCGCCTTTGCCTCCGCCGACCGCTTCCCGGGAGAGACACTGACGGAGGATTGGCCGGATGAGGCGATGGCGCAGCTTGCGCCCGATGCACGTACCGCCGTTGTGCTGCTCACCCATGATCCGAAGATTGACGACCCCGCGCTGGAGGTCGCCCTGCGCTCTGAGTGTTTTTACATCGGTGCGCTGGGATCAACCCGCACTCATGCCAAACGGGTCGCGCGGATGCAGGAGGCCGGATTTGACGCAGCCGCCATTGATCGCATCAACGGCCCCATCGGCCTGGATATCGGTGCCGCTGGACCAGCTGAAATCGCTGTGTCCATTGTTGCCGAGATGACGGCCACCCTGCGCGGGCGCAGCCTATGATCTTCGGCGCGCTGCCCCTGAATGAGGCGTCAGGCTGTTATCTGGCGCATTCCCTGCAGGGCGCGGAGCATCGTATCGCCAAGGGCACCAGACTGGCGGCGCAGGATCTGGCCGATCTTGCCGCCGCTGGCCATCGACAACTGACCGTGGCGCAGCTGGAACCGGGTGATATCCACGAGGACCGCGCCGCAGAGATGCTCGCCGAGGCCTTGCTGCCCGACCCGGAGGCGCTTGGCCTGCGGATTTCCGGTGCAGGGGCAGGGCGGGTTAACCTTTATGCGCTTGGTCCCGGTCTGATCCGGGTCGATGCTGAACGGATCAATGCGCTGAACGCGGTCGATCCGATGATCACATTGGCCACTGTGCCCGATTATCACCGCGCAGATGCGGGGGGCATGGTGGCAACGGCCAAGATCATCTCCTACGCGGTGGAGGACAGCGCGCTTGCAGCCGCCACCCGCGATGTGGCCGGGGCGATCCGCCTGATCCCGCCACAGCTGCGCCGCGCCACCTTGATCGAAACCCGCACCAGCACGGAGACCCCGCCGGACAAGGGGCGCGCCGCGATGATCGGACGGCTCGACCGGTTTGGCATGTCGATGGCCCCCCGGCAGGTCGTGCCGCACCGCGAGGGGGAGCTGGCGACGGCCCTGCAAACGGTTGGCACTGACAGCGATCTGATCCTGATCCTCACCGGGTCTGCCACCTCGGACCCGCTGGATGTGGCACCCGCTGCCGTACGTGCCGCGGGCGGAGAGGTCACGCGCTTTGGCATGCCGGTGGATCCGGGCAATCTGTTGTTCCTCGGTCATCTGGCCGGGCGTCCGGTGCTGGGCCTGCCGGGCTGTGCGCGCTCGCCCGCCTTGAATGGCGCCGATTGGGTGCTGGAACGGCTGGTCTGCGGGATTGATGTGAGCAGCGCCGATATCGCCGCCATGGGCGTTGGCGGCCTGCTGAAAGAAATCCCCACACGCCCCCGCCCGCGCCGCAGCGACGTCTGAGCGGGTCTTGGCGGTTCCCTGCGACTTTAGTCGTGGCGCTGCGATTAATGCTTCGCGCCAGCAACCTCCCCGTGCTTAACTTCGTTCAGCGAGTTTATGCGAGCCAAGGGAGGAGTTGATGGTGAAAGTCACAATGACCGTAAATGGTCGGACTGCCAGCGGAGAGGTCGAGGGGCGCACGCTGCTGTCCGGTTTCCTGCGAGAGGAACTGGGGCTGACCGGCACCCATGTCGGTTGCGACACCAGCCAATGTGGCGCCTGCGTCGTCCATGTGGATGGCAAGGCGGTAAAAGCCTGCACCATGCTGGCGGCAGAGGCCGACGGCGCAGATGTCGCCACCATTGAAGGGCAAGCCGCCCTGGACGGCACGTTGAACACTATTCAGCAGGCATTTCAGGACCACCACGGGTTGCAATGCGGGTTTTGCACGCCGGGCATGGTGATGTCGGCAGCCGCGCTGCTGAAAGACAACCCCAAACCCAGCGAGCAGGAAATCCGCGAATACCTTGAGGGCAACCTGTGCCGCTGCACGGGCTACCACAATATCGTCAAGGCGATCATGGCGGCCTCGGGTCAGGATGTGTCTGTCCTGGCTGCGGAATAACGCGCGATAGGATGCGTGCGATGCAAAGAGGCATCTGACCGCAGCAACCCAGCAGATTTCGCAACAGGCCGCCACAAGATGCGGCCGGGCATCGGATAGATCCCGCAAGGGGCATCCGGCGACAGACAGAACCAAAGCATGACCAAGAGGTCTGCCCCGCGCAGACCGTCCAGGGAGGAGATTTGGACAATGCCAAAGGATAGCGGCATCGGCGCCAGCCCAAAACGGCGCGAAGACGTGAGGTTCCTGACCGGAACCGGCAATTACACAGATGACATCAATATGCGTGGCCAGGCCTATGTGCATTTCCTGCGCTCGGACGTGGCCCATGGTCGATTGACCTCGGTTGACACCACAGATGCAGCCGCCATGCCCGGTGTAGTGCGAATCTTCACCGGTGCTGATTTCGAAGGCGTCGGCGGGCTGCCCTGCGGTTGGCAGGTGACTGACCGCCATGGTGAGGTGATGCAGGAACCGGCCCATCCGGTGCTGGCCCAGGGCAAGTTGCGCCATGTGGGCGACCCCATCGCCGCCGTGGTGGCGGAGACGCCGGAACAGGCGCGCGACGCGGCAGAAGCTATCGCGGTCGAGATCGAGGATCTGCCCGCCGTCATCAATATGAAAGAAGCGGTCAAGGACGGTGCCACCAAAGTCCATGACGATCTGACTTCAAACCTCTGTTATGACTGGGGATTTGTTGAGGAGAACCGCGACGCCGTGGACAAGGCCATCAAGGATGCGGCCCATGTCACCACGCTGGAGCTGGTCAACAACCGTCTGGTTGCCAATCCGATGGAGCCTCGCGTGGCGGTGGGGGATTTCAACCGCGCCACCGGCGACAGCACGCTTTATACCACGTCTCAAAACCCGCATGTGATCCGTCTCCTGATGGGCGCCTTTGTGCTGGGTATTCCCGAGCATAAACTGCGCGTTGTGGCCCCGGATGTGGGTGGGGGCTTTGGCTCCAAGATCTTCCACTATGCGGAAGAGGCGTTCTGTACCTTTGCCGCCAAGGCCCTGAACCGGGCGGTGAAATGGACCTCCTCGCGGTCCGAGGCGTTTATGTCTGATGCCCATGGCCGTGATCACGTGACCAAGATTGAGCTGGCGCTGGACGCGGACAACAACTTCACCGCGCTGCGCACCGAAACCTACGCAAATATGGGCGCTTATCTGTCGACCTTTGCGCCCTCGGTTCCGACCTGGCTGCATGGCACGCTGATGGCTGGCAATTATAAGACGCCGCTGATCTACGTGAACGTGAAGGCGGTGTTCACCAATACCGTTGCCGTTGACGCCTATCGTGGCGCTGGCCGACCGGAGGCGACCTATCAGCTGGAGCGCGTGATTGATAAGGCCGCGCGCGAGCTGGGTGTTGATCCGATTGCGCTGCGGCGTCAGAACTTTATCACCGAATTCCCCTATGCCACGCCGGTGGCGGTGGAATATGACACCGGGGATTATGTGGCGACGATGGACAAGCTGGAAGAGATCGCTGATCTCAGCGGCTTTGATGCGCGCCGTGCTGCCAGCAAGGCCAAGGGCAAGCTGCGCGGCCTTGGGGTCAACTGCTATATTGAGGCCTGCGGCATCGCGCCCTCGAACCTCGTGGGGCAGCTGGGCGCCCGCGCGGGCCTGTATGAAAGTGCGACAGTGCGGGTGAATGCCACCGGCGGCATTGTGGTCATGACTGGTAGTCACAGCCACGGGCAGGGGCATGAGACGTCCTTCCCGCAGGTGATCGCCGATATGATCGGCATCCCGGAGGATATGGTCGAGATCGAACATGGCGACACCGATAAGGCGCCGATGGGCATGGGCACCTACGGCTCGCGCTCGCTGGCGGTGGGTGGCTCTGCCATGGTACGCGCCACCGAGAAAATCATCGCCAAGGCCAAGAAAATCGCCGCCCATATCCTTGAGGCCTCGGATGCGGATATCGAGCTGAAGGACGGTCAGTTCACCGTCGCAGGCACCGATAAATCGCTGGCCTGGGGGGATGTGACCCTCGCCGCCTATGTGCCGCATAACTACCCGCTGGAGGATATCGAGCCGGGGCTGGAGGAAACGGCGTTCTATGATCCGGCGAACTTCACCTATCCCTCGGGCGCCTATGCCTGCGAGGTGGAGGTGGATCCCGACACCGGCAAGGTCACCATCGAGCGCTTTGCCGCGGCTGATGATTTTGGCAATATCGTCAATCCGATGATCGTCGACGGACAGGTCCATGGCGGCATTGGTCAGGGCATCGGTCAGGCATTGCTGGAGGGCTGCGTCTATGACGATGACGGGCAGCTACTGTCGGCGTCCTTCATGGACTACGCCATGCCACGGGCGGATGATCTGCCGTTCTACAAGGTGGATCATTCCTGTCAAACGCCGTGTACCCATAACCCATTGGGCGTGAAGGGCTGCGGTGAGGCTGGTGCCATCGGCACGCCGCCTGCGGTGGTCAATGCGGTGGTGGATGCGCTGCAATCGGCAGGCAGTTCCGTCACCCATATCGATATGCCCCTGAGCCCGGCACGGGTCTGGGCGGCGATGAATGGCTAAGGGTTCATGGGGGCGCTGCCCCCATACCCCCGGAGTATTTTCGGAAAGATGACAGCCGGTCAGCCGGTTTTCGGAAAGGATACGACATGTATGAATTCGAGTTCGAGAAGCCCTCGACCATCGCCGATGCGGTGAAGGCATTGGGCGAAGAGGACGCGCAGGCGCTTGGTGGGGGGCAGACGCTGATCCCGACGCTGAAACAGCGTCTGGCGATGCCCAGCACCTTGGTGAGCCTCAGCGGTATTGAAGAAATGAAGGGGGTCTGCCCGGATGGCGACGGGCTGGCCATTGGCGGGGCCACCACCCACGGCGAGGTCGAAGCGGCCACCGCTGACAGCTATCCGGCGCTGTCTGCGCTGGCGGGACAAATCGGCGATCCGGCGGTGCGCAACCGGGGTACCATTGGCGGCTCGCTTGCCAATAACGACCCATCGGCGTGCTACCCGGCAGCGGCGTTGGCCAGCGGGGCCACCATCGTGACCAACACCCGCGAGATTGCGGCGGATGACTATTTTCAGGGGCTGTTCACCACCGCGCTGGAGGAGGGGGAAATCATCACCAATATCCGCCTGCCGGTGCCACAATCAGCGCATTACGAGAAATTCGTTCAGCCGGCCTCGCGCTTTGCCCTTGTTGGGGTGTTTGTCGCGCGCTTTGCAGAGGGTGTACGCGTGGCGGTCACCGGCGCCTCTGAGGAGGGGGTTTTCCGCTGGAGCGCGGCGGAGGCGGCGCTATCGGTGAATTTCTCACCCGATGCCATTGATGGGCTGAGTGTGGATCCGGACGGGATGATCGGCGATTTGCATGGCACCAAAGCCTACCGCGCGCATCTGGTTGGGGTGATCACCAAACGGGCGGTGGCTGCTGCGGGATAGTCGCGCCATTTTGTAACAAGAAACAGCCCCGGCGCCGCGCCGGGGCTGTTTTCTGATGTGGGGTTGGTTCAGGCGCGCAGATAACCTGACATGGTGTCGAGCAGAGTCTGTGTGCGTCCAGAGAGATTGCGGATTTCCGACGCGATCACGGCAAAGCCTTTGCCCTGATCGCCAATGCGCGCCGCCTCGATTGAGGCATTGAAGGCAATCAGCTGAATATGACGGCCCACGGTTTCAGCATTCTCAATCGCATCACGCATCCCCTCGTCGCGGGCGCTGTCGCGGGACTTCTGCGCCTCGAACATGTTTTTGGTCATGTCGATCAGGAACTGCGAGACAATTGGCTCCACCTTATAGAGTGCTTGAGCTGTGAGCGAAGGCATCTCGCGCACGCGCTCCAGGATCTGGCCATCAGATTGCGTGCTCAGCACTTCGGCAAAGGGGGCCAGCGCATCAATGGATTTCTTGCGCTGTGTGCCGAGATCGCCGGGCAACTCGTATTCACTTTCGGCCAGTAATTTATCAAGCCCTTCGGTCAGCATCGCATAGGCAGATTTGATCCGGCGTACCGACTGTTCCAGCAGCTCCTTCATGGTGTCTGGGGCGTGTTGGCTGTCTTCATTGGCCAGAACCACCAGCGCCAGAGATGCGGCGCGGCAGGGGGCGATGGCCATGAAGGCACTGTTTTGGACGTCGCTGAGAGGCTTCAAGGGAGGCTCCATATTTGCGGTTGTTTTTTGTCGGAAGCGACCGAACTCCCTTCAGGAGCTAAGGGGGGAGCGTAAAGAAAACGTGAGTATTGAATGCATCAAGCGCAATTCCGGGGGAAATCCCCCTGCGGTCGATGCAGACACGAAAAACCCCGCACCGGAGGGAGCGGGGTTTTGCATAACAGATGGTGCAGCAGGGATTATTTCTGCGGCAGTGGGCCGATCATCATGATCATCTGACGGCCTTCCATCTTGGGCATGTTTTCGACTTTGCCCAGTTCCTTGATATCCTCTGCAACACGCAGCAGCAGCTCACGGCCCAGGTTCTGGTGGGCCATTTCGCGGCCACGGAAACGCAGGGTGATCTTCACCTTGTCGCCGTTTTCCAGAAACTTGTACACGTTGCGCATTTTCACTTCGTAGTCATGGGTGTCCGTGTTGGGACGGAACTTGACCTCTTTGACCTCGATGATCTTCTGCTTCTTGCGTGCTTCGCTTTCCCGCTTCTGCTGTTCATATTTGAACTTGCCGTAATCCATGATCTTGCACACGGGCGGGGTGGCGTTGGGCGAAATCTCGACCAGATCGAGACCGGCCTCTTCTGCCATCTGCATCGCCTTGGCGGGATGAACCACGCCAACGTTTTCCCCTTCGGCGCCAATCAGGCGAATTTCAGGAGCACGGATTTTTTCGTTGGTGCGCGGGCCGGTGTCGCGTTGCGGCGGCGCATTATGGGGTCTGCGGGCTATGACGTCTATCCTTCTGTCACTTCGGAAAAGTGCCCGGAAAATAACGGTCCCGGGCCTGCGATTCAAGTCAATTGCGGGTATGACCGCGCATATCGCGGTTTTCAAGGTTTGTTTGCACCTGAGAGCGTCAGCAAAGGGTTAATTCTGCGCTGCGCTGATCTTGGCGGACCGGTTATGCCAGACTGGCAGGGTTTGGCCGATGCGACGCTTTGACGTTTATTCCCCTTGTAGTTTCAGTCCCCTAAGCCCAAGTGCTATGCCGCAAGCTGCACCCATGTGCGCAGCATTTGGAGAGAGAAGGAGATCTATCATGAAACCGATCGTCATTGGCCTGGGTGTGGGAGCCGTCGCATTGGGCGGATATTTCTATGTCTCCTCCATGGAGACCGCGGAGCAGGCGCCGGAGACCGTCATCGTGACGCCTGAAGCTGAGACCCCCGCAGAGGAGGCTGCTGAGGTTGCCGCAGAGGTCGAAAGTGATATCGCCACCGCAGCTGAAGAAGCCGAAAGCGCGATCGAAAGTTCCGTTGATGCCGCGGCAGATGCGGTGAATGAGGCTGCCGCCGCCGTGACCGAGACGGCAGAGGAAACCGTGAACGAAATTGCCGAGGGGCTCACCGACAGCGCCAACCAGCTGCAGGACAGCGCGGCGGCTGCGGTTGACGAAGCCAGCGAGGGCGCAGCGGCGTTGAGTGAGGAGGCCTCCGCGACGGCTGAAACCGCTGGTGATGCGGTTGCGGATACCGCAGCTGCGGCAGGGGATGCGGCAGAAGGTGCCGTCAATGAGGTTGCAGAGACCGCCAATGACGCAGCGGCAACTGTGAGCGAGACCGCTGAGGCCGCGACAGAGGGTGTGGCGGATGCTGCCGCTGATGCGACTGCCGCCGCAGAAGAGGGCACAGAGGCCGCCAAGGATGCGCTGCTGACACCCGAAGGCTTCAACTATGACAAGGTGATCACGATGATCGAGGAATCGTCGATTGAGGCAACGCAGAAGGCGTTGCTGATCACCACCCTGGGTCAGGCCCGCGACAACCCGGCGCTGCTGGAGGCGACGCTGAAACGCATCAAGGACGCGCTGCCGCAATAAGCGGACTTAGACAGCTATTAAACAGCAAGGCCCCCGCCAGAGATTGGTGGGGGCCTTTCTTATCTGGAGATCTGTCAGGCATCGGCGGGGGCTGCGACAGCTGGTCAACCAGCCCTCAAATGGCAAGGGGGAGCGGACCTTGCCAGATGTGGGGCCATTACGGCCTATGCACCGACAGCGCTGGCGCTTAATGGGCCATCATGCCGGCCGCGATCTCTGCACCGGTCAATTCAGCATGGAAATAGGTCGGCCAGTTGGTCACCTCTGTCAGCAGTTCCGCACGGTCATCGCCCCAATAAAGGTGATAGTGATCAACTTTGGTGGGCACGATTTCATGGTCGCTGAACTGAATGAACTGAGGCGCGGCAGCGTCTCCCCCTGACTTTTCAAAGATGAAGCGCACACCCTGATTGCCTGATGCGTAGGTCAGGATTTCATATCCGTCATTGGTGTACTGGCCTTGCACGGGCTGGCCATCGCGAAAGAATGTAACGCTGGAGCCGTCGATGAGAATGCGCTCGACATCCGTTTTGTAGCCGGCGTCATAATACGCGCGATAGTCTTCGGCGGTCTTTTTGCCACTCTCTGCTTTGTGCTCCATCACCGGATCCAAAGTGCCGTCCTGCAAAAACGGATAGACCGATTGCCAGTCGGCCTCCCAGTCAGACAGGTCACGAGGCTGAATCTCTGCTTCGTTCACCAGAACCGGCTCTTTGGCCTGATGGCTGTGATTGTGGGTCGAGGTCGAGCTGGTCGCAGTCTGGGCCGGTGCCTGGGTTGAAAGGGCAACCAGCGCAGCAAGTGCGAGGATGTCGGTGCGTTTGAGGATTGTCCGTAGCATTTACGTCTCCAGCGGTTTTTGAACGAGTGAATGTTATGTTGTAACATTACATTTGCGGTTTATGCGGATTGCGCGTGTTTGGCAAGGCCTGCCGAGGCATCACGGCGAGGCAGCGCAGGATCGGCGATTTACGGCCTGCCGCTGAGGCGGTTTTTGCCGCGCAAGACAGACGTCGCGCCAGTCACCGGGGGAAGGCAACGGCGTGGGTTGGTACGATTGAAAAACTTTGGGGCTGCAGGCTGTACAAACCTCAGCTGGCCGGGCTCCGGGTCAGTCGTTTGGCCAGCACCAAACTCAGCATCATCGCCATGAGCAGAAACAGGGCGCCGACACTCCATGCGATGGGCGTGGAATAGATATCGGCAACGGCTCCTGCCAGCACCAGCCCCAATGCGGCCCCCAGCTGCTGTATGAGGGATCGCAGGGACAGCATTGTGGACCGCTGACGATCTGCCACGCAGCGATGCAGGATGCTGCTTGCGGGCGTCTCGCTCGCTCCAAGAAGGACAGAATACACTAGGAAGACGCCAATAAACCCGGCGATATCGCCCTGCATCGCCAAGGCCACCTGAACACCGGCAAGACAGGAAAACAGCACCGCGAGCGTGACAGCATGGCGACGCCTAAATACCCGGCTGATGTAGGAAGACAGCGCCGCGCCAAACGCGATTGCGAAGAAGTAGCCTGCCGTCAGGGTGCCAATGGCAGTATTGGCGTAGCGCTCGTCCAACATGGGCTTTGCGTAGGTCGGCCAGATCACCTCAACCGGATTGGTCGCCATCAGGAACAAGGCCAGTGCCGCCAGAAGCATGGAAAGTGTCGGATGTTTCAGGGCAAGCAGACCCGCCTCTGTGATCACCGATGGGACGTTGGTGAACCCTTGTCTCAACGCGCTGGCATTCAAAGGGCGGGGTTCTTCGGCGATGGCAAACATCGTGTAGATCAACACAGCTATCATCACTGCGAAGCTTGTCACGTAGGATACATCATAGATGCTGATCCCATACCTAAGCGCTGTCGTGCCAAACACGTCGGGGAGCAAACCTCCCAAAACGGCACCGAAGGCGAGGCCCATGGCATTGGCCCACTGCGCCTTCGCGAGAGCGGGTTGAACATCCACATTTGGGGCAGCGGTTTTGAATGTTTCGACAAACCACGCATCAAGCGTACCTGACCGCAAGGCACGTCCGAACCCGATAAAGCCGAACGAAAGAGCCAGGACAGTGAAATCACTCGATGACAGAAACAGGATGAGCGAAATCAAACTGGCGATGACCGCAGCTAGAAAAACCGGCTTGCGGCCGATGTTGTCGGCCAAACCGCCGAATGGCAATTCCAGTGCCATCGTCGTGAGCGAATAGATCCCAAAAAGCAGTGAAATCTGCAAGAGATCCATGCCCCGATCAGCCAGCGCAAGCGCGACCACAGCCACTGTCAGACCCATGGCAAAACGGTCAAGAAACTGATGTATCTGAAAGACCCGGATGTGCCGTCGTGCCGTGCCCGTCAAGGCTTTGAAAGAGAACTCAATTTCCGTTGCCATGGCAATATCATGTGCCTTTGCACCTTCCTGTGCAATGGCCTAACCGCAGGATGAGCGATTGGAACCGCATGAAGCAGGTCAATCACGCGACCGCGGCGAAGGGAGGCCCTGTTTGCGGGCAGGCTAGATTACAGCTGCCGGAGTGAAGGCACATCCCCAGTAAAGAATAAACTGGGGATGGCCCTCTCTCTTCACTGCCTTGTCAGGAAACGGGGCGTGCGCCATCGGATAGGGTCGTCTGCGCGATCCGGGAGGCAAGGCTGTTTGCCGCAGTCATCTCGCCGCGTGCCGGGAAACTGTCGAGGAAGTTCAGGAAACTGTCCCAGCCAGCAACGGAGCTGTTGTCTTGGCGAGCCAAGGTTCTTTGGTCCTGTGCAATCTGGCGCAGGTCTATGGGTTGGCTGTAGTCAGGCGCAGTGCCGGTAAGAGTGTCCAGATGACTGCGAAACCGTTCACCCATCGTGCTGAAAATGAGCATGTCGCCGTCAATGGGATGTCCGGCGCCGACCAGATCATCAAACATCCGGTCGATCTCTGTCGGGCTGACGTGGCTGGGGTCATGGCGCGCCTTGATCGCGGCAATGGCTGCGGGATCTGGCTGCGGCTCTGTGCGGGCAGCCGCATCTGCAAAGTTGGCAGCGGCTGGACGAGACGACGATTGCAGGGCGGCAGCGGGATGGGCTGCCAAGGCAGCGTGCTGTGGTGTGGCTGTTATCATGATCCATGGGGCTCCATTCTGGACGGTGCACACTGCATAGTTGATGACTTTTAACAAATGATGCGCGAGGGGCCACATGATTGCTCACGCCTAGGGTGAGGCTGCTGCGCAAGGCAAAGAAAACCCGCGCCGCCGACGATGCGGGGCGCGGGTATTTGTCTGACAGGCAAAATTGGTTCTGGGATCAGTCCAGAAACGCCTTTTCGACCACGAAATGCGCGGGCTTGGAATTGGCGCCTTCTTCCAGACCATAGGTATTCTCAAACAGGTCTTTCAGTTCCAGATTGAACGCCAGATTGCCGCAGATCATCGCGCGGTCGCTTTCCGGGTTCAGCGGCGGCACGCCAAGATCGGCAAACGCCTCGCCGGAGCGCATCAGATCGGTGATGCGGCCCATCTTGGCGCTCTCTTCGCGGGTGGTGGTCGGGTAATATTTGATCTTCTTCCAGAAGCCTTCGCCAATCACCTCATTGAGCAGCTCATCGGTCTTCAGGCTTTCGATCAACTCGCGGCCATAGGTCAGCTCGCCTGCCTCGCGGCAGGTGTGGGTGATGATCACCTCATCGAATTTCTCATAGGTTTCCGGCTCCCGCAGCAGGCTCGCAAAGGGCGCAAAACCGGTGCCGGTGGCAAAGAACCAGATGCGTTTGCCGGGGATCAGTGCGTCATGCACCAGCGTGCCAACGGGCTTCGGGCGCAGGATGATTTCATCCCCCACCTTGATGTGCTGCAAGCGCGAGGTCAGCGGGCCGTCCTGCACCTTGATCGAATAGAATTCCATTTCCTCATCCCAGCTGGGGGAGGCGATGGAATAAGCGCGCAGCAGGGGTTTCACCTTGCCGGTCTTGGGATCGGGATCGTTCATCAGACCGATCATCACAAACTCGCCCGAGCGGAACCGCAGGGAGGCAGGGCGCGTCACCTTGAAGGAGAACAGCCGGTCGGTCCAGTGCTTGACCTCCGTCACGGTCTGGGCGTCGGGCAGGGCGGGCACGGCCTTGGCCGGTTTCGGGTCGGTTGCAGCTTCGGTCACGGGTGTCATCTCGTTCATCGGATCCATTACCGGAGGAATATCCGGCACCTCTGATTAATCTTTGATACAGGTCAGGAAAACCCCTGTTTTCAGAAACCGGCTCCGCGCAGGGCGCAACGGAACCGGATCTGAAGGGGGGATTCTTAGAAAGCGGAGAGGGCTGGCTTAGCGCGCGGCGGTGCCGCGCAGGCGGGCCTGGTAATCATGCGCCTGCCAATTGGCACGGGCAAGCCATTGATCCTGCGGCTGACGGGCGGCCAGGTCCTCGCTGATCTCCACCTCGTCAAACCCGGAGCGCCGCGCCATCGCATATTGATCGGCCAGCACATGGCCATGGGCGCGCAGACGCCCGGTGTAGCCCGCCAGCCGCAGACGGCGGGCGAGGGTAAAGCCCCGGCCATCGGCAAAGCTGGGGAAATGAATACGGATCATCTCCAGCCCCGGCAGTTGGTTGGACAGGGCCGCCGGATCGGCATCAGGCTGCATCTCAATGGCGGTTTCGCTGTCAAAGCCCGCCGTCCAGCTGTCGGGGCCAAAGCCCGTATCGGTCACAATCACGCTCATCTGTCAGGCTCCTGTGCGAATGAATTTGCCATCCACCACGTGGATGCCGCATTCTTCCTTGTCTTGGTTGCGCCAGCGTCCGGCCCGCGGATCTTCGCCTTCCTTGACGGGCGAGGTGCAGGGGGCGCAGCCGATTGAGGGGTAACCCTTGGCCACCAGCGGGTGACGGGGCAATCTGTTTTCATCCATATAGGCGCGCACATCCTGTGGCGCCCAATGGGCCAGCGGGTTGATCTTCAGCCGACCTGTGGGGCCGGTGGCGGTCTCTTCCACCTCGAAGAAGTCCAGCGCCGCGCGCGACCCGGCCTGAAACCGCTTGCGCCCGGTGATCCAGCCATCAAAGCCGGACAGCGCCTGTTGCAGCGGCGCGGTCTTGCGCAGGGCGCAGCAGGCGTCGGTATCCGAGAACCGCAGTGCGCCATAGGGGTCTTTTTCGGCGATATCAGCGGCACGGATCACCTGCACATTGCGCAGGCCCAGCCGCTCGCTCACCTCCTGCTGGTAGACCAGCGTTTCGGTGAACAACAATTCGGTATCGACAAAAACCACCGGCGTCATCGGGTCGATCACGGCTGCCATATGCAGCAGCACGACCGATTCCGCGCCAAAGCTGGAGACCAGCGCGATATGGCCCGCGTCATTGAGCGCGCCTTCCATGACCGCGGTGGCAGAATGGTGGCGGAAGCGCGCATTGAGCGCATCCACCTTTGTTGCCAGTGCCAGCTGATGCGCACTGCTCGGGCCTTGGCGTGTGTCAGTCGGTAGTGCCGCTGCATTGACCATGGTGCTAAGCAACCTTTTTCTGGGCCTCGGGGTAAAGCGCGGCCTTGAACGGATCCATGCCGACGCGACGATAGGTCTGGAGGAAGGTTTCCTCGGCGCTGTCGCGCAGAGAGAGATAGGCGGTGATCAGACGTTCCACCGCAGGCACGATTTCGTCATAGGCGAAACCGGGTCCGGTGCGGGTGCCAATGGCGGCGGTCTCAGTCGCGTCGCCGCCAAGGGTGATCTGGTAGTTCTCCACCCCGGCGCGGTCGAGGCCAAGAATACCGATGTGGCCGACATGGTGGTGACCACAGGCGTTGATGCAGCCCGAAATCTTGATCTGGAGATGACCCACCTCATGTTCCAGCTTCAGCTCTTCAAACCGGGTGGCAATCTCCTGCGCCACCGGGATTGAGCGGGCAGTGGCCAGCGCGCAGTAATCCATGCCGGGGCAGGCGATGATATCGGAGATCAGCCCGACATTGGCAGTGGCCAACCCGTGGTCTTTCAACGCGGCGTGCAGGGCAGGCAGGTCCGATTTATGGACATGCGGCAGGATGACGTTCTGCTCATGGCTGATGCGCAGCTCGTTATAGCCGAACCGTTCTGCCAGATCGGCCATTGCCCGCATCTGCGCGGCGGTGGCATCACCGGGTGTCTGGCCATGCGCCTTGATCGAGATGGTGACGATGGCGTGGTTGTCATCGCGGTGCGCGGCCAGATTGGTATCAGCCCAGGAGCGGAACACCGGATCTGCATCATAGGCCGCCAGATAGGTCTCCACATTGCCACCGCGAAGTTTGGGCGGGGTAAAATGAGCTTTAATCTCTTCCAGCAGCAGCTGATCGGTGCCGTCAAAGGCCTTGCGGCGCTCTTCGAACCGCTCCTCCACCATCTCGCGGATGGTGTCGATGCCGTTTTCCAGCACGGTGATCTTGATACGGGCCTTATATTTATTGTCGCGCCGACCCAGCAGGTTGTAGACCGCCAGCACGGATTCCAGATAGGGCAGCAGATCGGCCTGCGGCAGGTAATCGCGGATCACCTTGCCAATCAGCGGCGTGCGGCCAAGGCCACCACCCACGATCACCTCAAACCCGGCCACACCGTCGCGTTCGACCATGCGCAGGCCGATGTCATGGGCCTTGGTGACGGCGCGGTCGTTGGAGCTGCCGGTGATGGCGATCTTGAACTTGCGGCCGAGGAACTGGAATTCCGGGTGGTCGGTAGACCACTGGCGGATCAGCTCGGCATAGGGGCGGGGGTCGGTCAGCTCATCCTTGGCGGCGGCGGCAAAATGATCCGACGTGACATTGCGGATAGTATTGCCGGAGGTCTGGATCGCGTGCAGGCCAACCTCACCCAGCGCATCCAGCATATCGGGTACATCGCGCAGCTTGGGCCAGTTGTACTGGATGTTCTGACGGGTGGTGAAATGGCCATAGCCCTTGTCCCACTTCTCCGCCAGCAGCGCGAGGGTGCGCATCTGGTCAGAGTTCAGCGTGCCATAGGGGATCGCCACCCGCAGCATATAGGCGTGCAGCTGCAGATAGAGACCATTCATCAGGCGCAGCGGCTTGAACTCATCCTCGGTGAGAGAGCCGTCAATGCGGCGCTCGACCTGGGCGCGGAACTGGGCGTTGCGTTCGGCGAGGAACGCCGTGTCGAAATCGTTGTACTTATACATTTGCTGCGGCCTCCTGCTTGCCGTGGCGATAGTTGGATGGGCCGGTGCGGCGGAAATCTTCGCGAAAATGGGTGGGCTCGGGGCCGTTGGCGCCCGCCTTGGCATCGGTCAGGTAGATGCCCACCACGTGCAGCGCGTCTTTTTCGGCTTCGAGCAGGCGCAGCTGGGCTTCGGCCTCATCCTCGATCAGCTCGGCCTCCTGCAGCTCGCGGCTCCAGCCATTGGTGTCGGTGAAATAGATCACGTCGCCCTCAAGCAGGTCGTTGGCGGTGATGATTTTCGGGGTAAAGGGGCGGGGCATCAGGCAAGCTCCATTTTCAAATCTGTCAGGGCCTGGGCGCTGGCGCGCGGGGCAAGGCCGAGGAATGTCAGCGCCGGGCCGGTCAGTTCGGCGGCGGCAAGATCGGTGGGCAGACGCTCCAGCGTGGTTTCAATCACCCGCTGATTGGCGCGCGAGGCGTTTTCAACAATAGTCATCGGCGTGGCGCGGTCGGCACCGTGCATGATCAGGCGGCCCTGCACGAAACGCGCGGATTTCTTACCCATGTAGATGGCGGCAACCTCACCCGGACGGGCGAGAGCGGCCCAGTCGTGATCAGCAAAGCCCTTCATGTCGTGGCCGGTCAGAAACCGCACCGAAGCATTGCGCCCGCGCTGTGTCAGGCTTTGACCGATGGAGGCCACGGCAGCCGAGGCCGCAGTAATACCCGGCAGGATCTGATAGGCGACGCCGGCAGCCTCGCAGGCGGTGAGCTCTTCATCGAGACGGCCATAGACGGTCGGGTCGCCGGATTTCAAGCGCAGGACCTTCTTGCCCATACGGGCATGGGCCACCATGCGGGCGCAGATTTCTTCCTGACTGACCTGTGGGCCAAACCCTTCCTTGCCGACGTCCTCCAGCTGGGCCTGCGGGCCTGCCAGCGCCATGATCTCGGCGCTGACCAGACGGTCAAACAGGATCACATCCGCCTGCAACAGCGCGCGCGCCACCTTCAGGGTCAGAAGATCAGGGTCACCGGGGCCGGAGCCTGCAAAGGCGACCTCACCAGCCACCAGAGCTGAGGAGACAGGACCACAGATGTCACCCCGCATCGGGTGCGGTGCAGGGGGTGTGGTTGGGGCTGGACCGGTCATCTGGGGCCTCGTCTGGTTTGTTTGACTTACCCCTGAATATAGGAAATATTCCCCCTTATCCGCTATATGGCGCGGCAAATAAGGAAGATTGTTCCAGCTGGTGTCAGATGCAGGCGGGTTGATCCCCAAACAAGGAGAAAACAGGAATGACAGTGCGGATCGACGGCACGGACAGGAAAATTCTGGCGGAGCTGCAACGCGATGCAGGCCAGTCGCTGGATGAAATCGCCCGCCGTGTGGGCAGTTCCAAGACCCCGGTTTGGAATCGTATTCGCAAATTGCGCGAGGGGGGTGTCATTGGGCGCCAGACCATGGTGCTGGATGCCGAGGCGCTGGGATTTGAGGCGTGTTTCTTTGTGCTGATCCGCACCTCTGCCCATGAGGCAGAATGGCAGGCCAAGTTCCTGAAGGCGCTGCAGGATCGCCCGGAGGTGCAGGAGGCGCACCGGCTGGCGGGGGACATCGACTATATCCTGAAGGTGCGGGTGAAAAACGCCCGTGCCTATGACAACTTCTATCAGGCGCTGATCTCCGAGGTGCGGGTGCATAATGTCACGGCACTCCTGTCGATGGAGGAGATCAAATCCACCACCCTGCTGCCGCTTGAGGCCATCGCAGAGGAATAAGCGCGCTGTCGTCTGATGGCGCCAAAGGAAAGGGGGCGCTGCCCCCTTTTTCGTGACCCGCGCCTGCGGCGCAGGTCCCATCCCCCGGAGTATTTCTGGAAAGATGACGGGGCGGGTCGCGCGACACCTGGCCTGGACTGAAGGCTTGCGCGCGAGAGGCGCTCCGGCAATGGTGAGGCATTTGCTGTTGAGTTGACTTAATCATGCCCATTTCCCCATCCTCTACGGCACCTGTAGGTGCGGTGACGGCGCGCCTGATGTTTCTGTTGCTGTTGTTCTGCGGCACGATTTGCACCGCCATGATTGTGCCCTTCATGAGCTATTTTCTGGTCAGGGGGTTGGGCTATGAGCCCTGGATCATCAGCGTTTACGCTGGCATGGCGATCAGCCTGACCCTGGTGGCCAACCGGCAGTTTGCCCGCCGCATTGATGCCGGCGCGCGGGTGTTTCCGCTGGTTGGACTGGCAGCGGCGGGGTTTGTGTGTGCGGCCGGAGCGCTGGCGCTGCTGCCCGCGCTCTGGGTGGTGCTGACGGCGGGTGTTATAGGGTTCGGGATCAGTTCCAGCGCGGTGTCGACCATGTTCAGCCTTGGCGGCAGTTTGGCCGAGCGTCACAAGGTGGAGCGGGTGCGGTTCAATGCGCATATGCGGGCCACCACATCAACCGCTTGGATGATTGGCCCGGCTGTCACGTTTCTGATTGCGGATGGGATCGGTCTTCGGGCGGTGTTTGTGATGGCGGTTGCGGTGTCGATGGTCTGGATCGGTCTGTGGTGGTTTACGCTGCCCCGTGACATCACCGCGATGCCGGGCCGTGCACCCGCACAGGACTGCTTTGGCCAGACCGCAGTGGCGCCGCAGGGGTTGTGGCTGGCGGCCGGGTTTGTGTTCTGCCTGTCGAGCGCACATTCGCTGACGTTTTCCGCCTTGCCGATCTTTTACGTGGAAGAGGTGGGGCTGCCCGGCTATGCGCCCGGTTTTGCCTTTAGTATTAAAACCTTTGTCGAGGTGATTGCGATTTTCTCCACCCCTTGGGTGATTGCGCGCATCGGCATGTGGCGGGCGCTGCTGGCGGTGACCGGGCTGGCGGTTGTGACGATCCAGCTGCTGGCGGCGGTGCAGAGCTTTCCGCAGATGCTGGCGGGGGCGGCGCTGGAGGGGCTGTATTACGGGTTCTATGCCAGCCTTGGTATCAGCTATGTGCAATCCTTTGCGCCAGACACACCTGCCCGCGCGACGGCGATGTACTGGAATACACTGATGGTGAGCGGGGTGACGGCGGGTCCGGCTGTGGGGCTGATTGCGCAGGCCTATGATTTTCAAACCGTGATCCGCTGTGCGTCGGCTGTGGCTGTTGTGGCTGCTGCGGTGCTGATCTTTGGACGGCCGCGAAGCCCAGCCTGAGGGGGGGGGGCGTGGTGTCGTGGCAGGCCGCGCTGGCCCGCCACGAGGGGGATCAGACCTGCACCATCAGGCCTGTCAGCCCGTGGAAATGGTAGGTGTTGTTATACTCCGGCTCGGCGGCCAGTTTCAGATCCGGGCAACGCTCAAACAGGATCGGCAGGGCGATCTGCATTTCCATCCGTGCCAGCGGCGCGCCGACGCAGAAATGCAGCCCTGCGCCAAAGGAGGTGTTCACCTTCGCCGGGCGCGTGGGATCGAAGCGTTCGGGATCCTCCAGCATTTCGGGATCGCGATTGGCCGCCGCCAGCAGCAGCGCCACCTCGTCGCCGCGCTGGAAGGTGTGGCCGAACAGCTCAACCTCCTCATAGGCGTAGCGGGTGAACATATGCAGCGGCGGGTCGTAGCGCAGGATCTCCTCCACCAGACCGTCGATGCCGTCGGGTGCAAGCCAGCTTTTGTCCCAGCCCTGTTGCAGCATAGTTTTCACGCCATTGCCCAGTGAATGCACCGTGGCCTCGTGCCCGGCATTGAGCAGCAGGATACAGGTGCCGATCAACTCATCGGTGGAGAGGCTTTCGCCGTCTTCCTCGGCCTGAATGAGACGGGTGATCAGATCCTCGCCCGGGGTCTTGCGGCGTTCGTCCACATAGGTGGTGAGGAAGTCGATGAACTCCTGGCTGGCGCGGGCGGCGGCATGTTCTGTTTCAACCGTTTTGGAGGCCTGATACATCGCCACCATCTTGTGCGACCAGTCCAGGAGCTGCGGCGCCATATCGGTGGGCACGCCCAGCAGGCGGCAGATCGCGATCACCGGGACCTGGGTGCAATAGGTGGTGAGCAGATCAAAGGGCGCATCCTTAGGGAAGGCGTCGATCAGCTCATGGCAGAGAGTGTCCAGCCCCGGCGCCAGCGCTTTGATCTCGCGGCTGGTGAAGGCACGCAAGACAAGGCGGCGCAGGCGAGTGTGGCGGGGTGGCTCTGCATCCAGGAGCGAATGCGCCTCGACCTGCAGGAAGGGGGCGAGATGGGCAGGGCTTTCGCGGGCCATCTCCGGCGGGATCTCGCGGCCAAAGCGGCGGTCGCGCAGCAGGGTATGAACAGCCGGGTGCGAGAAGGCTGCAACCATATTGTAGTCCTGCCAGTGGTGCAGATGTCCCATCGCGCGGGCCTCGGCGTAAAAACCGTAGGGCGATTGGACAAAATCGGGATCGGTGGGGGATTGAGTCAATGTCTTCATCCGCGCAGCTTTTGCCAAGGCGGCTGGTCAATGCAAGGGGGGCTTTGCTACTGTGCGGCCAATGACGCAGTTTCACGCACATCGGTGGATCATTCTGGCGCTTCTTTTGGGGGCCGTGGCGGCTGTGGCCGGGGGTGTCTACCGGCTGGGGTATCGTCAAGCGCTTGATTCGCTTGCGGAACGCAGTACGGCGGACCTGGCGCTGGCCTCGGACCGGGTGACGACGCAGTTGCAGGTCTATCAGGAACTGGCCGTTCTGATGGCCGATCACCCGACGCTGAAACGTCTTGACCGGGCAGAGGCCCGCGTGGCGGCGCAGGGCCTGTTGCGCGAGGTGGCGGATAAGACGGCGGCGCTGGATGTGTTCTTTGTCGACCGGGCGGGACGCGTGGTGGTCGCTGCTGAGGGGGTGATGGGGCGCGATGTGACCCAGACCGGTTATTTTCATCGTGCCATGCAGGGCGCGCTGGGCACCGGCTATGGTGTGCTGCAACCAGATGGGCGGCGCGCCTATATCTATGCGGCACCTGATTTCGATGTGGATGGTCGGGTGCGCGGTGCCTTGGTGGTGGTTGCTGATGTCGAAGATGTGGAACAGACATGGCGTGGCTCGCTCCCGGCGGTGTTTTTCACCAATCGCGGCGGCGAAGTGTTTATCGCCAACCGGCGAGAGTTGTTATTCTGGCAGCGCAGCGCCGAGGGACCGGGGCTGTCGCCGCCGGATGGGCGACAGGTGGCGCTTCGGTCCTGGCTGGAAGGGCCGCATGAGATCTGGGATCTGCGCTGGTCGCCCTATCTGCCGGAGCGGGCGCTGCATCAGGCGGTGAACCTGCCGCAGATCGGCATGGTGGGCGAAATTCTGGTGGATGTCGCCCCGGCGCGGCGTCTGGCGGGGTTGCAGGCGGCGGCGATGGCGGCAATCGTGCTGGCGCTGGGGGCGATGCTGGCCCTGGCTATTGAACGCAGGCGCACGCTGGCGGAGGCAAATACGGTGCTGGAAAGCCGGGTTGCGGCGCGCACGCGGGCGCTGTCGGCGACCAATATGCGGCTGACCCGCGAAGTGCAGGAACGTCAGGAGGCCGAAGCGGCGCTGAAACGTGCGCAGCAGGATCTGGTGCAGGCGGGCAAACTGTCAGCCCTTGGGCAGATGTCGGCGGGGATCAGCCATGAGCTGAACCAGCCGCTGATGGCGATTCAGCAATATGCCGAGAACGGCGAGGCCTTTGTGGCGCGCGGCAAACCGGAGCGGGCGGGAGAGAACCTGGGCCGGATTGCGCAGATGGCCGGTCGGATGGCGCGGATCATCAAGAACCTGCGCGCCTTTGCCCGCAACGAGAGCGAGCCGATGGGGCGGGTGGATCTGGGGCAGGTGATTGCCTCGGCGATTGAGCTGACCGAACCGCGCCTGCGTCAGGATGGCGTGCATCTGCACTGGCAGCCGCCTGCGGAGCCGGTTTTTGCTTGGGGCGGTGAAGTGCGTCTGTCGCAGGTGTTTGTGAACCTGATCAACAACGCAGCTGATGCCATGCTGGAGCAGGAGCAGCGCGAGATCCGGATTGCGATTGAGACGCGCCACGACGAGGGTGATGCGCGGCTTGCGGTGATTGTGCGCGACATCGGCCCCGGTCTGAAGGAGCCAGAGAAGATCTTTGATCCCTTCTACTCGACCAAGGCGGTTGGCAGTTCCGAGGGGATGGGGCTGGGGTTGTCGATCTCCTACGGGTTGGTGCAGAGCTTTGGCGGTCATATCCGGGGGACAAATACCGGCGATGGCGCGGAGTTCACGGTGGAATTGGACCGCTGGCACGCGCAGACGGGCACGGGCCCGCAACAACAGGATGAGGTGGCATGACCAATCGGGTTTTGGTGGTGGATGACGATGCCGCGGTGCGGGCCGCGCTGGGCCAGACGCTGGAGCTGGCGGATTGTGATGCGATCACGGTGGGATCCTTTGTTGCGGCCAAGGATCTGATCACGCCCGATTTTGACGGGGTGATCCTGTCGGATATGCGGATGCCGGGGCGCGACGGGTTTCATCTGTTGCGCTATGTGCGCGAGGTGGACGGTGATCTGCCGGTGATCCTGCTGACCGGTGAGGGAGACATCCCGATGGCGGTGCAGGCGATGGGAGAGGGGGCGTTTGACTTCCTCGAGAAGCCCTGCGCCAGCGTTGATCTGATGGCCGTGGTGCGCCGGGCGTTGAAGACGCGGGCGCTGGTGCGGGAAAACCGGGCGTTGAAATCGCGACTGGAAAGCGGCGATCCGGCGGCGCGGATGATCTTTGGCACCTCGTCGCAGATGGAGGAACTGCGGGCACGGGCGCGCGGGGTTGCTGCCACCGGGGCGGAGGTGCTGGTGACCGGCGCGCCGGGCGGTGGGATTTCCAAGGTGGCAGAGGTCATTCACCTGATGTCACCGCGTGGTCAGGGCGCGTTTGTGAAACGTCCGGCTGCGGGGCTGACCCCTGACGGGTTTGCGGATCTGTGTCGCGAGGCAGCGGGCGGATCGCTGTATCTGGATGAAATCGCCGCCCTGCCAAGCGAGACGCAATATGCCATGCTGGAAGCCCTGGAGCAGGGGCTGGAGGCGCGGGTTCTGGTCGGCTCGGTTGCGGATCTGGCGGAAGAGGCAGCGCAGGGGCGGTTCCTGCCGGATCTGTTCTATCGGCTTGATGTGATGCGGGTGCGCATTCCGGCGCTGTCGGAACGCCCCGAGGATATTCCCGTGCTGTTCAGCCATTACGTCGCACAGGCGGCAGAGCAGGCGGGCATTGCCGCGCCGGATATCCCGCAGGAGCATCTGGCGGCACTGATGGCGCAGGATTGGCCGGGCAATGCGCGCTCGCTGATGTCGGCAGCGATGCGGTTCGTGCTGGGGATGCCTGAGGAGGCGGCGCAATCGGCAGAACTGGGGCTGGCGGAGCAGCTGGCGCAGGTGGAGCGGTCCTTGCTCATAGCGGCGCTGGGCCGACAGAACGGCCATGCCTCTGCCGCGGCCAAAGCCCTGAAGCTGCCGCGCAAGACGTTTTATGACAAGCTGGCGCGCTATGGCATCCGGCCTGAGGACTATCGCCGCTGAGGACGGTCTGGTGTGTGTTGTGATCCGCGTCCTAGGGGAGGTCGCGGGGCAGTGAGGTGGCGGCGCCGCCGGGAGCCCCGCAAAGGGGGCTAGGGCGGAGGGGGGATGGAGCCGGCTGTCAGTCGGTCCCATGTTCGTCAACCTTTTCGTCAACTTCGGTTATCTGAACGCCCGGCCTGCGGAGGGTATCCGAGGGCGGGCCGATCTCCTGCCGGGGCATATGCCAGATGCCCCGGATCGGTGGGCTGCTTGTCAGGCGGCCCGAATGTCGCGACACGTCCAATCTGACAGATCCGGGTTAAGGGAACGCGAGATCGGCGTGCGCTGTCTGCGCAACGGCCCTGCAATGATACGGCGCGAGTGTTGGATCTGGTGGCGGGCGGCGGGATTTGAGTATTTGAGGAAAGGTGACGGGCGCTGATTCCGCCTGATGAAATGTCTGGCGCTAACAGGGTGTGCGGATTTCCGCACAGGCGTAGGATCACCCTGTGCGGAAAATCGCACACCGTTTTTGAGGCGCCAATATGACGGGTGAATTCTCCCGCGCAGCGAGTTGTTTTTAATTGGTAAATTCCGTTCCGTCGCGACGGATAACAAAGACTTGAGCGGGGCAGCTTTGCCCGTGATGCTGCGTCTGGGGTCTTCGCCTGAGCGGAGGCTATGGAGATATTCCGGGAGGAAAGACATGAAATTCGTAACTGCTGCTGCCACCGCTGTGGCGCTGACCATGAGTGCCGGGACCGCAATGGCGGCCTGTGATGACGGTGAGATTGTCGTCAAGTTCAGCCATGTGACCAACACCGACAAGCACCCCAAGGGGATCGCTGCCTCGCTGCTGGAAAAGCGCATCAATGAAGAGATGAACGGCACCATGTGCCTGGAGGTCTATCCGAACTCCACGCTTTATAATGACAACAAGGTGCTGGAAGCGATGCTGCAGGGCGACGTACAGCTGGCCGCACCAAGCCTGTCGAAATTCGAGAAATTCACCAAGCAGTTCCGCCTGTTCGATCTGCCGTTCATGTTCAAGAACATTGATGCGGTCGATGCCTTCCAAGGCTCCGAGAATGGTCAGGCGATGCTGGATTCTATGCAGCGCCGTGGCCTGCAGGGGCTGTCCTACTGGCACAATGGCATGAAGCAGATGTCGGCCAACAAGCCGCTGATCAACCCGTCGGACGCCAATGGTCTGAAGTTCCGCGTGCAGTCCTCGGACGTGCTGGTCGCGCAGATGGAAGCCATTGGTGGCAGCCCGCAGAAAATGGCCTTCTCCGAAGTTTACGGCGCACTGCAACAGGGCGTTGTGGACGGGCAGGAAAACACCTGGTCCAACATCTATGGCAAGAAGTTCTTTGAGGTGCAGGACGGTGTGACCGAGACCAATCACGGCGCGCTGGACTATCTGGTTGTGACCTCCGTGGATTGGCTGGACAGCCTGGATCCGGCGGTGCGCGAGCAGTTCCTGACCATTCTGGGCGAGGTCACCGCGACGCGGAACTCCGAGTCCACCAAGGTGAACGCAGAGGCCCGTCAATCGATCATCGATGCCGGTGGCGTGGTGCGTGAACTGACGCCTGAGCAGCGCGCAGCCTGGGTTGAGGCGATGAAGCCGGTCTGGGAGCAATTCGCAGGTGATGTGGGTCAGGACATGATCGACGCAGCCCAGGCGATCAACGCGGGCATGTAAGGGCTGCGGCCTTAAGATCCGGGGCTGGCGCGACGGCGCGCCGCCCCAATTTGCACGGTGCGCCATCCGCGCCGGTATCCCATTATCCAAACATCGAGGGAGAGAGATATGGCGGGGGCAAAACCTGGCCCGACCGGGCTTATCAATACACTCGAAGAGACGCTGATTGCGCTGCTGCTGGGGCTGATGACCCTGATTACATTTGCCAATGTGGTGGCGCGATTTGTGTTCAATTCCAACATTCTGTGGGCGCTGGAGCTGACGGTGTTCCTGTTTGCCTGGCTGGTTCTGCTGGGCGCATCCTACGCGGTAAAGGTCCATGCCCATCTGGGGGTCGATGCGATCCTCAATATGGTGTCGCCGGGCGCGCGCCGGGTGATCGGGCTGATTTCGGTCGGCTGTTGTCTGGTGTTTTCGCTGCTGCTGCTGAAGGGCGCCTATGACTACTGGGCGGTGTTTGCCGATCTGCCGCCCACCTCTGGGCGCTGGTTCCCCACCGGCTTTGACATGAAGGCGCGCAGCCAGAGTTTTTATGAGGTGCAGGATGTACCGATGGTGGCGATCTTTGGGTTTCTCGAAGATCTGATCAACTACGGCGATTCCTACGAGAAACTGCCCAAGGTGGTGCCCTATGTGGTGCTGCCGCTGTCGATGCTGCTGATGTTGCTGCGCTTTGCCCAAGCGGCGATGCAGATCCTGCGCGGCGATGTGGACCGGCTGGTGGCCAGCCATGAGGTCGAAGATGAAATCGCCGAGGTTCAGGCGCAGCGCGGGGAGCACGACTGATGGATGTCGTCCTATTGTTTTCCATGGTCATCGGGCTGTTGCTGATCGGGGTTCCGATTGCCGTGGCACTTGGCCTCAGCTCGACATTGTTCCTGCTGATCTACTCCGACAGCTCGCTGGCGTCGGTTGCTGGCACATTGTTCGAAGCCTTTGAGGGGCATTTCACGCTGCTGGCGATCCCCTTCTTCATTCTGGCCTCAAGCTTCATGACGACGGGCGGTGTGGCGCGGCGGATCATCCGGTTCTCCATCGCTTGTGTCGGTCATCTGCCGGGTGGTCTGGCGATTGCGGGCGTCTTTGCCTGTATGTTGTTTGCGGCCCTGTCCGGGTCCTCACCGGCCACAGTGGTGGCCATCGGATCCATCGTGATCGCGGGGATGCGGCAGGTGGGGTACTCCAAGGAGTTTGCCGCTGGTGTGATCTGTAACGCGGGCACGCTGGGCATCCTGATCCCGCCGTCGATTGTGATGGTGGTCTATGCGGCGGCGGTTGAGGTCTCGGTGGGGCGGATGTTCCTGGCGGGCGTTATTCCGGGTCTGATGGCGGGTCTGATGCTGATGGTCACCATCTATGTGATGGCCAAGGTGAAGAACCTGCCCAAGGGCGAATGGCTGGGCTGGGGGGAAGTTGCGGCCTCGGCGGCCAATGCCTCGGTCGGTCTGCTGCTGATCGGGATCATTCTGGGCGGCATCTATGGCGGGATCTTCACCCCGACAGAGGCGGCGGCGGTGGCGTCGGTCTATGCCTTCTTTGTAGCGACCTTTGTCTACCGTGACATGGGACCGTTGAAATCTGCGCCGAAACCCAAGGATATGGGTCAATTCCTGACCATGTTGCCGAAGATGCTGGGACAGACGGTGGTCTATTTCATCCCGTCCTTTTTTCACGCCGATACGCGCCATGCGTTGTTTGAGGCGGGCAAGCTGACGGTGACTCTCTTGTTTGTGATCGCCAATGCGCTGATCCTGAAACATGTGCTGACCGACGAGCAGGTGCCACAGCAGATTGCCACCGCGATGCTGTCGGCGGGCTTTGGCCCGGTGATGTTCCTGATCGTGGTCAATGTGATCCTGCTGATCGGTGGTCAGTTCATGGAGCCGTCGGGGCTGTTGGTGATCGTGGCGCCGCTGGTGTTCCCGATTGCCATCGAACTGGGCATCGACCCGATCCATCTGGGCATCATCATGGTGGTGAACATGGAAATCGGCATGATCACTCCGCCGGTTGGTCTGAACCTCTTTGTGACCTCCGGGGTTGCAGGAATGCCGATGATGGCGGTGGTGCGGGCCGCACTGCCGTTCCTGGCGGTGCTCTTCGTGTTTCTGATTATGATCACCTATATCCCGTGGATTTCAACCGTGTTGCCGAATGCGGTGATGGGGCCGGAGATCATCACCAAATAGAGCAGGTGTTCAGTACCCAGAATATGAAAAGGCCCGGGAACTGCTCCCGGGCCTTTTTCTGTCTGGCGTTATGTCAGGGGCTTTGCCCCTCTGCGCTGGCGCGCATTCACCCCAGAGTATTTCGTGAAAGGTGAAGGCGGGGTGCGGGGTCTGTCATCTTTCCCCAAATACTCCCGCCGGAGGCTGCGTCGTGAGGCGCATTTATGCGCTAGCGTCGAGAGCCGCGACGATGGGGGCGAAATCCGCAGCCTTGAGGCTGGCGCCGCCAACCAGGGCGCCGTCGACATGGGCCACCGCGAAGATTTCCTTGGCATTGCTGGCTTTGACAGATCCGCCATAGAGCAGTCGGATGGCGTTTGCGGTCTCGCCGCCGAAGCGTTTCACGAGGCTGGCGCGCAGGTCGTTGTGCACTTCGGCAATCTGTTCGACCGTGGGCACCTTGCCTGTGCCGATCGCCCAGACCGGTTCGTAGGCCACCACCACGGTTGTGCCGCTGGTGTCATCGGGGAGGGAGCCTGCCAATTGCGCCCGGACCACATCAAGTGTTTTGCCCGCCTCGCGGTCGTTCAGGGTTTCGCCCACGCAGATGATGGCGGTCAGCCCCGCAGCGATGGCGGTCTTGGCCTTGGCCCGGACTGTTTCATCCGTCTCACCGTGGTCGGCCCGGCGTTCGGAATGGCCAAGGATCACGGCGGTGGCGCCCGCGTCATGCAGCATTTCCGCGCTGAGATCGCCGGTATGGGCGCCATAGGTGGCGCTGTGGCAATCCTGGGCGCCAATGCTCACCTTGCTGTCGACGCAGACATTGGCCGCGCGGTAGAGCAGGGTTGCAGGCGGGCAGATCAGCACCTCGGCCTTGGCGGATTTGCAGCTATAGGCAAGATTGCCCAGCTCTGTCAGCGCACTTGCGGTGCCGTTCATTTTCCAATTGCCTGCGGCCAGTTTCCGACGCATCTGCGTATCTCCCTCAATCTTCTGTTGCTGCCTGCGAAGCCCTGTCGGGGCGCGGCAGCTTGCTGCTGGGTCTGTCCTAACATTGTTCGGAATAGGGAACAATTCGCCTGTTCACCACCAGCGGTGGTCAGCACATGTTGAACAATATCGAAGTGCGCCAATAACCGGGCGCAAAAAAAGAGGCAGAAACTGCCTCTTTTTTGGTGTTGTCTGCGCGCCACCACTCGCAAATCGGCGAGATGACAGGGACGCCGTACTGCGGATCAGCCTACGGGCATATCCTTGAAACTGATTGATTCTCCGCAGCCGCAGGCCTCGGAGACATTGGGGTTGTTGAACTTGAACCCGGCCTCCAGCAGCGAGACCTCATAGTCGATTTCGGTGCCGAAGAGGAACATCTGCGCCATCGGCGCGATCAGCACGCGGGCACCATCCTGTTCGACCACTTCGTCGTTGGGGTCGGGTTGATCGACATATTCCATGGTATATTCCATGCCGGCACAGCCGCCCTTCTTCACGCCGATGCGCAGGCCGGAATGGCCGCCCTTGTCCATCAGCTTGGCAATCTGGGCCGCTGCCTTGTCGGTGATGGTCACCGCTTGTTTGCCGGGAATGCCGAACATGTCTGTCTCCACTATCGCGCGTTACCCCTAATCTAAGGGGGGCGTGGCGCAGGCTCAAGGGGCTGCGGTCACAGCCCCATGCAATTGGCGTAATAGGTCACGGTTGCGGGCCAGTCGGAAAATACCCCGACAACCCCCACATCCTGCGCCAGCACATCAAGCACCTGATAGGTGGCCGCGTCCGATTGCACCGCAGCTGCGACCGATTGGAAATACCAGCCACCGCCGTTTTTCAGCGGACCAGAGCGCTCCAAGGTCCAGGTGATGATATTCAGACCGGCGGCGCGTGCGGCTTTGGCATAGGGAGAGGGGACCATGCGGCCATCCTCCAGCGTCAGCAGCATCCAGATCGGTGGCGCGATATAGTTGAGCCCCATGTCCTTCAACTCCTGCATCGACGGGCGGAAGGTTGCGGGGTCCATTGGATCAATCTGGCCTTCATCTTCGTCGTGGCGGGCGAAGCGATCATCGAGGTAGACCGCCTGACGGCCAAATTCCGGCGTTTGGGTGAGCCAGTATTTGATGTCGTCGAGGTCAAAGCTCTGCACCCAGACATCGCTGGCGGGGATCTCGGCGCTGACATAGGCGTCGATCAGTTTCTGCGCATAGGCTGCCTGCGTCATCCCGTTGAAGGGCATGGCGACGGTAGGGGCCTTCAGCTCGGGAGTGAATTTTGCGCCGAGATCGCGGAACAGCCGGATACTGTCGGCATGGCTGAGCAGAGTTGCGCCGTTCTGATGCAGGCTGCTGCGCCAGGGGGCGAGGCCGCCCTGAAAGGCGGCGGCACTGGTGGCTGTGGGGTCACGGCTGTCCATCTTGGGGCGCAGGGTCATCAGCTCTGCCAGCGTCAGATCGCTGGTGCGGCACTCGGCGCTTGCGGGGGCATCGGCGGTGGCCGGGGCAAAGGGCTGGGTGCAGCGGTCGGCAAGATCGGTGGTGAGGATATCGGTTGTGGTGTGTAGATCGTTCTGCGAGTGGCGGCAGACCAGTTCCAGATCGCTGGTGAAGGTTACATCGCATTCCATAACCCCTGCGCCCATGGTGGCGGCGGCGCGATTGCCCTCTACCGTATGTTCGGGAAACATCAGCGGCGCGCCCCGATGTGCAATGGAAAAATCGCTGCGTTCCGGGGTTTGCCGGGCACAGGATTGCAGTTTGGTCTTCAGCGCGCCATCGGGCAGGGCGTCAACCAGATAGGCCGGGCGCGGACCGTAGCTGAGCGCAATGGTGGCCTCAGCGGTGGTCTCTGCTGCGGCGGGGCTGGCGCATAAAGGGGCGGCAAGAGCAAGGGAGATCAGACGCGCGCAGATGTGAAATGTGCGGGGCAACAGGGTAACTCCAAATCATTTGGGGGCGCTCTTGGGGCGTGTTGCGGTATTAATCCGTGGGTCGCGCCAAGAACGGCTGCGGATGACCCGCAGCGATTTATAACTCTGATGTTACGGGGGCTTGCCTCTCTGGGGCAAGAGGGGGCGGGCGGATTGCTGCGGTCTTGCGCAACGTTAGCGTGCGTGTGACGCGAGCCAGGCGCGCGTGCCCCGGGACTGTGTCAACGGCCTGAACCTTGCAGCGGGTCATAAAAAACGCGGCAGGCGAGGGGCCGTGCCGCGTTGTGTCTTGTGGAAAGGACGGGAGCAGGCGTGGTTTGTGCTGCACCATCCGCGGCTGCGGCTACATGAAGCCGAGTTCGAGCCGTGCCTCATCCGACATCATGTCCATGCCCCAGGGCGGCTCCCATGTCAGTTCGACATCGCAGCTTTTGACGCCGGGGACGGGAGAGACGGCGTCCACGATCCATCCCGGCATCTCACCGGCGACGGGGCAGCCGGGGGCGGTGAGGGTCATAATGATCTTCACATCATTCTCGGCTGTGATGTCGATGGTGTAGATCAGGCCCAGTTCATAGATATTCACAGGGATTTCAGGGTCATAAACAGACCGGCACGCGTCCACCACCGGCTCGTACAGCTCATGGCTGACAGAGGAGGGGGCGATCAGCGGTGTGCCTTCCAGTGGTTCGGATGCGTTGGTCATAAGGGCCTCGGTTCGTTTCCTGACTGTTTATATAGGGAAGCCGGGCGCGAGGGTCCAGTGGCGGATCGCATGCGGCTTGTGATCAAGCGTCGCAGGAGAGGCAGGGATCTTGCTATAAGTGAATGATACGTTATATCGTAACACTTCCTGCGACTCATGAGGGATTTGTCTGCTGACGGTGTCAGAGGCACTCTCATCCGTCGCGCTGTGCTTTAGACTGGGTATCAAGATCGATGAAAGATAATCGCCTTCCTGTAACTGTTCTGTCCGGGTTTCTGGGAGCCGGAAAGACGACGTTGCTCAATCGTATTCTTAACAATCGCGACGGGCGTCGGGTCGCCGTGATCGTGAATGACATGTCGGAAATCAATATTGATGCGGATCTGGTGCGGGCGCATACGGAGTTGAGCCGCACCGATGAAACATTGGTGGAAATGTCCAATGGCTGTATCTGCTGCACCCTGCGCGATGATCTGCTGGCGGAAGTGCGACGTCTGGCGGGGGAGGGGCGGTTTGACTACCTCTTGATCGAGTCCACCGGCATCTCCGAGCCTCTGCCGGTCGCTGCTACCTTTGAGTTTCGCGATGAGGGGGGCGAGAGCCTCTCGGATGTGGCGCGGCTTGATACGATGGTGACGGTGGTGGATGCGGTCAATCTGCGCCGGAACTTTTCCTCGCATGATTTCCTTGCGGACCGGGGCGAGACCCTGGGCGAGGAAGATGAGCGCACGCTGGTACATCTGTTGACCGATCAGATCGAATTTGCCGATGTGGTGATCCTGAACAAGGTGGCTGACGCAGGCCCTGATGAGGCCGATGCGGCGCGCAAGATCATTCGCAGCCTGAATGCGGATGCCGAAATCATTGATGCCAATCATAGTGCGGTTGCCGCAGATAAAATTCTGGACACCGGATTGTTTGACTTTGAGCAGGCGCATGAGCATCCGATGTGGGCCAAAGAACTCTACGGGTTTGCCGATCACGTGCCGGAGAGCGAGGAATACGGTGTTGCGTCATATGTTTACCGGGCACGACAACCCTTTGTGCCGGAGCAAATTCTGGCGCTTCTCAATGGGGATTTGCCGGGTGTGATCCGGGCCAAGGGACATTTCTGGATCTCCACCCGGCCTGATTGGGTGGCGGAATTTTCGCTGGCCGGGGCCTTGTCCAGCGTGAAACCGCTCGGCACTTGGTGGGCGTCGGTTCCGGTGGAGCGGCACCCGACCCATGAGCAGGCGCGTGCCTACATAAAAGCCCATTGGCAGGAGCCCTGGGGGGATCGGCGTCAGGAACTGGTGTTCATTGGTTCAGGGATCGATTGGCCCGGGTTAAAGGCGCAGCTGGACGGATGTCTTGTGCCAGCTGACGTGGCCACCGGTCCCGATCAATTGCCCGACTATACTGATCCTTTTCCCATCTGGCGGCGGCCGGAGGCTGCGGCGTGATCGCGCTTTGCAAGAGCGCCCCGGAGGTGGCGCAAGACGTCGATATGGCACGGGATGAGACAGGGCTGCGGCGGTTTCTGGAGCCTGATTGCGCCGCGCTGATCTGGCGGCGGGAGACGCCCGCCGACGTCCAGCATTGGCTTGACCGGGTTGACCCCGACCGGCTGCCCCGGGGGCGGGTCATTGTGCAGCCAGAGATGATCGCACGGGTCTTGGCGGAGTTCTGTGTCATGTCCGGCCTGCCGCAGGGGCCGGAACATGACTGGCTTCAGGCGGATGTTACGCGGTTGGCGGGCGCGTTTTCATCGTTGATGGCGGCAAGATACCTGCGGTTCCGGCTGGACGTGGTGACCACAAATGCCTGCCGTAAGTTCCATGTCGATGCCATCACGGCGCGCTTGGTCTGCACCTACCGGGGGACCGGAACCCAGCTGGGCGTGTCTCGCCAGGGCGAGACCCCGGCCCATGCTCAGACGGTCGCGACCGGGTCACCCCTATTGCTGCGTGGCACCCGCTGGCCCGCGCAACCGGCGCCCGGTCTGCTGCACCGGTCCCCGCCGATCGAAGGTACCGGAGAAACCCGTCTGGTTCTGGTGCTGGATCCGGTGACCGACCCGGGGGATGAGGTGGAAAGCCATATGACCACTCCCGCCGCGGCGCCGCTGCATTAACGAGGCGTTTGCCGACTGCGTATTCACACCACAGGTGGCCTGCGAACCCAGACTGAACCCCGCCCGACGTCTATCGGGCGGGGCTTTTGTCAGTCGTTGATATCCCGGTCGAAGTGTTTCACCTGCCCCTTGGGTCCCTTGAAGAAGTGGCGGAGCACCAGCCAGGCGATCAGGGAGAGGGTGGCGTAGATGAGCAGGAGCACGGGCAGGGAGATGCTGCCTGCCGGGGTGAACGCCAGCAGCAGCCCCACAGCAACGGCCCCGATGGCAAACCCTACGAAGATGAACCCCGGTGCCAGGACCTCAACAATGGCGAGGCCGATGGCTATGGCGATCCAGACCCACCAGACCGAGAGCAGGGCGGTCATTTCCCGCTACCTTTCAGCATGTTGAAGGCATTGCCGAAAGCCTCGATCGCATTTGCGGGCACCAGAATGGTCTGTTTGCCTTCACCGGCGCCAAGGGCGTTGAGCGCCTCAACCTGTTTCAGGGCCACCTGATATTGCGCGGCTTCGATGCCATGGTCGGAAATGGCTTTTGCGACCACCTGGGTGGCGTAGGCTTCGGCGTCGGCCTGAATGCGGCGGGCTTTGGCGATCTGCTCGGCGGCGTAGAGTTCGGCGTCGGCGTTCAGCTCAACCGCGCGCTTTTGACCCTCAGCCTCGGTCACCTGGGCGCGGCGGGCCCGCTCCGCGTTCAGCTGTTGCAACATGGCGTCGCGGGTGGCCTGATCAAGGTTTACATCCAAGATCTCGGCGCGGGTCACTTCGATGCCCCAATCATCCACAGCGCTTTCGACGAGATGCTGGATCTGGCCGATCAGCTGCGAGCGGTTTGACTGCACCTCATCCAGGTCCATTTTGCCGATCTCAGCCCGCACGATACCGGCCACAGTGGTGGCAATGGCGCCGTCCACGTCACGGATCCGGTAGACGGTCTTTTCGGGTTCCAAAATGCGGTAGAACACCGAGGTGTCGATCTGCACCAAAACATTGTCCTTGGTGATGGCGTCCTGGCTGGCGTTGGGCAGCTGGCGTTCCAGGATGGAGACCTTATGGGCGACGGCGTCCAGCAGCGGCACGATGAAGTTGATGCCCGGCCCAAGCACCGCATGCAGGCGGCCAAAGCGTTCAACCACATATTTTTCGGACTGCGGCACGATGCGGATGCCTTTGAAGATCAGGATCATCAAGAAGATCGCGCCCAGAATATATATGATATTCTGTGTCAGCAGAGAGAGCAGGAGTTCTTCGGACATTTTGCCTCACAATATATTTGTATACTATAGTATGCACTTGAGGGCCTGTGGGCGTGATTTCAAGATCAGCTGCCAGACCCTAGGTCCCGATCTCTATGGCCCGCGCAGTGTTGGCAGACAAGGGGAAGCGGACGCGGCGTGCCGCATCGCTGCTGTCTGAGAGCCAAGCGCAGTGATCGGGAAAGGCGCACTGCAGGCTTGAAAGCCGGCCAAAGATCGGGCACATCCGGCAGGCTGTGCTGGCCGGGTTTCGGAACGCGCAGAGCAGGGTTCAGGTGGCAGATGATCCCGTTGGAAAATCACCCGTCGCGGCGGGACCTCGCGTATGACAGCCCAAGGAAGATATCATGGCACCCAAAATCTCGTTTGACCTGAAAGCCACCGATGGCAAGGCCCGCACGGGTGTCATTAATACCCCGCGTGGTGAGATCCGCACGCCGGCGTTCATGCCGGTGGGCACAGCGGCGACGGTGAAGGCGATGATGCCGGAGAGCGTGCGTGCGACCGGAGCGGATATTCTCCTTGGCAATACCTATCACTTGATGCTGCGCCCCACGGCAGAGCGGATTGATCGTTTGGGCGGTTTGCACAAGTTCATGAACTGGGAGCGGCCTATCCTGACGGACAGTGGCGGGTTTCAGGTGATGTCGCTGGCGGGTCTGCGTAAGCTGACGGAAAAGGGCGTGACCTTCAAAAGCCATGTGGATGGCTCCAAGCATGAGCTGACGCCGGAACGCTCGATGGAGATCCAGAAGCTGTTGGGATCCGACATCGTGATGTGTTTTGACGAATGCCCCGCGCTGCCTGCGGACCGCGACCGCATTGCTGAATCGATGCGTCTGTCGATGCGGTGGGCCGAGCGGTCGCGCGAGGCCTTTGGTGACCGTCCGGGCCATGCGCTGTTTGGTATTATGCAGGGCGGGCTTGAACAGGACCTGCGCGAAGAAAGCGCCGAGGCGCTGACGAAGATCGGCTTTGAAGGCTATGCCGTCGGCGGCCTAGCGGTGGGTGAGGGGCAGGAGGCGATGTTTGATTGTCTTGACTATGCCCCCGGTTTCCTGCCCGAGGATAAGCCGCGCTACCTGATGGGCGTGGGCAAGCCTGACGATATCGTTGGCGCGGTGGCGCGCGGCATCGACATGATGGACTGCGTGTTGCCGTCGCGTTCTGGTCGGACGGGACAGGCGTTCACCCGCTACGGCGTGGTCAATATCAAGAACGCGCGGCATCAGGACGATCCGCGCCCCTTGGACGAGAAGTGCTCCTGCCCAGCGTGCAGCAACTATTCCCGCGCCTATCTGCACCATGTATTCCGCTCCAACGAGATGATCTCCGGCATGCTGCTGACCTGGCACAACCTGCATTACTTCCAGGAGATCATGAGCGGTATGCGCGACGCGATAGCAGCGGGGACGTTTGAGGCTTGGCAGAAGGATTTTCACGACACCCGCGCGCAAGGCGATATTGAGCGGCTTTGATCACAAGCCAAAAAATCGACTACGCACCAGCAGTGAATTTGAAATTACGTCTTTTTCTCCAGTATGGAATTGATCCGATGAATTTTTTGACACGCGTCACAGTTTGTTTGGGCACTGTTTTGAGCCTCTCTGCATGCATGGAGGGCGGCAGCTCATCATCCCGACCGCCTAAACAGCTGAGCTTTCAAGATGTTGCCGCGATGGAGCTCTATCAGCGCGGTGGCGATAGACCTTTTTTTGATGGTGGCCTTGCTGCCAAGAGAGTCTCGGCTGCAGTGCTTTTTGTTCCGGGTGGTGCAGCGCGGCATGATGCCGTCAGGGGTAACGCCGTCTACTTTCAAGTTACCGTAGGCACATCAGAAAGCACTTTCCGTCCGCCTGCGCATTTGCCGAGCAGTGTTTTTGCCGGGCTATCAAAGCCTGAGCTGGTTGCCCTTCACAGTGACCTGACTTCCGGCCGGACGTCAGGGCGTGTCTTGGAACTGGCGAAAACGGCGGCACGCCAGACAATTTGTGCCGCTGGCACGGTGAGCCTTGATGACAGACCGATTCGCGAGGGCGTTCCGTTGACACCCCAGCAACAGGCCCGTGTGAATGCGGCGCTAGGCGGTCGTTTGGATCGAATTCTGGAGATGAAAAAAGAGGACCTTGACCGGCTCGGAATTGGCTTTGTTTTGAATCGTGAAACCAGGCCGGTACCGAATTTCTACTACAAAACTTATCGCTACAGCGGTACCAAATCAGCTTTACTGAGGATGAAATGCTTGTTCTAGGGAGGAGTGTCGGGCTTATTGCGCTATGTCTTGCCGCGTGCGGCGGGCGGGAGACTACCAAATTCAATCCCACCGTACACCAGATCTCTGAGGAGAGATTGGCCTATCCCTCCTCGGGGGCGACCTATCTGCACTGGGACAAGGGGCATGGCTACCAAGTCACCTACTACAGCGAAAAGCATGTCTGGCTTTGGTATCCCGGAAACAGGGCTGCGCTTCGTGGGGATTGGGTCCAAGAGCTTGTCGCGGGGGAGTATTACCTCTGCTTCACCTATCCTCACAGCTCCTACAATCCTATGACGGGTGTTGTCGGTGGTCAAAAAGAATGCCAGTTGCAGACCATTCTGGGTGGGGCGCTTGAGGGCGCGTTGGCTGGTGATGTGTACAACTTGTCATCGGGCAGGGTCCCGTATGTGCTGCGCAGGAACAAACGACCTGCCGAATTTTGAGGCGTGGAGTGACGGTGCTAATCGGGAACGGCGGGTAGTCGGTTTGGAAGCCCTTCCGGGACACCTGCGTGTAAGGCGACATTGAGGGCCTGGACTGAGAGGCGCGAGAGCCGAATGTTGCCTGTGGTCCCTTTGCGTTGTGTTCGTGTTGTTGAAAACTTGAGCAAATGTTCACCGGCGGGTCTCGCGCCGAACACCTTTGCGCCACAAATCAGCAGTGAACTGCGAGGCAGGCACATAACGACCCAAGTGGAGAGATCCGATGAATGACACCGCTTCGACTGGACTGGCGCATTGTTCGCTGATGATTTTGCTGGCCACGGGGGTGGCGATTTTTGCCCTGATGGATGACCGCTCCGATCCGGTGGCGCGGGGCGGCAGTCTGGGGCATCTGAGTGTCACGGCTATCGACTAGCACAGCTGCGGATCCGGTGCTGATGTCCCATGAATGATGGCGTTTTGGGCAGATCGGTTAACAGATTTTGTGAATGGGCGGCCTCTCGGGGCCGCCTTTCATCATTTGGTATCCTTGTGTCCATTTGCGCTCTTGTGGTCCGGACGCGCTGCGGGCAATGTGATCCCAAACATTGAGGCACGGCGGTTGAAATCCTTCTCCTGCTGCACCAGATAACAAAGCCATGAGGAGACGCACCAGAGCTGCCGACTGATCGGGGCGGGGGCGTCTTGCCAAATCGAAGGACCGAGTATGCAAGAGCCACTCAATTCATCCTACCCCGTCCTGCCGCTGCGCGATATCGTTGTGTTCCCGCATATGATCGTGCCGCTGTTTGTCGGACGGGACAAATCAGTGCGTGCCCTCGAAGAGGTGATGACGGATGACAAGCAGATCCTGCTGTCCAGTCAGATCGACCCGGCAGAGGATGATCCGCAATCTGATGGCATCTACAACGTCGGTGTTCTAGCCAATGTGCTGCAGCTGCTGAAACTGCCCGATGGCACCGTGAAGGTGCTGGTCGAAGGCCACGCGCGGGTGAAGATCACCGAATATCTGGAAAACGACAATTTCTTTGAGGCGCGGGCAGAGTACCTGACCGAGATGCCCGGCGATGTCACCACCGTTGAGGCGCTGCTGCGCACCGTCGGCGATGAGTTCGAGCGCTATGCAAAGGTCCGCAAGAATATCCCCGAAGAGGCGCTGAGCGCGGTCGGCGAGACCACCGAACCGGCCAAGTTGGCGGATCTGGTCGCTGGCCATCTGGGCATTGAAGTCGACAACAAGCAGGACCTGCTGGAGACCCTGTCGGTCAGCGAACGTCTGGAGAAGGTCTATGGCCTGATGCAGGGTGAGCTGTCGGTACTGCAGGTCGAGAAGAAGATCAAGACTCGCGTCAAGACGCAGATGGAGAAGACCCAGCGCGAATATTACCTGAATGAGCAGATGAAGGCCATTCAGAAGGAGCTGGGCGACAGTGAGGACGGCTCTAACGAGGTGGCCGAGCTGGAAGCGAAGATCGCTGAAACCAAGCTCTCCAAAGAGGCGCGTGAAAAATCTGAGGCCGAGCTGAAGAAGCTCAAAAACATGTCGCCGATGTCGGCAGAGGCCACAGTCGTGCGCAACTACCTCGACTGGATTCTGGCGCTGCCCTGGGGCACCAAATCGCGTGTGAAAAAAGACCTGAGCCGCGCTCAGGACATTCTGGATGCGGATCACTATGGTCTGGAAAAGGTCAAGGAACGCATTGTCGAGTATCTCGCGGTGCAGCAGCGCTCTGCCAAGCTGAAAGGCCCGATCCTGTGCCTCGTCGGCCCTCCGGGTGTCGGTAAAACATCGCTTGGCAAATCGGTGGCCAAAGCGACCGGTCGCGAGTTCATCCGCATTTCGCTGGGTGGCGTGCGCGATGAGAGCGAGATCCGCGGTCATCGTCGGACCTATATTGGCTCCATGCCCGGCAAGATCATTCAGGCGCTGAAAAAGGCCAAAACCACCAACCCGCTGATCCTGCTCGATGAAATCGACAAGATGGGGCAGGATTTCCGGGGCGATCCGGCTTCGGCGATGCTGGAAGTGCTGGATCCGGAGCAGAACGCGACCTTCATGGACCACTATTTGGAAGTGGAATATGACCTGTCGAACGTGATGTTCCTGACCACCTCGAACAGCTACAATATGCCGGGTCCTCTGCTGGACCGGATGGAGATCATTCCGCTGTCCGGCTACACCGAGGATGAAAAGCGCGAGATCGCCAAGCAGCACCTGATTTCCAAACAGGTGAAGAACCATGGTCTGAAGGCCAAGGAATTCGAGCTGACCGATGAGGCGCTGACCGAGATCATCCGCACCTATACCCGTGAGGCGGGCGTGCGGAACCTGGAGCGTGAAATCGCCAAGGTGGCGCGGAAATCGCTGACTAAGATCGTGAAGAAAGAGGCAGAAACCGTCTCTGTCACCGGGGATAATCTGGATGATTTCCTTGGCGTTGCGAAATATCGCTACGGTCTGGCCGAGAAAGAGGACCAAGTCGGTGTTGTGACCGGTCTGGCCTATACTTCGGTTGGCGGTGAACTGCTGAGCATCGAGGCGCTGCGCCTGCCGGGCAAAGGTCGGATGAAGACCACCGGGAAGCTGGGCGATGTGATGAAGGAGTCGATTGAGGCGGCCTCAAGCTATGTGCGTTCGATTTCACCGCAGCTTGGGGTGAAACCGCCAAAATTCGACAAGATCGACATCCACGTGCACGTCCCGGATGGCGCCACGCCAAAAGATGGTCCAAGCGCGGGTCTGGCGATGGTGACTGCGATTGTGTCGGTGTTGACCGGCATTCCGGTCCGTAAGGACATCGCCATGACCGGTGAGGTCACGCTGCGTGGCAACGCGACGGCCATTGGCGGCCTGAAGGAGAAACTGCTGGCAGCGCTGCGTGGTGGTATCAAGACTGTACTGATCCCGCAGGAGAATGAAAAAGACCTGCCGGATATCCCGGACAATGTGAAAGAGGGGCTGACCATCATCCCCGTCAGCCACGTGTCCGAGGTGCTGAAACATGCGCTGACCGATACGCCCGAACCCATCGAATGGGATGAGGCCGCAGAGGAAGCTGCCGCCGCAGCCAAGGCCGCCTTGGGCGCGCCTGACGATGCGGCAGGGGCCACGGCCCATTGATCCGGCTGCGGGCGCTGCTCGTATGATCTGAGATCAATCCGCAACGGATAATGATAAACGGGCGACCCTTCCGGGGTCGCCCGATGTCGTTTATGGTGTTGAGAAGGCAGGATTATATGTGTCTTCCGGCACAACGTGGATGACAGCGTGGTGCCTAGGCGGAGCAACCCGGCAGGCCACGCGGACAACCGTTTCACGGCGCCGATCGACGACATGTCGTCAGTCCGTTGTCGCCGATCCGTCCCCAAAAGCTGAGGTCAGGAAATCTTCCTTCATCATATGTGCTTTCATCGCGGGCAGACCTACGGCCTTTAGGGCGATGATCGCTGTATAGATCAAAGTTGCTGTTGCCAGAGCGTCCAGGATCCATGCGACAGGTGTTCCCACCGTCCCCAGACGAGTGGAGAGTTCATTCAGTTCGGGAATTGTCCAGAAGCCGGTCATCCAGTGAAGAGCCAATGCGATCCAAAATCCAGCGCAGAACGGGCAATGCCATTGCTCGTACAGCGTGCGAAGGGGACTTGGGAGCAGCGAAATGAGGGTTTTGAACCAGGTCCCCCATTCTGGCAGCTTCTCCCAAATCAAGATGTGGATGGCGGTGCCCAAGAGTGTGAGTTCGAACGTCATTTCATTTCCTGTTTAGGTAGTTAGCAGGACGTACTAATTTGGATAAATGCTGCGTTTTCGATTTTATCCCTTTTGATCAAACGCCCGGGTTATGCTGCCGGGCAGTTCGGACGCCAGCTCACGTGCGACGGCCTCATAGACCCTCTCACCACTCGCCAACAATGCCTGGCCGGCTTCGGTCAGGATGATGTGCTGCGCGCGGGCATCATAGCGGCAGGGGAAGCGGGCAACCAAGCCTCTGTCTTCCAGCTTCAGGACCATCGCACTGGCGGATGATTTCCTCACCCCCAGATCATTTACAACATCCTGAAGGTGTTGGCCGTGGTTGTCTTTGTCGGTGGTTTTGTCTTCCTGATCTCGGATGGCGCGCAGATACTCAAACTCGTTGTGACTTAATCTGAGCTCTGCGCTGAGTTCAGCCCATGAGCGCTGGCAGCGCCGATGCGCCAACTGGAGGAATTGTTCGAGGGTCACCTTGACATCCATCATTTAGTACGTCTTCCTAACTAACGTATAATTCCACCGTGTCAAGTCCACGTGTGGGGAACATCACCGAAGTTGGAGGGCGCCCGATGGTCCGTGAAATGAAGTTTGAAACCGACAGGCTTTGCATTGAATCCTGGGATACGGCCCTTGGCTCTGAGCAAGAAAAGCAGGCATTTGCAGCGGAGCTGGCAGCCATCTTGACACCACCTGTCCTGAAGAGCCTGCCGGAACCCATGCAGCTCGCTGATGGCGAGGCCGCTATTTCGGACTGGATTGCTGCCAGACATGCAGAGAGCCATGTGCTTACGATCCGCGATGGCAATGCGAGCCTCATTGGCCTCCTCATCTTGGCACCCTCCGGTGACGCGGAATATCCGCCGACGGTTCATATCGGATATCTCTTTTCCGAAATCGTGTGGGGCAAGGGCTTCGCATCAGAATTGATCGGCGGATTGGTCGCCTGGTATCAGGATCTGGGGGAGGGGACCCAGCTGTTGGCTGGTGTTGCACCTGGGAATGTTGCATCCGCAAAAGCACTGCAAAAGAATGGTTTTAAACAGGTCCCCGACCATTCCGACCCCGACACCGCGATGTTTCGCAAAGACACTCAGTTCAATTTTGATCGCCTTTACAGTTCCACAGCGCATGCGCTCGGCGCTCCGTCGTCGGAGATTGTGGAGTTTTTCAGCACGCTGGCGGGCGATGGTCTGCGCGTTCTTGATATTGGCTGCGGTCAGGGGCGTGACGCTCTTTTTATTGCGAGATTGGGCCATTCTGTCGTTGGTGTTGATATCGCACCAAGTGGGATCAAAGATCTGGTCTCGGCGGGCAACCGTGAAAACCTCAACGTCGATGGGATCGTTGCAGATATCACAAATTTCCAGCCGGTTGGGCAGTTTGACGTTCTATTGATAGATCGCACCCTGCACCTGCTGTCTGCCGACAGCCGGGTTGCGGTTCTTAGGCGCCTGATAGGCGTTGTTGCCCCGCAGGGTTGGGTGATTATCAGCGATGAGCCTGAAAACATGTCCACTTTCAAAGAGGTCTTTGATACGGAGGAGGCTCTCTGGAAACCCCATATCGAGACGGCCGAACATCTCATGCTTCAGCATGACGCTGGATGATTGGGGCATTGGATCTTAAAGCGGCTGGTTGAAGTCCCGCAGTGAATGACGGTTCCGCCCTGCGCCTTCGGTGATCGAATTGACGCCCACCCGTGTATCGGATTGCAAAGATGGGCGTCATTGGAGCCACTGGCGCCCTGTGCATGCAGTTTCAGGTGTCAACACGTCAGAGGGGCAAAGCGGGCGCTATCTCACTTGCGGGTGATATCCTCATAGTCGCCCATCCGCAGATAGGTATATTCGCGGTAGAGTTTGATGGTGGGGCGCAGCCCGAAGAGGATGGATCCGATCAGAAACAGCCAGGTGCCGGCATAGGTCGTCGCTTCCTGAAAAAACAGCACACTGCCCACCACGAACAGCACTGCAGCCGAGACATCGACAATGGTGTAGGCAATTTCGCAATAGGCGTAGATCTTCTTGTGCTGATCGCTGCGGTTGCGATTGTCGGGGTGGAACAGGGGCATGCGGTTCTCCTTGGGGTGTTCTCTGTGCTGGTATCATCAAACGCCTGAATGGCGATCTGGTTCAACGTCTGTCTGCACGGGGACCCGCTGGCCACAAAAAAGGGCAACCCATCTGGGCTGCACTCTTTCTCTGCTTGGTGTTATTCCCCCGAATATACCGGGGTCTTCCGCCTGGCGCCCGCTCTTTGGTGGCGGGGTTGAACGACGGCCCCGCAGCAGTGGGGCGTCGATTGGCGTCACCGTGGCCTAGGCGGCCTTTGGCGTCATCTTCGCCTGCACCGTGGCGATGGCGACGGCGTCGGGGCTGACATCATCCGCGGCAGCCTGAGCCAGGATTGCTGCCATGGTCACCTCAAGCGCCTCCAGCCGGTCCGCGACAAAGCTGTTGCGGTTGCCGATTTTCTGGATTTCTGTCGCCACATTGATGATGCCGCCACCATTGGCCACGAAATCGGGGGCGTAGAGAATGCCGCGCTGGTGCAGGGCGATCGCGTCCTCGGAGGAGGCCAGCTGGTTGTTGGCGCCACCGGCCACCAGAGCCACCTTCAGCTGCGGGATGGTGTCGCTGTTGAGGATGCTGCCAATGGCGCAGGGGGCAAAGATATCCGCCTCAACCGCATAGATCTCATCCGGGGCGACGGCTGTGGCGCCGAAGGCCTCTACCGCGCGGGTGACCTGCGCCGTGTTCACATCGGTGACGATCAGCTTGGCACCGGCCTTGTTGAGGAAGTCGCAGAGGTACCAGCCCACGTGACCCAGCCCCTGAACGGAAACAACCCGATCGGTGAGGTCGATCTGACCGGTCTTATGTTCCCACGCCGTGCGGATCGCGTTGAAGATGCCGCGCGCGGTGATGGGGGAGGGGTCGCCGGAGGCGTATTCTCCATCGGCCAGCCCGGCGACGGAGGTGGTTTCCTCGGCCAGGATTGCCATATCCTCGGGGCTCATGCCCATATCTTCGGCTGTGATGTAGCGGCCATCCAGACTGTCGATTGCGCGGGCAAAGGCGCGCAGCAGCTCAGGGGTTTTCTGGGTCGCAGGATCGCCGATGATCACCGCTTTGCCACCGCCGAGCGCGAGGCCCGCAGCCGCGTTCTTATAGGTCATGCCTTCGCTCAGACGCTTGACATCGGTCAGGGCCTCTTCGGCGCTGGCGTAGGGGCGCATCCGCAACCCGCCAGCCGCCGGGCCAAGCAACGTGGAATGCACGGCAATAAAACCAGTGAGGCCAACCGAGGCATCCTCGACCCGGTAGATTTCTTCATGTGTCGATGTGGCGACGGGGGTGATTGTGGCTGTCATTTTTGGATTGCTCCTCCATTTCGCCAGAGAATACCGTCAGGGAACCGCGGATTTCCTCTAAAATGGCGCGCCCCAATTGTCAATTTTAGAGCTAATCGCTAATATGTGGCGATAAATGAGGGGAAAGACGTGGATACCATTGACCGCAAGATATTGGCCGCGCTTCAGGAGAACGGGCGGATGAAAATTGCCGAGCTAGCGGAGAAGGTCGGCCTGTCCGCGACGCCCTGCGCCCGGCGGGTCGCCAATCTGGAAGAGAGCGGGGTGATTTCGGGCTATTCGGCGCGGGTGGACCAGACCGAAGTGGGGTTGCCGGTCACCATCTTTGTCGCGGTGGAGCTGGAGCGACAGTCCACCGAGGGGTTGCAGGCCTTTGAGGCGGCGGTGCGGCGCTTTGATCAGGTGATGGAATGCTATCTGATGACGGGGAGCCGTGATATTTTGCTGCGTGTCGTCGCGCAGGATCTGACCGATTTCGACCAGTTTCTGGAGCATCGCCTGATGCGCGTCCCCGGCATTCGCAACACCCGCTCCAGCTTTACCCTGCGCACGATGATCTGTCGCAATGTGCTGCCGCTGGACTAGTGGTTGGCGGGCAGGGCTGTTGGTCCGGCAGTGTCGGGCGACCTCGCGGGCCGGGCAAAAATGACGGGGCAGTTGGTTTTTTCGATCCGGCCCTCTTGCAGTGGCGCGCATCGGGCGGTATGACCGCCGCCAAGGGTGATTAGCTCAGTGGTAGAGCGCTTCGTTCACATCGAAGATGTCAGGAGTTCAAATCTCTTATCACCCACCATTCTCTTTCGATTTGATGGTTTTGTGCGCTTTCCGATGGCGCGTCGTCTTGCTGCGCGCGCTCTTCCCTGCCTCAGAAAACCTGTCTAGATGTTGCGGCAACGCCTAGGGGCGAAGCAGCAATGAGGGCAGGCATGGCATATCCGAAAATCTGGTTTCTGCGGCATGGGCAGACGGAGTGGAACGCCGAAGGGCGCATTCAAGGTCAGCTGGAATCAAAACTCAGCCCCTTGGGGATTGAACACGCCCAGCAGCAGGCGGGCCTGATGGCGCCGATTCTGGCGCAGGGGCCTGCCTGCTACGTCTCGCCGTTGGGGCGGGCGCAGCAGACCGCGCGGATTGCGCTTGGCGATCAGCCCTTCATCACCGATGCGCGGCTGGCCGAGGCGCAGGCCGGCGTGTTTCAGGGGCTGACACGACAAGAGGTCGCGGCTGAGTACCCGGAGATTTATGCCGCCAATCCGCTGAACCTTGATTTGTTCTGCGCCGCGCCACAGGGCGAGGGGTTCGACGCGTTTCAGGCCCGGATCACGGATTTCCTGACCGGGCTGAGTGAGCCGACTGTTGTGGTGGCGCATGGGCTGTGGGGACAGGTTCTGCGCGGGGTGATCTGCGGCTTGTCGCGCGCGGAAATGGCGGCGCTGCCGAACGAGCAGGGCTGCATCTATCAGTTGGCTGACGGCGGCGAGCAGGTGCTGCGCTAAGGCGATGACTTTTTCGCAGATTTCTGCGATTTACCTCTTGCGTCCAGCGCGTGGATTCTCTAAATCCCCGCTCACCGGGTCGTTAGCTCAGTTGGTAGAGCGCTTCGTTTACACCGAAGATGTCGGGAGTTCGAGCCTCTCACGACCCACCATATACCCCCTTGAATTCCTAATGCTTTTGCTCTGCCAACGCCTGATTGCCTGCGATTTGGTTGTGGCCTGAGGTCGATCGCTGACGTCCTTAAATCATTCTTTTTTTGATCATTGAACGGCGGGGCGGCGGCTGAATTTGCCGGTTACGCCATCTCGCGCTAGGCTGTTGGTTCTCCCCTGATGATTTTGTCAGCTGACGTCGGGAGAATTTGTATCAAGTCTATGATTTGGAGTTTCTGTGATGACGTATAAGGCGATCCTTTCAATTGTTGTGTCTGTTCTGCTGGCTGTGCCGGTCGCAGGCGAGGCGGGGTCCTTCAAACATGTGAAAACTGAGGCTGATTTCCTTGCTCTGGTTAGCGGCAAGACGCTGAGCGCTGATTGGGGGAGCATGCAGATCCTGCCCAATGGTAAGATCAAGGGAAAGACACAGCAGGGCAAACTGGTTGGCGCATGGTAATGGAATGGCGCCCTGTGGTGCCGCAATGTGCGGATCGGTAAGCAGCCGGAGCGGGGTACGGATTGTCAGAAAATCGGCGTCTCTGGAAATCAGCTGCAGTTTATCCGTGAGCAGGGCCGGGGGACGGCCGGTGTCATGGTGATCTCCAACTGATCAGGAATGACCGGTGGCGCGGCTCTGGTGTGGCGTGCCACCGGTGCTGTCTGTGGCACCCTGCGGCTGGATGGCGCTGTTGTTGTCGCCGGTTGGGTCCGTGATCCGCGTGGCCTGAGGTCGACTGTGATTTTCTGGATGGACTATCCCTGGTCTTCGGCGGGGCGCGAGATGGGAATTTCGGAAAAACAATGGGTTAGTCGGCCTGTTGGCGGTGGTTTCGTTTTTTTTCACGGAAACCGGAGAAAATGCCAAAACACCGCTTGACGATCCCTCGGTGCTGCGAATATTACAGCCCAACATTCAGCGGCGACGTTGGATGGAACAGCAAGCGGTTGTAGCTCAGTTGGTTAGAGTACCGGCCTGTCACGCCGGGGGTCGCGGGTTCGAGCCCCGTCAACCGCGCCACTGCTGTCCGCCCCGGATCCGGGTTAAGGGATCCAGATGAAAGTAAATGCGCGGTTGTAGCTCAGTTGGTTAGAGTACCGGCCTGTCACGCCGGGGGTCGCGGGTTCGAGCCCCGTCAACCGCGCCACTTTCAAATCTGCCCTGATGATCAGGGTCCGCCCCGGAGGGGAACATATGTCAGGCGCCTGCGTCTGATCTGCCGAAAGGCCCATGCGCGGTTGTAGCTCAGTTGGTTAGAGTACCGGCCTGTCACGCCGGGGGTCGCGGGTTCGAGCCCCGTCAACCGCGCCACTTTCTTCCCTAAATTTGTGGATGAACGCACCCTTCTTCGGAAGGGTTTTTGCTTTCGTGGTGATGTTCTGTTGTGCTTTTGATCTGCCTGAGGGGCGTGTCAGTGGTGCGCGCCGGGGCGCACCACTGGTGATCTTATGCCTTGGTCAGCGCGTCCAACACGCGGGCCCAGGAGCGGATGCCTTTGTGGAAGCTTTCCAGATCGTATTTCTCATTGGGGGAGTGGATCGCGTCATCTTCATTGGCAAAGCCGATCAGCATCGCATCCATGCCCAGAATCGATTTGAAGAAGCCTGCAATGGGGATCGAGCCGCCCATACCGCAGAACACCGCTTCGCGGTTCCATTCATCCGACAACGCACCACGGGCGGCCTCGAACTCGGGGCGGGAGATGTTCATCACCGAGGCGCGCGAGCCCTCCAGATCATTGTCCCATTTTACCTGGGTGTCGGGCTTCAGCCGGTCCTCGACATGTTTGCGGATCTTCAGGCGCAGCGCATCCGGGTCCATGTCCCCGACCAGGCGGCAGGTGATCTTGCAATGGGCCTCAGACGGGATCACGGTTTTGGAGCCAGCACCATTATAGCCACCCCAGAGGCCGTTCACCTCCAGCGTCGGCCGCGCCCACTGCTGTTCCAGCACCGAGCGGTCCTTTTCGCCGTGGGATTGGGTGTAGCCTGCGTTCGTGAGATAGTCCTGCTCTTCAAAACCGCAGCCCTCCCACTGGCGCAGCTGATCCTCTGGCACCTCATGCACGCCGTCATAGAAGCCCTCAACCGCGACCTTGCCGGTGTCTTCGTCATAGAAAGACGCGACAATGCGGCTGAGTTCGCGCAGCGGGTTCAGGCCGGGGCCGCCGTAGTGGCCAGAGTGCAGGTCGATCCGCGGGCCGATCAGGGTGAATTCGTCCTTCAGCATGCCGCGTAGCTGCGAGGAGATCGAGGGGACGCCACGAGAGACCATGGAAGTGTCGCAGATCAGAGCAAGATCCGCCTTCAGCTCAGCGGCGTGCTGTTCCATGAAGGGGACGAGGGAGGGGGAGCCGCTTTCTTCTTCGCCCTCAAAGAAGAAGGTGATGCGGCAGGGCAGAGTGCCATTGACCGCCTGCCAGGCGCGGCAGGCCTCGACAAATGTCATCAGCTGGCCTTTGTCATCGGACGCGCCGCGGCCGCGAATGACGGTGCCACGCGCGGTCTCTTCCAGCTGCGGCTCAAACGGCGGGGTGTTCCACAGGTCCAGCGGATCCACCGGTTGCACGTCGTAGTGACCATAAAACAGCACATGCGGCAGGTCTGCGTCCTGCGGGCCGACGTGGCCCACCACCATCGGATGGCCGGGGGTGATGCGTTTTTCCGCGTCGATCCCGATCGAGCGCAGGTCGGCCACCAGCCAATCGGCGGCTTTGTCGCAATCGGCCTTATATGCGGGATCGGTGGAAATCGACTGGATGCGCAGCAAGTCCATCAGCCGTTTGGTGGCAGCATCAAGATCGGTGTCAATCCGGTCCAGGACGTCGTTCAGAGACATATTCAGGGGGCTCCTGCAGTTGTTGATTGGCTTTGGCCGGACCCTAGCAGCGCCTGTGGGCAGGGGCCAGAGCGGCGCAAAAATGATCCGGAGGGGCGGGGATGCGTCGGATTGTAGCGTCAAACAGGCGTTACAATTCTTGCTGCCCGGGGCGCAAAGGTCTATTTGACCTGCATCAAGGCTGTGTCCGCTCCCTCGGCGTATTTGATTGATCAAACGGAGGGTTCGGGTTATCTATTCGGTAACGTGAATATATCAGCCTGACCACAGCTTGCACCAGATCCGTTGGTGCCAACTATGCCATGGAGATGCCGGTGGACTATACCGCGAAACTCGACCAAGCGATTGATCAGCTCCACACGGAAGGTCGCTATCGGACATTCATCGACATCGAACGGCAGAACGGCCAGTTTCCACATGCCGTCTGGACCCGTCCGGATGGCAGCAAACAGGATATCACCGTCTGGTGTGGCAATGACTATCTGGGCATGGGGCAACACCCTGTTGTGCTGGAGGCCATGCATGGCGCCATTGACGCCACCGGCGCAGGGTCCGGCGGCACCCGCAATATCTCGGGCACCACTGTCTATCACAAGCAGCTGGAAGCTGAGCTGGCCGATCTGCACCAGAAAGAAGCGGCGCTGCTGTTCACCTCGGCCTATATCGCCAATGATGCGACGCTGAGCACGCTGCCAAAACTGTTTCCCGGTCTCATCATTTTCTCCGATGCGCTGAACCACGCCTCGATGATCGAAGGCGTACGGCGCAACGGTGGTGCCAAGCGTATTTTCCGCCACAATGATGTGGCGCATCTGCGGGAGTTGCTGGCAGCGGCGGACCCTGCTGCGCCGAAGCTGATCGCCTTTGAATCGGTCTACTCCATGGATGGGGATTTTGGTCCGATTGCGGAGATCTGTGATCTGGCGGAGGAATTTGGCGCGCTCACCTATATCGATGAGGTGCATGCGGTTGGCATGTATGGTGCGCGTGGCGGCGGCGTCACTGAGCGGGATGGTCTGATTGACCGCATCGACATCGTAAACGGTACCCTGGCGAAGGCCTATGGTGTGATGGGGGGCTATATCGCCGCATCGGCAAAAATGTGTGACGCGATCCGCTCTTACGCGCCGGGCTTCATCTTCACCACCTCGCTGGCGCCTGCGGTTGCGGCAGGGGCGGCGGCCTCGGTTGCCTACCTCAAGACCGCGCCGGAATTGCGCGAACAGCATCAGCTGCAAGCGCGTATCCTGAAGATGCGTCTGAAGGGGCTTGGCCTGCCAATCATTGATCACGGCAGCCATATTGTGCCGGTGATCGTTGGCAATCCGGTTCATACCCAGAAACTGAGCGATATGCTGTTGTCAGATCACGGGATTTACGTCCAGCCAATCAACTTCCCGACAGTGCCGCGCGGCACCGAACGGCTGCGCTTTACCCCCTCTCCGGTGCATGGCCCGAAAGAGATCGACGCGCTGGTCAAGGCGATGGACGCGCTCTGGTCACATTGTGCGCTGAATCGTGCCGAAATGGCGGGCTGATTCATAGCTCTGTGTCAAATTGGTAAGATTATGGTAGTATGATCATAATCAAAGGGCGCAGGCGAATCGCATAAGGCGGATCGGTGACGTCCTGAATGTCGAATACGGCAGGCTAAAATGGGACAGCAGGCATGATCGGGCGCCTTACTCAGCGCAAATCGAAGACGCACGACGAATCGACAGGGCCGCGAAGCTTTGACGATTACGAGCTTCGATTGGGTGACATTATGCGCGGTGAGCGGGCCACGATGGGCAAGTCGCTGCTGGATGTCCAACGTGAGCTGCGGATCAAAGCCTCCTATATCGCTGCTATCGAGAATTCTGACCCGACTGTCTTTGACACGCCGGGTTTTATTGCGGGCTATGTGCGGTCTTATGCGCGTTATCTCAATATGAACCCCGACACCACGTTCGACAGTTTCTGTCAGGAGAGTGGGTTTCAGGTTGCCCACGGCATGTCGGCAGAGGCCTCGGTGCGCAAATCCGCCGGTGCGCCGATTGCAACCGGCATGGGTGGGTTGCGCAGTGATGCGTTCACCTCGCCCAATACCCCCTTTGTTCCCGCAGCCAGCGGCGTCTTCAGCCAGATCGAGCTGCGTGCGGTAGGCTCACTTGCGGTGCTGGTCGCGCTGATCGGCGGCATCGGCTATGGCGGGTGGGCCGTCCTGAAGGAAGTGCAGCAGGTGCAGATGGCACCGGTTGAGCAGACCCCCATCGTGTTGGCCGATCTGGATCCGCTGGCGGGGGCGAGCCGTGACGCGGAAGTCCAGAATGAGGATCCCGCACTGGAGGCGCTTGATCGGCTCTACCGTCCGCAGGCGTTGGATGTGCCGGTTCTGGTGCCTCGCGACGGCCCGATTGCCACCCTTGATCCGCGCGGCTTTGGCAATTTTGCCATGCCGGAGCTGCCGTCGGTTGTGCTGGCGGATGCCAGCCTCAGTGCCGAGGCGCCGCTGCCTGCGATGCCGCAGGTTGTCGAAGAAACGGCGCCGGCCCTGCAGATGGTTGCGGTGCGCCCCTCCTGGGTGCAGGTCACCGCCGTGGATGGCAGTGTGATTTTCGAAACCATCATGGAACCGGGCCAGCATTTTGAAATCCCCGCCACTGAAGAGGCACCTTTGCTGCGCACAGGCGAAAGCGGCGCGATCTATTTTGCGGTGAACGGCGCCCATTACGGCCCGGTCGGCGATCGGGGGCAGGTGACCAAGAATGTGGTGCTGTCCTCGGATGCGCTCACCGAGCGTTTTGCGCTCGCCGACCTCAGCGAAGATCGCAACAGCGCGCTCGCCACGCTGGTGGCGGAATTGCAGGCCAGCAGCCTGCCCGTCGACCCGGTCGAGACCATCAGCGAGTAGACCATAGGCGAGTTGACCGTCAACGTGTCGACCGGAAATCGGGTGGTGTCACGGCGCCCGTATCACCTGCACCGTCGATCTGATTGCCTGCCCGCTTGCGACATCTGGCCCGATCCTTGCAGGAATGCCCACCCACCATTGAAGCCGCGCCAGACTGCGCGTATCTATGCCCGGAACCCTGAACAGCGCGGACCGGACCTCATGTCGATCAACCATATTCGCCCCTGGCGCCATATCGAACGCCGCAAGAGCCGCCAGATCCATGTGGGCAATGTGCCTGTCGGCGGCGATGCACCGATTGCGGTACAAACTATGACCAATACGCCGACCACCGATGTGGCCGCAACGGTGGCGCAGGTTCAGGCCGCAGCCGAGGCCGGCGCGGATATTGTCCGGGTGTCGGTCCCGGATGAGGCGTCCTCCAGGGCACTGAAGGAGATCGTTCGCGAAAGCCCGGTGCCCATCGTTGCCGATATCCATTTCCACTACAAACGCGGCATCGAAGCGGCTGAGGCCGGGGCCGCCTGCCTGCGCATCAACCCGGGTAATATCGGTGATGAGAAACGCGTGGCCGAGGTGATCAGAGCAGCCAAGGATCACAATTGCTCCATTCGCATCGGGGTGAATGCGGGGTCGCTGGAAAAACATCTTCTGGACAAATACGGGGAACCCTGTCCGGAGGCGATGGTGGAGTCGGGCCTCGATCATATCCGCATACTGCAAGACCATGATTTCCACGAATTCAAGATATCGGTGAAAGCCTCCGACGTCTTCATGTCCGCTGCCGCCTACCAGCAGCTGGCCGAGGCAACCGATGCGCCGATCCATCTTGGCATCACCGAGGCGGGTGGCTTTGTTTCCGGCACCATCAAATCCGCCATCGGCCTCGGCCAGCTGTTGTGGATGGGCATCGGTGACACCCTGCGGGTCAGCCTCTCTGCCGATCCGGTGGAGGAGGTCAAGGTGGGCTTTGAAATCCTGAAATCCCTCGGCCTACGCCACCGCGGCGTCAATATCATCTCCTGCCCCAGCTGTGCTCGGCAGGGGTTTGATGTGATCAAGACGGTCGAGGCGCTCGAAAAACGCCTGGAGCATGTGAAAACCCCGATGAGCCTCAGCATCATCGGCTGTGTGGTGAATGGCCCGGGCGAGGCGCTGATGACGGATGTCGGCTTCACCGGCGGCGGTGCGGGCTCCGGCATGGTCTATCTGGCGGGCAAGGCAAGCCATAAGATGTCCAACGCGCAGATGGTGGATCATATCGTCGAAGAAGTGGAGAAAAAGGCGGCTCAGCTGGATGCAGAGGCAGCTGCGGCGGAATAGGTGCGTCACCAACTGACAAACAGATGAACAAAAGGGCGCTGTGATGAGATCAGCGCCCTCTTTCTTTTGTCTGTTTTGCCTGTCATCTTTCCCGAAATACTCCGGGGGTCTGGGGGCTGGCCCCCAGTTCGCCCTGTGTCTGGGGCCGACCTGCGCTGCGCCCCAGAAAAGTCAGCTGCGCTTTTCGCGAATATCGGCGACCATGATTTCCATCTGGTCAGCAGGCAGATAGCCACGCAGCAGCTCATCGCCCAGAACGAAGGTCGGTGTGCCGGAGATTGCCAGCTGCTGCGCCAGGGCGCGGGTGTCTTGCAGCTGACGCGCGATTTCGGGATCGGACATCCGCGCGAGGATCGCATCCGCGTCCAGATCCAGCCCTTCGGCGAGACGGCGCAATGTGCCCTCATTTGGCTCACCGCTGAGGGTGATCAGCGCGTCATGGACGTCCTTGTAGGCGTCATCCCCAGCCACCAGCCGGGTGGCGATGGCAAAGCGGGAGGTCAGCACCGAGGCCTCGCCCAGGATCGGAAATTCCTTGATGATCAGGCGGATATTGCCGTCACCTGATACCAGCTGCTCGACCTCGGGGGCGGCGCGGCGGCAGTAGCCACAGCGATAATCCATGAATTCCACCAAGGTGATATCGCCATTGGGATTGCCGCCGACCCAGGAATAGCCGTCCTCATGCAGCGCTGTCAGGTTTTCAGAGACCAGCGCATCATCACGGGCGGCCTCATCGGCGGCTTGCTGCTGTTCCAATTTGTTGACGGCTTCCAGGATCACCTCCGGATTTTCCAGCAGATAGGCGCGGACCTCGGCGCCAAATGCGGCACGCTCGTCGTCGCTCATCTTGCTGAGATCCAGCGCCTGAACAGCAGGGGCAACCATCAGCCCAAGGGCCAGTGCCGCGGCAGAAACTGCGGGGAGGCGGGTCAAACGGGTCATCTTGATTTCCTTTTTTCGTTTTGTTCAGCAGCGATCAGCACGTCTTGTGCACGCCGCCAGGCAGTGGATCCGGTGGGCAGTTGGGCGGTTGCGCGTTTGGCATGCAGCCCTGCGTCCTTCAGCCGTCCCTGTAGCGCATAGCGTTCGGCGGTGGCCAGTGCAGCCATGCCGGACTGGCCAAGTTTCGCGTAGGCCTGCGCCATGTCCCGCAGCATTGCGGCATTGCGAAAATCCCGTGCGCGGGCGGCTTCCAGCGACTTGATTGCCGCCTTGGGCCGGCCTGAAGCCAATTGCGCGCGCCCAAGACTGGCGAGGATCAGCGGGTCACGTCCCGCCTGTTGCACCGCGCGACTATAGGCGGCAAGGGCTGGTTGCCAGCGGCGGTTCTCCATCAGGATCTGGCCCTTCAACTCCTGATAATAGGGATCAGACGGGCGCAGGGCGAGGGCGCCGTCGATAGCGCGCAGAGCCTTGTTCAGGTCGTTGCGTCGATGATGGGCGATGGCCTCTCGCATCAGGCGCACGTCCTTGTAAGGCTCATCCGCGACACGGCGCAGGGTCCATTTGGGTGAGCGCGTAAAGGCCGACAGCTTGCCGCGCACCCGGGCGAACCAATAGATCGCATTGGCATCGGGTTTGGCAGTGTCGCCATGGCTTGCCAGATAGGCTTCGGCGGCGCGGATCCGGTCGCGGCTAAGCGGATGCGAACGCATGTAGGGATCCTGATTGACCGGGCTTAGCAGCTCTTGCCCGGCAAAGATCTTATGGACATCGACCAACCCGCGCGGGCTGACCCCGGCTCGTTGCAAGATGCCTGCAGCGGTGCGGTCGGCGGAGGCTTCCTCGGCGCGGGTGTGGGCCAGAAACCCGCGCAGGGCAGAGGATTGCGTGCCAAGGGCGATACCTGCTGCGGCCTCGCCTGCGCCAGCGGCGGCAGCCAGGACAGCAAGTGCAGCCCCAAGGCCAGCTGCAGAGCGAGCCGAACGCATATTCTGCATCCGCCGGGACAAGTGGCCATTGGTGATATGGGCCGCCTCATGGGCGATCACGGCTTGCAGCATCTCGGGGCGGTCTACCTTTAGGATCAGCCCGTAATGGATGAAAATCGTTTGAGAATCGACGACGAAGGCATTGAAGGAACCATTATTGACGACCAGCACCCGGACCCGTTTCGCATTCAGACCTGCGGCGCGCAGTACTGGGGCTGCCAGCTCATTCAGCCCGCGTTCAATATCGGGATCACGCAGCAGCGAAATCGAGGCTGCCTGCGCGGATGACGCCAGGGATCCCGCGACGAAACAGAGCGCAGCAAGGGCCAGAGCCGGGATTGACGCGAGGCGGGAGAAGCGGTCAAAGGTCATGGCCGCACCATGGGAGATCAACATGCGAAACTCAAGCCGGTCCAACGTCGATCCCTTCATTGTGATGGATGTCATGGAGGCCGCCCGCCGCGCCGAAGAGGCAGGGCGCCACATCATCCATATGGAGGTGGGCCAGCCGTCCACTGGCGCGCCCGTTGCCGCGCGTGAAGCGCTGGCCAAGGCCTTGGATCACGACAGTCTGGGCTACACTGTGGCGCTGGGTCTGCCTGCGCTGCGCAAACGGATCGCGCAGTTATATGGCGAATGGTATAATGTTGATCTGAACCCTGAGCGGGTGGTGGTTACCCCCGGATCATCCGGAGCTTTCCTGCTCAGCTTTACGGCGCTGTTTGACAGTGGTGACCGGGTGGGCATCGGCGCGCCGGGCTATCCCTCCTACCGTCAGATCCTGCATGCGCTGGGGCTGACACCCGTTGATATTGAGACCTCGCTGGATCACCGCCTGCAACCGGTGCCGCAGGATTTGACGGAGCTGGATCTGGCGGGGCTGATGGTGGCCTCTCCGGCCAATCCCACCGGCACCATGCTGGACAAACCTGCGATGGCGGCCTTGATCGACGCGGCACAGGGGCAGGGGGCGGCGTTCATCTCGGACGAGATTTATCACGGCATCGAATATGAGGCGAAGGCGGTGACGGCGCTTGAGGTGACGGATGAGTGCTATGTAATCAACTCGTTCTCCAAGTATTTCTCCATGACCGGCTGGCGCGTTGGCTGGATGGTGGTGCCGGAGGATCACGTGCGGGTGGTCGAACGCATCGCCCAGAACATGTTCATCTGTGCGCCCCATGCAAGTCAGGTGGCGGCTTTGGCGGCGATGGATTGCCGCGACGAGCTTGAGGGCAATCTCGCCGTTTATGCGCGCAATCGCGCGCTGATGCTGGAAGGTCTGCCAAAAGCAGGTTTTGATCGGATCGCGCCACCGGATGGGGCGTTCTATGTCTATGCAGATGTGTCTGAGTTGACCCATGACAGCCGCGCCTTTGCCAAGGAAATTCTGGACGAGGCCGGGGTGGCGGTGACGCCGGGGCTGGATTTTGATCCCAAGCGTGGCGCGACCACATTGCGGTTTTCCTACGCGCGCTCAACCGCCGATATGGAGGAGGGGCTGGCACGGCTGACCACCTTCATGGCGGCGCGGAGGGGCTAGGTCTCTAGCCCTGAACATCGGGCAGGCTGTGCCGCAGGATGAGGCTGGCCATCCGGTCCCGCAATGGCCTAGTCTGCCAGCAAAATATCTGTGTAGCCAAAGCGGCGCATCCTCTTCCCTTGCTCCGGACCGGGCGCAACAGGGGCGGGCAGAAATGGATCCGGGCAGAACAGTACAATGGGCAGAACAATAGCCATGAGCAGAAAAACAATGGTCCTTGCGGCGCTGCTGCCGGTTTTGATGGCGGCACCGCTGGCGGCGCAGGACGCCGCCGAGGCGGTCGGCACGCCAACACCGCAAGTGATCTCACAGGTGCCACAGGGGTTTAGCGGCCTCGCGCGGATCGAGCCGCAGGGAACCGGGGCGGAGGACCGCCGCTCCGGGACGGATATCACCTTGGGGCTAAGCCAGGGCGTGCCGTATCGGCTGTTCACGCTGGCTGCGCCGCCGCGTGTGGTGCTGGATTTTCAGGAGGTCGACTGGAGTGGTCTGAGTGCTCAGGCACTGGTCACGGAAGATGGCATTACCGCTGCGCAATTCGGAACCTATGTGCCGGGGTGGTCGCGGCTGGTGCTGGCGCTGGCGCAGCCGATGCAGATTGACACGGCAGCGATGGATATCGATCCGGTGACGGCGGCGGCCCGACTGTCGGTGGCGTTGCGCGAGACCACGGCCGAGGAGTTTGCCGCTACGACCGGCGCGCCACGCGATGCCCGCTGGGATCTGCCCGCGCCCACCCCGATGATCGCGCGCGAAGCAAAGGATTCGCTGGCCCCTCTGCTGATCGTCATTGATCCGGGCCATGGTGGTATTGATCCGGGGGCGGAAGCCTTCCTTCAGGGAGGGCTGGTGCAGGAAAAGGATCTGATGCTGCAATTCGCCATTGAGCTGGGGGAGATGCTGGTTCGCTCTGGGCAGTTCAATGTGCAGCTGACGCGGGATGACGATTATTTTGTCTCGCTTGAGCGGCGGATTGCGCTGGCGCATCAGGCCAAGGCGGATCTGTTCCTGTCGCTGCATGCTGACAGCCTATCGGAAGGGCGTGCCCATGGCACCACGGTGTATACGCTGTCTGACGATGCCTCTGATGCGGCATCTGCAACGCTGGTGGAGCGGCAGGAGCGGGGCGATCTGCTGGCGGGCACCGATCTGAGCCAGGCCGATGACCGGGTGACGGATGTGCTGCTGGATCTGGCGCGGGTAGAGACTCATCCCCGCAGTCAGGCGCTGGCGCGGGCGTTGGTAAAGGGGCTGAAGAGCCAGGGCGGGGCAATGAACCGCCGACCGCTGCGCGAAGCCGGGTTTTCTGTGCTAAAATCAGCCGATATCCCATCGGCTCTGGTGGAAGTTGGTTTCCTGTCCAGCCCCCGTGATCTTGCCAATCTGATGGACCCGGAATGGCGCGAGCGCACGGCGCGGGGCATTCTGAACGGGCTGTTGTCCTGGCGCATCGCGGATGAGGAGACGCGCCCGCTGGTGCGTCAATAACCTCCGGTGGTTGGTTGTTGCCAACGGCGAGACCGTCTGTCGATGTCGGTCAGCTGCGTGAGAGCGGAACCAATGAGGCGGATGTGAGGTTTGTTATCCGGGGACAGCCATCCATGCTTTCCCCCTGTTTTCTCCGGGTCGGCGGCATCAATATGCCGTTTCCCGTTTTGACCCCACGCGCCGCTGCACCTATATAGGCGGCACTGCGCGAGAAAGGCTCTACTGTGGTCAGATTTATTCTATCGTTCTTTGGTTCCATCTTCAGCACCATCACGCTGGGCATCGCAATGATTGCCCTGACCATTGGTGCGGTGTTCTGGATCTATGGCCGGGATCTGCCCAGCCACGAATCCCTGGCGCAGTATCAGCCGCCGACCATCAGCCGGATCTACTCCGGCGAAGGGGCGCTGATTGACGAATTTGCCCAGGAACGCCGCCTGTTCACCCCGTCGGAAGAAATTCCCGATCTGGTGAAACAGGCCTTCATTTCGGCTGAAGACAAAAACTTCTACAGCCACAAGGGCTATGACATGCGCGGCATCGCCGCTGCTGCGGTTGAGGCGGTGCGGTCGCGAGGATCAAACGTGCGCGGCGCCTCCACCATCACCCAGCAGGTGATGAAGAACTTTCTTCTGTCCGGCGACCGCAAGGCAGAGCGTAAGGTCAAGGAACTGATCCTCGCCTCCCGGCTTGAGGAAACGCTGAGCAAAGACAAGATTCTAGAGCTCTACATGAACGAGATCTTTCTGGGTCAGAACTCCTATGGGGTGACAGCTGCGGCGCAGACTTATTTCAACAAGACGCTGAGCGAACTGACCCCGCATGAGGCCGCGACGCTGGCATCCATGCCCAAAGCGCCCTCCGACTACCATCCGGTGCGTCAGAAACAGCGCTTGCTGAACCGCCGCAACTACGTGCTGCGTGAAATGCGCGAAAACGGCTATATCTCTGATGCGGTTTACAAGGTCGAGGTCGATCAGCCGCTGCGCTCGGTCCAGAATGGTGATTTCGACAGTTTCCGCACCGCGCTGCCGCCGCGGGACTACTTCACCGATGAAATCCGCCGCCAGCTGTCCGAAGACTTTGGCGAAGGGGAATTCTTCACCGGTGGCTTTACTGTGCGTGCCACCATCGACGAGGAAATGCAGACCGAAGCCGCATCGGCATTGCGCGCAGGGCTTGAGAAATACGACCGTTCGCGCGGGAACTGGCGCGGCACCGGTGTGACCCTTGATGCGGAGGCGCTGGCCTCGGAAGAGAGCTGGCGTGCGGCGTTGAGCAACGCCTCGGTGCCCCGCGACATTGATCTGGGCGGCAAGTGGCATCCGGCGGTGGCGCTGGAGGTCGGCGACCAGAGCCTGCGTGTGGGGATCGAAGATGTGGCCGAGATCGGATCGGTCCCGCGCTCGGACATCAAATGGATGAAGGGCAGCTTCAAGGACAATATTTCCGCGGGCGACGTGGTACTGGTCCGCGCCGTGGAGAAAGACGGCGCACTGCAACATTGGTCGCTGCGTCAGGTGCCCGAGGTTCAGGGCGGCTTTGTCGCGATGGATGTGAACACGGGCCGCGTTCTGGCCATGCAGGGTGGGTTCTCCTACCAGCATTCGGTGTTCAACCGCGCCACACAGGCGCAGCGCCAGCCGGGGTCCAGCTTCAAACCCTTTGTCTATGCGGCAGCGCTGGACAGCGGCTATAGCCCCGCCACAATCGTTGTGGATGCCCCGATTGAGATCAACACCCCGCAGGGGCTGTGGCGTCCGAAAAACTCTACCAATAAATTTTACGGCCCAACGCCGCTGCGCACCGGGATCGAGATGAGCCGGAACCTGATGACCATTCGTCTGGCACAGGAAGTCGGCATGGAAGTGGTTGCGGGTTATGCCGAACGCTTTGGTGTCTATGACAATATGGGGGCGTTTCTGGCCAACTCACTCGGGGCGGAGGAAACCACACTGTATAAGATGGTGGCGGCCTATGCGATGTTTGCCAATGGCGGCGAACGGGTGCAGCCGACGCTGGTGGACCGGATTCAGGACCGCCGGGGCGAAACCATCTATCGCCATGATGACCGCGACTGCGTTGACTGTGCCTCGCCCGCGCTGGCGGCGGGACAGGCGCCCCGGATCGTGGATAACCGCGAGCAGGTCATGGATCCGATCACGGCTTATCAGCTGACCTCAATGATGCGGGGGGTGGTCGATCGCGGCACCGCCTCAAGCGTGATCAACCTGCCGGTGCCCACTGCGGGCAAAACCGGGACGACCAACGACTCGCGCGATGTGTGGTTTGTCGGCTTTACCTCAAATATTGTGGCGGGGTGCTACATGGGCTTTGACCAGCCGCGTCCGATGGGGCGCGGGGCCTACGGGGGCACAATGTGCGGCCCGGTGTTCCAGCAGTTCATGCAGAAAGCGACTGCAAAATACGGTGGGGGTAAATTCGCCGTGCCAGAGGGCGGTCATTTCATCAAGATCGACCGCTATACCGGCGCACGCCTTGCTGATGCGGCCTCGGGTGGCAATGTGGTGGCAGAGTATTTCCGCGATGGCGCCGAGCCGATCTTTGGTCTGGCGTTTGACGGTGGCTTTGCGATGGGGTCAAACCTGCCGCTGTTTGAGGAAGCCGCGCAGTCGGCGCGCCGTGTGACCACATCGGATGGCGGCACTGCTGTTCTGGGACCAAAGGCCACGTTTGGCACCATCAGTTCCGGCGGGCTTTATTGACGCCTGCTAAGGTGAGCGGACTTATCTGAGGGGCGGGGCGTGGAAATCATGACCCCGCCCGTTTTATGCCGTGCGGTGGCGTGGCGCGCCAATCGCGCCGCGCTCTGCCGCCCCGGCTTGCCCGCAGAGCGCGGGTGGTTTATCACGCAGGCCTGATACGTGATTTCAAGGGATTGCCATGCGCGCCGAAACTCAGAACATCGTGGCCGATATCGAAAAGTCGCTGGAGCTTTTGGCACAGCGTCTGGATTGGGAAACCGCCGAGTTCCGCCTGGAAGAGTTCAACGCCCGCGTTGAGGATCCCAACCTGTGGGACGACGCCGATGCGGCGCAGGCCCTGATGCGCGACCGGCAGATGCTGGTGGACGCCATCGACACCTACAAGTCCATCAAACAGGATCTCAGCGACAATATGGAGCTGATCGAACTGGGAGAGATGGAAGAGGATGCCGAGGTCATTTCCGACGCCGAAGCAGCCTTGAAAACGTTGAAAGAAAAAGCCGCCGAGAAGGAGCTGGAAGCGCTTCTGGATGGTGAGGCCGACAGCAACGACACCTTTCTCGAAATTAACGCCGGGGCCGGGGGCACCGAGAGCTGTGACTGGGCGTCGATGCTGGCGCGGATGTATGTCCGCTGGGCAGAGAAGAAAGGCTACAAAGTCGAACTGCAGTCCGAAAGCGCGGGCGAAGAGGCGGGTATCAAATCCGCAGCCTACAAGATTTCCGGCCATAACGCCTATGGCTGGCTGAAGTCCGAAAGCGGCGTCCATCGTTTGGTGCGAATTTCGCCTTACGATTCAGCGGCCAAGCGCCACACCTCGTTCAGCTCGGTCTGGGTCTACCCGGTGGTGGATGACAATATCGAAATCGACGTGAACCCCTCGGACATCCGCATCGATACCTATCGTTCGTCGGGCGCGGGCGGCCAGCACGTCAACACCACCGACTCGGCGGTGCGGATCACCCATGAACCCACCGGGATTGTGGTGACCTCCTCCGAGAAGTCGCAGCACCAGAACCGCGATATCGCCATGAAAGCGCTGAAATCGCGACTGTATCAGCTGGAGCTGGACCGCCGGAACGCGGACATCAACGCCGCCCATGAGGCGAAAGGCGATGCCGGTTGGGGCAACCAGATCCGGTCTTATGTGTTGCAGCCCTATCAGATGGTAAAGGATTTGCGCACCAGCCATGAGACCTCGGATACCAAGGGGGTGCTCGATGGTGATCTGGACGGCTTCATGGCGGCTACACTGGCGCTGAATGTGGCGGGCAAGAGCCGCTCGGAGGCGCAGGGCGACTGATCGCGCCACCGCGCTGGCCCGGATTCGCAAGCGCCAGACCTTCTGGTTGAATTCATCGAGACCCGTTTGCCCCGGCAAGCGGGTTTTCTTTGTGTTTTGGCCCGGCTAGGCTGCGGCTAACGGCCATCCAGGAGCGCCTTTCGATGAGTGAGACCACAACCAGCGCCCGCGAGACCCTGCAGGATATCTCTTCCGGTCGGCGCACGGCAGTTGCGCTGATGGAGGAGACGCTGGCACGCATTGATGCGCTAAATCCCAGCCTCAACGCAATCGTGGCGCTGCGGGACCGCGAGGTGCTGATGGCGGAGGCCGCGGCGGCAGACCGATCGACGACGCGGGGGCCGCTGCATGGGCTGCCGATGGCGATCAAGGATCTGGCCAATGTGGCAGGCGTGCGCTCTACCCAAGGCTCGCCTTTGCTGGCGGATTTTGTCCCACAGCAGGATGACCTGATGGTGGCGCGGCTGCGGGCGGCGGGGGCTCTGTTTATCGGCAAGACCAACACCCCGGAATTCGGGCTTGGCTCGCATACGTTCAATCCTGTCCATGGGGCCACGGCGAACCCCTATGACCACAGTCGCAGCTGCGGTGGCTCGTCAGGTGGCGCGGCGGTGGCGCTGGCGACAGGGATGGTGGCGCTGGCCGATGGCTCCGACATGATGGGATCTCTGCGCAACCCTGCGGGGTGGTGCAATGTCTACGGCTTCCGGCCCAGCTGGGGGCGGGTGCCGGGGGAGCCGCGGGGCGATCTGTTTCTGCATCCGCTCTCGACCAATGGTCCGATGGCGCGCTGCCCGGAAGATCTGGCGTTGCTGCTGGATGTGATGTCAGGACCGGATCCACGCCAGCCGCTTGCGGCCACTGCCGGGACGGGGCGTCGTGTCTCGCCTTTGCCGGAGGCGCGTCCGATGCGCATTGGCTGGCTGGCGGATTGGGGTGGGGCCTATCCGATGGAGTCGGGTATCCTGGAGACCTGTGAGACGGCGTTGGAGACCCTGCGCACTCTGGGTCATCAGGTTGAGACGCTGGCGCCGCCCTTCGCCGCGGAGCGGATCTGGCAAAGCTGGAGCACGCTGCGCTCATTCTCCGTGGCTTCGGGTCTCCGGGTTTTTGGTGGGCAGATGCAGCAGCTGAAAGACAGTGCCCAATGGGAGCTTCAGCGTGGGCTCGCCCTGAGCGGGCAGGAAATACAGGCGGCGTCGGACCTGCGCTCGGACTGGCAGCGGGTCGCGGCGCGCCTGTTCTCGCAATATGACGCATTGGTTTTGCCGACCGCACAATGCTGGCCGTTCGACATTGCGCTCGATTACCCCCAGGTGATCGGGGAAACCGCAATGGACAGCTATCATCGCTGGATGGAGGTGGTGACACCTGTCAGCCTTATTGGGCTGCCCTGTCTGGCTGCCCCCGCTGGGTTTGGCCCGGCCGGTCTGCCGATGGGGATACAGATTTTTGCGGCACATGGGCAAGACCGGGATTTGCTGGCGTTGGGACAGCAGTATCACTGCGCAACCCGTTGGCCAGAGCGTCGCCCGCCGCAAACGCCATCAACAACTGCCGCCCGCTGAACAGCCGCATCAGGAGACCCCGCATGGAAGAAAAAGCCTTTGGAGTGCCCGATTTGCAGCCGATGACGCTGGCAACGCTGGGACAGGCGTTGCGGCACGGCTGGGAGGATTTTCGTGCCAAACCGGGCTACGGGTTGTTTTTCGCCAGCGTTTATGTGCTGGCGGGATGGATCATGGCCTGGATCACCGTGGCGACTGGCACCACCTTCTGGCTGGTGCTGGCGGCGATCGGGTTTCCGCTGATCGGGCCGTTTGCGGCGGTCGGGCTTTATGAGGTGTCGCATCGACTGGAGCAGGGGGAAGCGCTGGGGTTTGGCGCCATATTGGGGGTGGTCTGGCAGCAAAGTCGTCGTCAGCTACCGTCGATCTGCGCCATTATCATCATCGTATTCCTGTTCTGGTTCTTCCTCGGACACATGATTTTTGCGCTGTTTCTGGGACATTCCACAATGACCAATATCTCCAGCTCGCCGGAGGTGTTCCTGACCGCGAACGGGGTGACCATGCTGGCTGTGGGCAGTGCGGTTGGTGCGATTTTTGCACTGCTCCTTTATATGATTACGGTGCTGTCGCTGCCGCTCTTGCTGGATCGCGAGGTGGATTTTGTCACTGCAATGATCACCAGTTTTTCCTATGTGCAGAGCAATTTTGTGCTGATGATCCTCTGGGCGGCGGGTATTGCTGCGGCAACATTCGTGGCGATGCTCCCGGGGTTTCTGGGTTTGCTGCTGGTGCTGCCGCTGCTGGGCCACGCCAGCTGGCATGTCTACCGGCTGATCGCGGCGCGGACCTGAGGAGCGGCGGCACCTCTCTTATCTGAACCGGGTGCCGACACCCAGCAACCGCTGCTGAAAGGGGCTGAGTTCGTGTTGTTCGACAAATCCTGCCCGTCGCGCCGTGCGCAGGATGACACCGTGGTTCTGCCCCAGATATTCATAGACCATACGCGTGACGCGATCTGCGGTCTCGCTTTCGCGGCTGGTGCGTGCGACATAGCCGGCCCAGACATTGGCCTCCATCGCAGGCACGTTGGCCAGATAGTTGAAGGATGAGGTGCGCCCGCCGCGCCGCGCCAACGTGAAGGCGACCCCATCATCATAGGCCGAGGCGTAGCCACGAAATTCACGGGATTTCGCATCGGCTGGCAGTCCCTGATAGCGCATGGCGGATTTTGCCTCGTAGCCGCGGATATAGGTGATACCTTCGCTGCGAAATACCCGCACCAGCCCCAGAATGTAGCGATCCGTCCGCACGAAGCTGCGGCGTAGAAACTGGTAAAGGCCGGACGGAAAAAACGCTTCGGTCATATTGGTGACGCCGGGACCCAGAAAATCGTTCAGAAATGGTCCCTGCAGGATTTGTCCCTTGCAGGAGAGCTGCGCGACCGGGTCCAGCAGGATGCGGGCATCCACATCAAAGAAATTGCAGATCCTGTCCAGAACATCGGGCCGTGGAAAGCTCTCACCGGTCAGGTATCGGTTGAACTGCGTTCGGTTGATGCCCAGACGCCGCGACAGTTCTGATATCGATGGGTAATCCCTGGCCAGTTGCCGCAGGTTGGCACCAAACATATTGCGCAGCTCGGCAGGGGATCGGTCGGGCTGGCTGGGCTGGCTCACGAAGGTCTCCTCTATGTTGGTAAGTGGGGTTAATACCAGATCTTGCGGTTACCCAAGGGAAGGCATATCCCATTTGTAGATAATAGTCGCGAAGCTGACGCTACATAGCATCAATTCTGCGCAAACCGACACAAATTGGTACAGGTTTTTTCAGATGTTTTTGGTGTTCCTCCAGCATGATTTATCTCAGAATGGGTCGGGTCCAATGTGAGGTATGATATGATTGGTGTCGTTCTGTGGACCGACTACGACCTACGGCAGGCTGTGATCTGGTGTGAAGATCACGGGGATCTGGTCTACTATCGCTGGACCTCTCTGGATGAGCCGGTAGTGCTCAGCAAGGGGGATTGCGTGGCATTTCAGGTCGAGACGAAAGGCGCCCTGCGGTTGGCCTGCGATCTGCGCCTCATCGAGGAAAGCCAGAGCCCGGAGTTGGCCGCCAAACTGGTCCGGGCAGAGCATGAGGCCAATCTGTACCCGCCGAAGTCCCGGTCCAATGCAACTGTCATGTCTTGGGAAGATGCGCGCCGCGATCCGCTATATCCCACCGCTGAGGAGGCGGAGCGGCAGGAGTATGGGCCGTCGCAGAATAGCCTCCACGATGTGTCGGATCCCCGCCCAACCGGCGGTGCGACAGTGGTCTCTTTTCCGGATAAGAAGGCAAGGGAAGCCCGCGCGCAGGCAAAGCGGCGCAGCGGTTAACGCTCGGGACGCACGGGCGCCGCAAGCCATTATGTGGCCTTGGGTCAGGTGCCGTCAGTACCTAGGTTTGTCCAGCAAAAAGGGGCCGCGCGGACGCAACCCCTATCTGGTATTTCAGCGGATCTGATCAGTTGCCGCGCAGCAGCGCTGCGACACCGGTGCGGGCGATTTTGGTCAGCCCCAAGGGCCGCATCATCTCTGCAAAGGCGTCGATTTTGTCCGGTGCGCCGGTCAGTTCGAAAATGAAACTGTTGAGCGTGGTATCGACCACCTTCGCGCGGAAAATCTCGGCCAGGCGCATCGCCTCGACGCGTTTTTCTCCCTCGCCGACCACTTTCACGATGGCCAATTCACGCTCGACAAAGGGACCTGCCACGGTGAGATCGGTGACCTCATGCACGGACACGATCCGACCCAGCTGCGCCTTGATCTGCTCAATCACCTGCGGGGTCCCGGTGGTGACAATGGTGATGCGCGACAGATGACCGGTGTGGTCGACCTCAGCCACGGTGAGGCTGTCGATATTGTAGCCGCGACCGGAGAACAGGCCAATGACGCGGGCCAGAACGCCGGGTTCGTTTTCCACCAGAATGGTGATGGTGTGGCGTTCCTGAACATCCGAGAAATTCGGACGTAGGTTATAGGCGGAGTGGCTGGTGGAGCCTTTTTTGATGTGTAGGGCAGACATTCGTCTATCTCCTTTTGTAGAGATATTTTAAATTCTCGTCTCTAGGGGTCATCGCAACCACCTGATCTAAAGACAAAGTACGTTCTTTAGGGAGAGGAACTGGTATGCGCCCTGTTCCTAGGCTGAATGGGTCTCCAGCCACGACTGCTTTGGCGGTATCGGAGACAATAACTTGAAAGTTACATTCCCACTTGCCTCCACGTTGTTTCGTTGTTGGGTTGTATGAGCTTTGTGGGTACATGAAGCAAATCTGCGCTACCTTCTTCGGCTCTTTTTGCACTTTCCAGAGGCCCTGGACCGCTCTTGTGTTGCCGGGATACCAAAGGTAGGCGCGACCATCGGGCGCAAAGTACTCGATCTGGGTGCCATGACTACTGTCATTGAAGAGAACAGTGTTCCCCTTGAATGAATCCCTGATGTCTACGGCGGAATACTTGTCGCTGTTAAACATGTGCACAGTCTCTCTGACACCGTAAGGTTGCGGCGCACATGCCGATAAGGCAGTCAGTGCGACCGCGACCAAAGGTAAGCTGATGAGTGAGTGCTTTCCGGACATTGATCAGACCAGCACCGCGCCGCCGGATTGGATGACGCCTTGGGTTTCGGCTTCGCCCAGCAGCATCTCGTTATGTGCCTTGCCCGAGGGGATCATCGGGAAGCAGTTTTCGTGCTTTTCCACCAGACAGTCAAAGATCACCGGCCCGTCGTAGTCGAGCATTTCCATGATCGCATCGTCCAGATCCTTGGGATCCTTGCAGATGATGCCCTTGGCCCCGAAAGCCTCGGCGAGTTTCACGAAATCGGGCAGCGCTTCTGACCAGGAATGGCTGTAGCGTTCGCCATGCAGCAGTTCCTGCCACTGGCGCACCATGCCGAGGCGTTCATTGTTCAGAATGAACTGTTTCACCGGCAGGCGGTATTGTACGGCAGTGCCCATCTCCTGCATGTTCATCAACCAGGACGCTTCGCCCGCGACGTTGATCACCAGCGCGTCCGGGTGTGCCACCTGCACCCCAATAGAAGCTGGCGTGCCGTAGCCCATAGTGCCAAGACCACCGGAGGTCATCCAACGATTGGGATCTTCAAAGCCGAGGTATTGCGCCGCCCACATCTGGTGCTGGCCCACTTCGGTGGTGATATAGCGATTGCGGTCCTTCGTCAGGGCCTCAAGCCGTTCGAGAGCGTATTGCGGTTTGATGGTGGTTTCAGAGCCGGTGTAGGCGAGGCAGCGGATATCGCGCCACTCAGTGATCTGTTCCTGCCATTTGGCAATGGCGGCGCTGTCCACCTTGCGGCCGCGGCTTTTCCAAACCTTCAGAACATCTTCAAGCACATGGCCGATGTCGCCGACAATCGGGATATCCACGCGGATCACCTTGTTGATCGACGAGGGGTCGATATCAATATGCGCCTTGGTTGAATTCGGGCTGAAGGCATCAAGGCGGCCGGTGATGCGGTCATCAAACCGCGCGCCGATATTGATCATCAGATCGCAATCATGCATCGCCATATTGGCCTCATACAACCCGTGCATGCCCAGCATCCCCAGCCAGTTTTTGCCGGAGGCCGGATAGGCGCCGAGACCCATCAGGGTCGAGGTCACCGGAATGCCCGTCGCTTCGGCGAGTTCGCGCAGCAGCTGGCTGGCGCCGGGGCCGGAGTTGATGACACCGCCGCCGGTGTAGAACACCGGGCGCTTGGCGGTTTCCATCGCAGCGACCAGCTCGGTGATGGCCTCCAGATCGCCCTTTACTGGCGGCTGGTAATGCGACGCGGCGGGTTTGGGACCCTGATAGGTGCCGGTGGCAAACTGCACATCCTTCGGGATGTCGATCAGTACCGGACCGGGGCGGCCGGCAGTGGCCACGTGGAAGGCCTCATGCAGGGTACCTGCCAGCTTCTCGGTGTCCTTCACCAGCCAGTTGTGTTTGGTACAGGGGCGGGTGATGCCCACGGTGTCTGCTTCCTGAAAGGCGTCGGAGCCGATCATGAAGGTCGGCACCTGGCCGGTCAGAACCACCAGCGGAATGGAGTCGAGCAAGGCGTCTGTGAGGCCGGTCACCGCATTGGTGGCACCGGGGCCAGAGGTCACCAGAACAACACCGGGCTTGCCGGTGGAGCGGGCATAGCCCTCGGCGGCGTGCACCGCGCCCTGTTCGTGGCGCACCAGAATGTGCCGGATATCATTCTGCAAAAAGATCTCGTCATAAATCGGCAGAACAGCACCGCCGGGATAGCCAAAGACCGTGTCCACCCCCTGATCCTTCAGGGCCTGAACAACCATTTTTGCGCCGGTCATCTCACGTTTCATCTGCTTTAGCTCCAATTGGCGGCATCGTTCTGTTTCGCATAAAAAAAGCCCCCGATTTCTGGTCGGAGGCGCATGGGTTCGATTATGGTGTACCGTTACCGGCCCATGCGCGTGGTTCCTACGACTACGACTAGGATTTTCATCGTCTTGGCTCCTTTAGCGTTGAAGCGGACCTTAGGACCGGTGGCGGGGGGCGTCAACAGGGAAATGAACCGAAAACACCCCAGTTTGGGACATTTTATTGCGCCAATGTGCGGCGCGGCGACATTATTACGGTTTTGGGCGGTGTGAACCGTGCCATTTCGGTCCTGATTTCCCAATTCGGGGCAGGCCAGCCCCGGTGTTTTGATTGATCTCAGGCGTCTTTCGTCGACGATATGTCCGGCTGTGGACCTAATTTTTCGATATTTCTGCTGCAATGCAGCGTTACGAGGAGCCTTTATGCGACATCACCGGCGGGCGGGTCAGAAACTGTGACCGGTGCCCTGCAGCACACCATGTTCCAGTGCATAGCGTGTCAGCCCTGCGGTGGAAGAGATGCCAAGCTTGCGTTTGATGTTCTTGCGATGGGTCTCCACGGTGCGCACTGAAATATCCAATGCCAAGGCCACATCCTTGTTGGATTTGCCCTGAGCCAGCTCCAGCAGGATGGTCTGCTCGCGCCCTGTGAGCGCCTCACGGTCAGGATCATCTTTGGGCTTCAGCGAGCCTTCGGCACCGGTGCAGAGATAGGTCTCGCCGCGCATCACGGTGTCGATGGCCTGACGGATCTCTTCGGTTGGGACATCTTTCAGCACATAACCCATGGCGCCATGGGCCAGCGCGCTGGAGATATATTCCGGACTGTCGTGCATCGACAGAATAAGGATACGGGTGGCGGGGGATTGTTCCAGGATGATTTCTGTCGCACTCAGCCCGCCCAGTTTCGGCATGTTCAGATCCATCAGGATCACATCCGGTTTCAGCGCGCGGGCCTCGGTCACGGCCTCTTCGCCATTGCTGGGAATGCCCACCACTTCGATGTCGTCATAGCTTTCGAGGATGGACTGAATGCCCTCGGCGACCATTGGGTGATCGTCTACGATCAGAACGCGAATGGTGTTTGGCATGATCGCCCCTCATGTGGCTTGTGCGGTTCCTGTTGCCCTATGCTGCGATGGCAGATCGGGCAGGGCGCGGTTTGGCTCAGGACACCCGTTTGGAGGTCGCGTTGGCCGCGTCTCCGGGCGGCAGAAGATGGCTCAGCGGCAGCAGAACCTCAATCACCGTGCCACTTTGCGTGCCCCGTGATGACAAAATCCTGAGGGTGCCGTCAAGCTGTTCGATCCGTTCCTGCATATTGCGCAGCCCGATACCCGGCCCACCGCGGTCCTGCACTGGTGGGAGGCCGCGGCCATTATCGGTGATCCGCATGGTAGCACCGCGGGCATGGCCACGCAGGTCCATGCTGACCTCGGTGGCCTCGGCGTGGCGTTCGATATTGGTCAGCGCCTCCTGCGCAATCCGGTAGAGCGCGATCTTGGCATCCGCGTCCAGACGGTTGCGGAACACCACGGTGCTGAACCGCGTCTCAATGCCGGTGCGGGTGGCAAAGTCATCGGTCAGCGCCTTCAGCGCCGGTCCCAGACCCAGATCATCCAGCACACCGGGGCGCAGGTCGCGGCTGATGCGGCGGACCTCGGTGATGGCAGTACCCAGATGTGAAATCCCCTTGTTCAACGGGGCATCGACATGGTCGAAGTCGCCGCGTGACAGTCGCCTGCGGGCATTGTCCAGAGCGTAGCGCACCCCGACCAGAAGCTGGCTGATCCCGTCGTGCAGCTCGCGCGCGACGCGGCCGCGTTCCTCTTCCTGGGCGTCAAAGACCCGCTGGGTCAGTTCTTTCAGCTTGGCATCGGCCAATCGGCGTTCGCGAATGTTCAGCACCATGCCGGAGGCAAAGACCAGACCCAGCGCAAAGAGGGTGATGCCGCCGATATAATAGAAGGTGCGGCGAATTCGGGTCTCAACCTCGGCGCGGGAGGCCGCGACAGAGGCCAGCACATCGTCAATAAACACCCCGGTTCCGATCGCCCACCGCCAGTCCTGTAGCCCTAGTACATAGGCCACCATCTGCGCCTCTTCGCCGGTGGAGGGTTTTTCCCACATGAAAGTGTGCCAGCCGGCCCCCTGACGGGCCAGGTGGATGAATTCATCCACCACGGGCGTGCCGCGACTGTCGGTCAGACCGCGCCAATTCTTGTTGATATATTCGGTTTGCCGTGGGCTAACCAGATTGGTGCCGTCGTAATCATAGACAAAGAAGAACCCGTCCCGGTCGTAGATCATCGCGCTGAGGATCTGGGTTACTTTTTCTTTGGCCTCTTCGTCATCGGGCGCGGCCAGCCCGTAGATATGCGAGAACCCGTTGCGGGCCTGGGTCACATAATTGCGCAGTTCGGCCTTCTTGGCCTGCAACAGCTGCTGTTCCAGCGCCTTGATTTCCCGTTCGGCAAGCGCGCGGGACTGTATGGCGACCAGAACCGCAATGGCCGCCCCGGCGACAATCAGCGGCAAGGTGGCCAGCAGAGAGAGTTTCTGGGCGTAGTTCGGTCGCAGGAAATCGGGGATCAGACGCATGGTCGAATCGTTACGCAATCCGATTTGAGAATCAAAGCCCCCATTGGTGCGGTCACCGCACGAAAGTCCGACGCCTCCGCGCCGCAGTCACAGCCTGCCCGGATTTTGGCCAAAAAATTTGGCCAAATTGCGGTTTTCTACGCAGTAGTAGGTATTCACATGACGCAGGGTGCGGCTAGGCTTGCCCCACTCGACAAGACCCGCCTTGGGCGCAGACCCAAGGCAATCCAATTAAATGGGAGGAGAAACCTATGGATCGTCGTTCCTTTTTGAAGACATCCGCGCTGGGGGGCAGCGCCGCTGCAGCAACCACTCTGGCCGCACCAGCCTATGCACAGGGTAAGCGCACCCTGACCATGGTCACCACCTGGGGTCGTGGCCTCGCAGGCGTGCATGACTCGGCGCAGTATGTTGCCGATGCCATCACTGCCATGTCCGGTGGCGACCTGACCGTTGATGTGAAGGCCGCAGGCGAGCTGGTCGGCGCGTTCGAAGTGTTCGACGCCGTGACCGCAGGCCAGGCCGACATGTACCATGGTGCCGACTATTATTTCACCGGCCAGCACCCGGGCTATGCTTATTTCACCGCCGTGCCTTTTGGCATGACTCCGCAGGAACTGACCAACTGGTACTACCATGGCGACGGCCATGCGCTGCATGACGAACTGGGCCAGATTTTCGGCCTCAAGTCCTTCATCGGCGGCAACACCGGCCCGCAGGCCGGCGGCTGGTACAACAAGGAAATCAAGGGCCCCGAAGATTTCAACGGCCTGAAATTCCGGATGCCAGGTCTGGGCGGCAAGGCTCTGGGTAAACTGGGCGCCTCCGTGCAGAACATCCCTGGTTCTGAAGTGTATCAGGCGCTGTCCTCCGGCGCGATTGACGGCACCGAGTGGATTGGCCCCTGGGCGGACGAGAAAGCCGGTTTCCAGGAAATCACCAAGACCTACTACACCGCTGGCTTCCACGAGCCGGGCGCGGCGCTGTCGGTTGCCACCAACCGTGACGTCTTTGAAGGCCTGTCGCCCGCGCACCAGAAGGTCATTGAAATGGCGTCCGCCGCTGGCCACCAGTGGAGCCTGGCGCAGTTCATGAACAACAACGGTGCAGCGCTGCAGCGCCTGCAGTCCGGCGGCGTGAAGACCCTGGAATTCCCTGACAGCGTCTGGGATGCCTTCGGTTCCGCGACCAAGGAAACCCTGGACGAGTTCATGGGCGATGAGCTGTTCGCGAAAATCCGCGGCAGCGTCGAAGAGTCCATGAAGGCCTCCTCCGGCTGGATTACCAAATCCGAAGGTGCCTATCGCGTTCAGCGCGACCGCGTTCTGGGCTAACCCTCTTCGAGTGGTTTCAATCGGATCCTCCGCAGCGGCGGGGGATCCTTTCGCAATTGCAGCCGGCAGGGATGGTCGTGACCATCTATGCCCATCGGGTCCAATGATCCGTGCGCGCCTGATTTTATCCCAAAGATGACAATCAAAAGGCCTGCGCTGCACGCATTTATTCGAGGGAAAAATGCAGGACGAAAGTGGCGTTTCCTTTTTTGGAGCCTTACTGGGCGGCCTGATCTGGCTGGTCCAGAACATCGCGGGCGCCTTTTATAATTTCGGCTATGCCGTCGCCAACCCGCAGCTCTGGCTCGATTGGTCGGACAAGGCCTCCGTCATGCGGTTTGTCTACTATGGCGGGTCGGTTGAGTTCTTCTTTGTGGTGTTTACCGCGTTTCTGGTGCTGACGGCTGTCGGCATCTATCGCCATTCCATCATGTGGGGTGTCGTGCGCGGGCTGGAGGGCTTTGCCAACACGCTGGGTCGACTGTTTGCCTGGGCGGGCCTGCTGATGGTACTGCAGCAGATTGTGATCGTGTTCATGCAGCGGGTGTTTGCGCGCCCGGATATGAGCTTTGGTCTGGGCATCGCGCTGGAAAAAGACATCAGCTGGTTTGCGGAAGAACTGAAGCTTTACAATGCTTTGGTGGTCTGTCTTTGCGTGACGTACACGTTCGTACAGGGCGGTCATGTGCGGGTGGATCTGATCTATTCCGGTATCAGCTTCCGCGCCAAACGCGTTGTGGACATGCTGGGATCGCTGATCTTCATGATGCCTGCCGCGGTGCTGACGTGGATGTATGGCTGGTTCTTCCTGTGGCGCCATCTGATCGTGCCAAAACCCTCCGCCTCTGACACTCTGGACCGGCTGGTGATGAAGTCACGGGCCCTGCGCTGGAATGTGGAAACCATCGGTTTCAGCCCCAACGGGTTCAACGGGTATTTCCTGTTCAAGATCCTGCTGGTGATCTTCGCCGGTATCGTCTTCCTGCATGCCATCGCGTTTTTCTACCGCTCGTTCCTTGAGTTCGTGGAAGGCCCCGGCAGTGAGAATAAACACCTCGACAAGGACAGCCTTGGTGAAGGTGAAGAAGCCTATGAAGGCGCGCATTAAATAAGGGACAGCCCCCATGCTATTCGGACTTGATGGCGTTGAAATCGGCCTGATCATTGTCTTCTTCTGCCTTTTTGGCGGTATTCTTTCCGGCTTTCCGGTGGCCTTTGCCATCGGGGGAGCCGGGGTCATCTCCTTCGGGATCATTGCGGCGCTAGACAGCGCCGGGATCCTTGTTCACCAGGCCATCGACACCTCGTCGCAGGTCTATCGGGATCTGGTGAATTCCGGCGTGAAGCCGGATTCTGTTTCGGTCTTCCGATACCCCGACCTGCCACGCGTCGCCGAGGCCGTCTTCCCACAAGGCTGGGAAGTTGCGATGGACCGCAACATCTCCTTCATTGTGAACCGGATGAACGAACGTGTTCTGGCGGGGGCGTCGATTGAGACCCTGCTGGCCGTGCTGATGTTTGTTCTGATGGGGATCACGCTGGAACGCTCCAAGATCGCCAATGATCTTCTGACCACCATGGCGCGCGTCTTTGGCCCGCTGCCCGGCGGTCTGGCGGTATCGATTGTGGTTGTGGGCGCGTTTTTGGCAGCCTCAACTGGGATCGTGGGCGCAACCGTTGTGACCATGGGCCTGCTGGCGCTGCCAACCATGTTGCGCAACAACTATTCGCCAGAGCTGGCGACAGGGGTGATTGCGGCCTCCGGGACACTCGGCCAGATTATTCCGCCGTCGATCGTGATCGTTCTGCTGGGCACCCTGGCGGGGGATCTCTACTCCACCGCGCAGGAAGCCCGCGCGCAGGAGTTCGGTTGTTCTGACGCGCTGACCTATCTGGGGGAGCCTGCGGTTGTGTCGGTCGGCACCCTGTTTCAGGCGGCACTGTTGCCGGGCATCATGCTAGCATTGCTCTATGCCCTGTATGCCTTTGGCTATGCATTGCTGAATCCGGAAAAAGCCCCTGCGGTGGTTCTGGAAGGCGGCACCGGCGAGCCGATCACCCGTGGGGAAGGCCTGACCTGGTTCCTTGGTGTACCGGTCGCGCTGATTGCAGGTGCTATGTTGCTTGGCCAGGTGAACCTGATCGGCAGCCAGAACGTCAATGTTTCGGCCTTCTCCGATGCAGGTCAGACCGCAGCGCTGCGTACCAACGTTGGTGATCAGTGCAAGGCGGCGATGATTGACCTGCATGGTCAGGAGGCCTGGGACGCGGCGGTTACCGAACAGGACGCGATTGATGCGGCTGGCGGCGTGACCCAAGCAACCAAGCTGACAGAGGAAGAGCTGGAAGCTGCCAAGATCGCCAAGATTGACGCCGCAGCGCCAATCGGCACCGGTCTGACCGTGCTGATGGTTCTGATGGGGCTGGTTCTGGCTGTGGGGCGTGGCGTCTCGCCTTCGTCTGATCCCAAGCCGCTGATCCTTGGTGCGATTGGTGTTCTGCTGATCGCGTTGGTAGATGTTGTGGCAATTGCTCCGACCACCAGCCCGGGTATCACCGTTCTGCTGATCGCGCTGCCGACGCTTCTGGCCCTTTACGGGTGCAGGGTCGCTGCGGGGCGCAGTGCCAGAAACGATCTGATCCGTGTCGTATTCCCGCCGCTGATTCTGATCGTTGCGGTGCTGGGGTCCATTCTGGGCGGTATTACCAACCCGACGCCGGCTGCGGCGCTGGGGGCAGGTGGCGCCATTATGCTGGCGGCCTACCGCAAGCTTCAGGATCAGGGCAAATCCGGCAAGATCATCATCTGGGCAACCTTTGCGGTGGCAATCTGTATTCTGGTGGGCGTGAACTTTGACCTGCGCATCAACGGTCGTAGCGGCGTGTCAGCCGAAACGGTCATCGCCTTTGGCGTGGCCTACGGGGCCTATCTGTTCGCGCTGTTTGGTCTGCTGTATGGCTGCTGGGTGCTGTTCAAGGGCGGGGTTCTGACCCCGGTCGTGCGCGAGACGGCCAAGGTCACATCGATGGTGTTCACCATCCTGATCGGCTCGCAGCTGTTGAACCTTGTGGTGATCTCCTTTGGAGGGGAGCATTATATCCAGCAGTTCCTGAAGAGCTTTGACAGCGAGTTGAAGGTCTTTTTGATCGTGATGGTGGTGCTGTTCATTCTTGGGTTCGTGTTGGACTTCCTTGAGATCATCTACATCGTGATCCCCATTGTGGGGCCGGTGATCTATGGCGGGTCTTTCGATCCGAAGTGGGTGACCATCATGGTGGCAGTGAACCTGCAGACGTCGTTCCTGACGCCTCCCTTTGGCTTTGCGCTGTTCTATCTGCGTGGGGTGGCCCCAAAAGAGGTGACAACGGCGCATATCTACCGTGGGGTCCTGCCGTTTGTGCTGATCCAGGTGGTTGGTCTGGGAATCCTTTGGATGTTCCCGTCGATCGTGACCATCGTGCCGGCGCTGATGCCAAACTGATCTCGTCTCAATCGTCAGATCAAAGGGCCCTCCACGCGGAGGGCCCTTTCTTATGCCTGCAGGATGTTGTGGAGGGGCGCTGTCTCTCTGCGCCCTGGGGGCAATCACCATGGCATATTTCAGACCAGAAGACGGGTGCGCGCGCCTGCTCAGGTAAGCTGAAGTAGATCCCAGCGATTGCCGAATGGGTCGCGCCAAACAGCGACGCAGCCATAGGGTTCGTGGCGCGGCGCCTCCTCGAACCTGACACCTGCGGCCAGCATCGCGGCGTGATCGCGGGTGAAATCGTCGGTGCACAGGAACAATCCGACGCGCCCACCAAATTGATTGCCAATAATTGCCTGCTGCGCAGCGCTGTCTGCGCGTGCCAGAATGAGGCTGCCTTGGCTGGCGCCGGGCGGCAGGATCCGCACCCAACGTTTGCGCCCCTGGTCAATGTCCTCGGCCAGTTGCCAGCCAAGCGTCCCGCAATAGAACGCAATCGCCTCGTCGTAGTCGGGGATCACAAGGGTGACGGCGTGGAGGGTCTGCACCGTGTTACCTGCTGTGGTTGCGCGAATCCGGCAGGTGGATATTGGCGACCTGTTCTGCGATCGGATCGGTCGACAGGGGATGCGCCGTGTCGTCGAAGGCGTCGGGGTCAGTCATCGGCTGCCAGGCACCGCGGTGATAGACCTCAAGTCCGGTGAACTTCGCCTTGTAGCCCATCTTGGCGCTGCCCGGGACCCAATAGCCGAGGTAAACATAAGGCAACCCGGCCTCACGCGCGATTTCGATATGATCTAGGATCATGAACGTGCCAAGCGAGTTCTGTGGCAGATCGGGCTGGTAGAAGGAATAGACCATGCTCAGCCCATCCTCGAGCACATCGGTGAGCGATACGGCGGTCAGCGCATTGGTCTCGCGATGATTGTATTCCACCACCCGACTGCGGATCGGCGTTTCTTCGATCATGGCAGCGTATTCAAAGACATCCATATCGGCCATCCCGCCATCGGCATGGCGGCTGTCCAGATAGGTGCGGAACAGCGCGTATTGATCTTCCGTCGCCCAGGGAGAGGTGGCGCGCCGCTCCAGTTCGGAATTGCGTCGCAGAGTTCGTTTCTGACCACGGCTCGCTTTGAAGTCGGCAACATTGATCCGGGCCGACAGGCAGGCGGAGCAGTCCGAGCAGGACGGCCGATAGAGGACATTCTGGGAACGGCGAAAGCCCTGTTGTGATAGGCTGTTGTTAAGCTGCTCAACCCCGTCGCCCTGAAGTGCGGTGAACAGCTTACGCTCCATCCGATCTGCCAGATAGGGGCAGGGCTGCGGCGCAGTCACGTAGAACTGTGGGGCAATCGGCAGAGTATGGCGCATCAGGCGGGTGGGTGTCCGTTTGGTCTTGGCGCAAAAAGCCCCGTTGTCGCGCTGGTGCGCTGACAGAGCGGGGCACTCTGGCCACTAGGTTGGCTTCGATGATAGCAACGCCGCCGCCATGCGCCAAGAGGCCAGTTTCGATTAAGGTTTACAGATTTTGATTGTCTGTTTGGGTCCGCGTTTTTGGGCCAATGTCCTGTAGCTCAGCTTGCCGGTTATCTGCGCCGGTTCAGCATCACCGTGCCAAGCACCGCATCCGTCAGCCCCTGACCGCGCGCAGACATCAGCATCATCAGGATGGAGATAACCTGCAGCACCGGAAAGGCCATTGAGATCGAATATCCGGCGGTATGCAGCAACGCACCCTGGCCATCAAGCTTGCGCCCCGATAGGTCCCGCAACTCAATCCCTGCGATGAGCATCCCCCAGGTGGCGGAGCCTGCTGCGATGGTGACTGCGCGGTAGATGAAGCCGATGACCAGATAGAGTAACGGCCAGATGAACAGCCCGGTGAAGGCGGTGAAAACCACCGCGACACTGGCCAGAAGCGTGATCAATACGCTGTCCATCAGCCAGGCGAACAGGCGTTTTGAGGCAACAAACTGGTAAAAATCGGCCTGATAGTCCGGGTCGGGCAGGGCGGTCATCAAAGCCTCCTTCTGGCTTTATCTCGGGATATTTTTTGGGGGCTGTAGCCTGCGAGAGGCGGCGGCGGTTTGGGTGCGCATTTGCCCCGCCCCTGACGGGGCGAGGCGGGGGGCGGGGCGGAGGTCAGTGACGCTTGCTTCGACGGGAGCCGCTGTCGTCGTCATTCTCGTCGTCGAGTTCGATAGCCTCATCGTCGTTCTGCAGCGCGCGCTCATGCATGAACTCATCGAATTCGGATTTGTCCTTCGCGGCGCGCAGGCGCTGCAGGAAGGCTTCGAAATCATGCTGCTCCTGTTCCAGGCGCTGCAATGTGTCCGCTTTGTAGGCGTCAAAGGCGCTATTGCCGGACGGGGTCATCGCCGACATGCCATGGCGGGCCCAGGATTTACGGCGCGTGCTGCAGGATTTTGAGAACATACGTTTGCTCCAGATCATGTAAAACAAGAGGGCCAGGCCAACCGGCCAGAAAAACACGAAGCCAAGGACCATCGCTGCGATCCAGGCGCCTTTGCCCTTGCTGTCCAGCCAGGATTCGCTGCGGGAAAACCAGCCCTGTTCGGACGGCTGCGGGGCGGTTGAGGTATAACTCGTCATCGGGGTCTCCAGGTTAACGTTGCAAGGTGCGGCGTCTATGTAAATGCGCTTCACATTATGGAATATCGGAGTCCCCGGGCTTGGTTTCAAGGCTTAATGTAAATCTTTTTCACATAAGGGGGTTTGCTTAGGTTTAAGTGTTTGATTGTAGCGGGACACTTCTGTAGCGGGTGTAGCGGGACACTTCCGTTTGCAAACTCGGACACTTCCCGTTGCAGCAAACCGTTCTTCAAATATTGCCCGTCTTTAGCGCAACATCCTGGCTCTGCATAGTATTTTAGGGGCCTGCTGTTTGCGGGGGCGGTGTGCTGCCCCGCCGGATGAGCGGGACAGCTTCGGACAGCTCAATTTGCAAAACTGCAAGGCAGAGACCGCCAACCGTTTAAAACCGTCGAAACCACTGCCCGTTTAAACGGTCTTTAATACGGTGTTGAACGTTTAGGCTGCGATAGCTGACACATGATCAGTGAGCCGATTTTCAGCGATACGATAGATCTCTGGGACCAACTCGCAGCCGAGAAACGGTCGGCCCGTGTTCATCGCGGCGATCCCTGTTGTGCCGCTTCCCATGAACGGATCAAGGATCACAGCGTCATCATCAGTAATAGCCAAGAGCCACTCCATGACTTCGACCGGCTTTTGGGTCTGGTGCAGCTTGTCCCGACTGATATTCGATTTCCTGAAGCAACCGGGCAAGATCTTCCTGGCATCCTTCCTCTTTGGCCCGTTGGTGCCCCAAACGATGTATTCGCATTGCGCCCGGTAGGCGCCCTTATTGGGTCGGGTGCCTTCGGTCTTGTCCCATACGCTTATTCCTTTCCAATGCAGACCAGCAATTTGAGCGGCATCGGTAAAAAGGGGAAGCTGCCGCCAGTCGCAGAAGATCCCAAAGTACCCGCCAGGCTGAATAACCCGGCGGGCCAAGCTGAGCCAGGTAATCGTGAACCTGAGATTTGAGCGTTGATCCATGGTTTCTCCTGCGAAGTCGGCAAGATCTCGGCTGCTGCTACCGGTTCCGCAGTATTTTCGACCAGAGGCGGTGGTTACCATTCTTTGACTACCACCTGACGAATAGGGTGGATCTGCAAAGACCCCCCCTACACTGGCGGTGGCGAGGCCATCCATGAATGAAAGGGCATCACCCTGATGAATGTTGAAGCCCGGTCGGGCTGTCGTGGTTTTGAAAGTGGCGCTGTGCATTCTCTTTGCTATTCCCATTGCGCTCATCTGTTCGGCGCTCTGGTAAAGGGCTCGCGGGCCTCAAGGTATTGTGTGCCTTACATCTGGGGCACTTGATGGCGAGCGTGCCGCTAAGGGCGCCAGGCTCGATTTTGAATAACAATCTGCGGCATTCACCGCAGCGTAGGTCTTGCAGCTCCAAGTGGAATCACTCCAAAGAGGCCGTGTCCTCGCGAGGGCAGGGGGCGGCCATAAGTGTGAGCTGGTCGGCGGGGGCAAGTGTGAGAGCGTGACCCCGTGCAAAAGGATGCGTCAGCGCCCTTTTGCCTCCCGGTTTCATGCGGGAATTCGTAGTGCCCATTTCCAGAACCGGCGGGCGCGCATGGCGCCATAGGCGGCCCAGGTGCGCAGGGCGGGGGCGTGTTCGCTTAGTGCTGCCTCAAACCACTGGCTGTCGGCAAAGGCCACGCGATAACCCTCTTCCAGCAGGGTGTCGTGGATGACGGCGGATTTCAGGAAATAGGGATCGTCAGGGGAAAACAGCCAATGCAGCCAGCCGGGAACCGAGCTTTCAAACTCGCGGCCTGCCGGGATGGTCAAGAGCCAGCCGCTGTCTTTCTTGCCAATGCTCCAGGTCAGATCGCGCGTGGTGACATAGCTGCGCGTGCCGCCCCGGCGATACCATTCAGTGTCCAGATTTACGTTCATGTCTTGGCCTTCTCGTTGTCGCGTTCTGCTTTGAAACTGGTTGTGAGTGTGGTGCCGAGGCGGTGGGTGACGCTGGTGATCAACCATTCGCCTTCTAGTTCGGGCCTGATGCCGGTCAGGTTGACCTTGGCCTCGGCCATCAGATCTCCCCCAAAAGCCGCCGAGCTGAACAGTGACTGACCCGCTGGCGCGGGCGGCGCGGGGTACCAGAACCGAGCTGAAACAGCGGTCGATGCGGGCACCGCGATCCATTGTCGAGGCGAGATCATATACCGCCTCTCGCCTTTCTGAAAATGGGACTGCGGGGTTCCGAGAATACCTCGATTGCCTCGAAGAAGTTTGTGCATTTGTACCGCCCCAAGAGCTGGCGAATTCTGGAAGCTGACATTCTGATTTGTTACTTTCGGCTGCTTCTTTTGCGTATGCTCTTCTTTGATACGCTGGTCATGTGGCCATCGCTCCGAAGTCGATCCTCTTTTCCAAATCGACATCGAACCGGCCATACCGGTTAGTGTGGGAATACGCCGCTGACCTGCACAAGTTTACTGATGCGACACGCCATATCAATGGATGCAGGTCGTAGCGCAGGATACCGCCCCTATACGCAACTGGTCTCGGTGACTGATGACGCAGCGAAACTCGTCGAGCTGGCTATTCCTTTGCTCTATTGCCAGAGCGATCACCAAGGAGACGCCACTGGCGCAGAGTTAGCTGCATGCGCGGTCTAACGGCGTTCTTGTTCACATCAGTGAACTTTGTCACGACAGAGCCATCCTGAATTGCTGATAGTAGGCTCATCAAACGACGACTTTAGACGATTTTTTTACGATTTCTTCCTAGGAAGAAGACCTAGTTGTAGCCACACGATTTACTCTCAGATCCGCAAGGCCCGGCAGCGCCTTTCAGGCTTGCCGAGCTACCTATATTAAAAATCTATCAAGTTTCAAAATGAGTGGAGGAGCCCCCTGTGAAGATATGTATCGTCATCCCGACATATAGGCGGAATGTTCAACTCGTGCGTTTATTGTCTCAGCTTGCGGAACTGCGCGAAACATACATGGGACAAGCAGAGTACAGCGTTTTCGTTACGGACTCCGACCCGAATAACCCAGCTAGTGACATCATCCAACAGCTTTGCGACCGTTACATCCTGAACAAGGGAACAGGTTTCGACGACAACCTGTTCTACTTCTACAAGGATTATGCTGGGGCTTTTGATTTTGTGTTTAGCTGCAGCGACGACGACCTATTTAACTGCGGGCCGGTCAATGCGCTGGATCTTCTCGAAGTCGCGGCGCGGCAAGACAAGGCAGCTGTTCATTTTAATCACTTCGAGTATAAAACAGATAGCCCTGATGGTATGGAGATGCGATACTCCATCTCCTCGGCAGCCTACAACTTGCCTGCTCTCACCGATGACCCCGAAGCGCTCCGCAGGCGGTTCCTGGGGCTTTTGCCTAGGCATGTGGGGATGCTCTACAAATCCAGCCACATTACAGGCTTGCTAGACCAGCTGCCCGCGTTCAGAGGAACTCTGCATCTCTACGCGGTTCCTTTCATGTGCGCTGTTGAAAGCGGAGAGGCTGTTTTTTTTGACTACCCTCTCAACTATTTCTCTGCAGAAGTTGGCGATGATGGTGCCTGGGAAAACAAAGTAAATGTCTATTATGGCTTGCTGCAGTACCTGGTTGCCTCAAAAGCACTGTTAAGCCGGGAAAGCTTCGAGCTTACCCGAAGAGGCTTTATGGGCAACTACCTCGGGCAATCTGCTTGGCTCCGCAGGCTCATCCCCGAGGACTTGCAGCATGAAACAGAAGTGCTGGCCAGAATTGAGGAAGCTATGACCGTTTGACTAATCTCCGGCACCACAGCCTTCGGCGTGATGAAAAATTAGGAAAGTTTGGCGCTACGGGAAAGATTACATTAACCAAACTCGGATTACTAATGGCTGAACATAAATGCAGCGGTCTGAAGTCCGCATGTTGCAACTAAAATGACAAGTCTCTCAACCGGTGCAGCATCAGCCAGAAGGTCAGTGAATGTGAACGTTAGATCCCGCGAACAAATCGTCGCAGATGCCAAGGCCTATTTTTAGGCTCAGCCGCTGCCTGAATTCCAGCCCGGTGAGACTTACATTCCACCGTCAGGGAAAGTACTGGACGGAGAAGATTGTGCCAGCCTGATAGACGCCGGCTTGGACATGTGGCTGACAGCGGGACGTTATGCTGACAGTTTCGAAGATCGCCTGGCAGCCAAATTTGGTACGAAGCTTTCTAAACTCACGGTGTCCGGCTCGGCTGCGAACCTGCTGGCCTTCTCGACGCTGACATCATGGAAACTTGGATCAAAGCGGATCGAGCCAGGATCGGAAGTCATCACTGTTGCAGCCGGCTTTCCGACAACTGTGACTCCGATCATCCAGAACGGCTGCATACCCGTTTTTGTGGATGTCGATCTTGAGACGCACAATGTGAATGTCGATCTAGTGGAAGCGGCAATTACCTCTAATACACGCGCAATCATGATTGCACACAGCCTTGGCAACCCATTCGATGTCATCCGGATCTCAGAGCTTTGCAAAGCGCATGACCTTTACCTGATCGAAGATTGCTGCGACGCCTTTGGCGCCAGCGTTCTGATGCCGGACGGCTCCGAAAAGGGGGTCGGCACCTTTGGAGACCTAGCGACACTCAGCTTTTATCCCGCACATCATATCACTATGGGTGAAGGCGGAGCCATATTGATGAACAGCATCCGCCTAGCCCGCATTTGCGAAAGCTTCCGCGATTGGGGGCGGGACTGCTATTGCGCGCCTGGGAAGGATAATACCTGTGGCAAACGGTTCGATTGGCAACTCGGGGACCTGCCGGACGGTTACGACCACAAGTATATTTACAGCCACATTGGATACAATTTGAAAGTTTCCGACATGCAGGCGGCCGTCGGGCTAAGCCAGCTTGGGAAATTGGACGATTTCGTTGAAATAAGGCGGAAGAATTTCATTGGTCTAACCGAGCGGATGAAACGAGCTGGCCTGGATGAATATTACCACCTGCCTCAGTCGACCCCCGGTACAAATCCATCGTGGTTCGGATTCCTGCTGACGATACGGGATGGGGTACCGCTGCTACGGCGCGATGTAACCGCCGCATTAGAGGACCAGAAGGTCGGGACACGGATGCTTTTTGCCGGCAATCTGATCCGCCAGCCTGCTTTCGCACGGGCCAACTACCGCGTGAGCGGGCCGTTGGACGTGACGGATAAGGTCATGGCGGACGCGTTCTGGATCGGTGTCTGGCCGGGCCTGTCCGGTGACCATTTAGACTACATGGTGGATACACTCGCAAAGGTCACAAAAAACCAACTTCAATCTGCAAAGGTTGCCGTAGAATGAAAGCCGTCATCCTCGCGGGCGGGCTGGGCACCCGTCTCTCAGAAGAAACCAGCCTGAAACCAAAGCCTATGGTCGAAATCGGCGGCCGTCCGATCCTGTGGCATATCATGAAAATTTACACATCCTTTGGTATCACGGATTTTGTGATCTGCCTCGGCTACAAAGGATACGTCATCAAGGAGTTTTTTGCCAATTACGCTCTACAGACCTCCGACGTTACTATTGATATGTCATCCGGCTCTGTCGAAGTACACCGCGCAGCGGTAGAGCCTTGGCGCATCAGCCTGATTGACACCGGCGAGCACACAATGACCGGCGGCCGCCTGAAGAGAATTTCCCATTTGATCGATGGCACATTTTGTATGACCTACGGCGACGGGGTCGGGGATATCAACATCGAGGAATTGGTTTCCTTCCATCGCTCTCACGGCCTGAAGTCGACAGTTACAGCGGTTGCTCCTCCGGGCAGGTTTGGACTGCTTGATTTGGACGACACCCGGGTCGCCGGTTTTGTCGAGAAACCGAAAGGGGAAGGCGGACGGATCAATGGCGGTTTTTTCGTGCTCGAACCGGAAGCCTTGGATGTGATCGATGGAGACGCTGACATGTGGGAGGATAGTCCTATGCGGCGGCTTGTTTCGCAGGGGCAGATGGCGGCTTTTCATCATGACGGATTCTGGCAACCCATGGACACCCTAAGAGATAAGAATCACCTAGAACAACTCTGGAACGAAGGCCGGGCCGCCTGGAAAACTTGGGATCCGCACCCTGTGAAGCCGGCGACCGGTAGTACGCTGATCCGCCCATCGCTCAGCTTGCATTGAAGGAGCCTGCTGTTATGAGCTGGGAGACACAAAGTGCGTTCTGGAAAGGGCGCAGAGTTTTTCTGACCGGGCACACAGGGTTTAAGGGAAGTTGGCTTGCCCATTGGCTTCTTATGCTCGGTGCGGAAGTCCGAGGGTTTTCTTTAGCGCCCGAGAGTGGCCAGGTGCCCGACGGGTTCAAGCCTTTGTTTGAAGAACTGGGCCTAGGCGCCAGGCTTGATCATCTCATCGGAGATGTCCGGGACGAGGAAACCCTCAAGAGATCCCTGCGGGCCTTCAATCCTGAGGTTGTTTTGCACCTTGCTGCACAGCCTTTGGTTCGCGCCTCCTACCAAAACCCGGTTGAAACCTACGCGACGAATGTCATGGGAACGGCACATCTATTGAATGCTTGTCGTTCTGTAGCTGATCTGCGGAGCATTGTGGTTGTTAGCAGCGACAAATGTTATGAAAACCGTGAACAGCTTTGGGCCTACCGCGAAATTGATCCGATGGGTGGACATGATCCATATTCGAGCAGCAAAGGCTGCGCGGAGCTGGTTACTAGCGCGTTTCGAGATTCCTATTTTCCCACAGAGCGCGCGGACGAGCATGGCGTGTCCATCAGCAGCGCACGGGCGGGGAATGTGATCGGTGGCGGAGATTGGAGTGAAGACCGGTTGATCCCGGATGCCATGCGGTCAATGCTGGCCGGATCACCTCTGGAGATTAGGAATCCACGGGCTGTACGCCCTTGGCAGCATGTCCTCGAGCCCCTTCAAGGATACTTGAAACTGGCGTACAAAGGCGCAGAGGATCCGGCTCTCTTTTCAAAGGGGTGGAATTTCGGTCCCGTGGATGGAGACGCCCTTCCCGTCGGCGACTTGGCAGACCGCCTTGCAGCCAAAATGCATGGGAAGTTTTCCTGGAAAACAGCTGCAGAGAGCGGGCCGCATGAAGCCCAGCTCTTGGCGCTGGACAGCACGGCCGCCCGTGCGCTGTTGGATTGGAAACCGGCACTATCCTTACAAGGCATGATGGACTTCACAGCAAGCTGGTACAGTTGCCGCAGCCTGGAGCAGCGGGTAGAAATGGTGTCTGGGCAGATAACCCAGTACACCCGAAGACTGAAGCTATGAATGCGCTTGAAGGAAAGAGGGTTTTGCTGACAGGGGCAACAGGTTTCCTGGGCGGCAAACTTCTTGAGCGTTTGTGCCGTATAAATGCCGTAACTGGCTGTTTGATGCGAAATAACCGGAACATAGCGCTTTGCGTAGGAGCTGAGCGACTGGAAACAACTGGTTGTGCGGCTGACACTATTGAAACAATCTGTCAATTCCGCCCGGACGTAATGATCCATTGCGCTGGCTTGGTTCAAACAACACACGGTCCAGACGACATCGATACGATGCTGCAAAGCAATGTTCAACTGGCTGCAACATTGTTTGAGGCTGGACGGCAGCTTGGAGAGCTTCGCATCGTTAACCTTGGAACTTACCTAGAGTACAGCAGCGACGGAAAGATCGCACCAACCAGTCTTTATGCCGCGAGCAAGCGTGCTGTGACTGAACTGCTGAACTATTACACTCATGCGGTGCCTACCCGTGCAATCTCAATCAAACCGTCCGTAATTTACGGAGCTGGAGATCCGCGTCCGAGATTGCTGCCGTCGTTGGCTAAGGCTATTGCCAATGGACAGACGCTTTGCCTTTCAGAAGGGCTGCAGAAACTGGACCTGATTCACATTGATGATGTTGTCGAGGCCTTGATTCAGGCATCGGTTCACCTGCTATCATCTGAATCAAAGACCGGGCACCAAGAGTACTTTGCTGTCTCCGGCAACAGATTGAGTATTCGTGAGCTGGCCCAGAAGCTTGAGCAGATTGTCGGCCGGGAAGCCGATTTGCACTGGGGCGCACATTCTTACAGACCTGAAGAGGTTATGGAGCCATTTTCTGGCGGTACCCCTTTACCGGGATGGTCTCCGGTAGTCCCCTTGGAACTAGGATTAGCTGAGCTAGTTATTCAGCAAGGCAATTAAGAGGAGTTGCGAAGGGGCATCGGGTCACTGAGACTGGACGCTTAAGTTCTAAAACATACCCTGCCTAACAAAAGTAGTTCTGGCATTCATCTGGCGTGTAAAGGTCGCAAATTTTACTGATTGCTTCAAAGAGGCTGAGTTGCTGCCGGTCAACGGACCGTGCGGTGGGGCTGATCTCCATAGAGTAAGTGTCAGTCACAGAACGGATCTCGATAAGGCAGCTTCGGCTGTGTGGCGGCTAGCAGAAGTTGAAGCCCGGGAAGCTGCTGACTTTTTTGGTATTTTCCGGGTGGATTACAGGCTGACGGGTCGGCACTGTCGCGAAGTCACTCCCCGGATCAGCTCAAAACCACGTGGCGACGGTGCTGGCTAGCCCATCCATGACCTGCACCTCTCTACTTCCGACAAAAAGCACAGCTGCGGGTCAGTGAGTGTAAGAAGGGCCATTCCGACGTCGCGGCGGTAGCGTGCGGGAAACGGGGTAGTTGGTGAAATCGTGAAACGCCATGGCTCCTATTTCCGTCTTGGCGACCGCGCTCTTGCTCCGATGACACTGTCTGAGATTGCGCGTGAAACTGAATTTCACCTGAGTACCGTCAGTCGGATTCTGAATGGTTTGCTGATCGAAGGACCGAACGGCATTCTGCTCGCGCGTATCCGGGCATCTGACATTTGGCGAGTATTCAGACTGGTCAAATCACACATCCTCCTTCGAGAGGGCGAGGCAGGGCAGATCATCAAACACTTTGGAGGGGTTGAGCGTAGATTGGGGGTCAAACGCTGTCTTTAGCTGTCGCATGGCCGCGAGAGCCGGTGTGGGGCGGCTAAGCGGCAGATGCATGCGTTTTTCGAGTCCTATGCCGTGTTCTGCCGAAACGGTCGTGCCTGTGAATTGCTGCAGCACGCCGTAGACAGCGCCGTCAATTGTGGCGTGACTAGCGGGGTCATGGGCAGGCCCTACCATGATGTGCAAGTTGCCGTCGCCCATGTGGCCGAAAACGTAGCAGGTGACTCCCTTGCAATCCTTTGCGATCCGCATTTGCAGCTGTTCAACATAACCGGGGATATCGTGAAGGCGCAGGCCGACGTCGTAGGACAGGCAGGGGCCGTTCGGACTTTCTATCACGTCTGCGCCCTCGCGCAGCTGCCAGATGGTGCGGCGCTGTGTTTCGGACTGGGCGACGGTGCCGTCCTGCAGAAGGCCATCCTCGAAACATTCGGCCAGAAAGGTCGTCAGAGCATCCTCGTGCTCTGTGTCGCCCCAGTGGCCGGTCTCGATCACCCCGTAGATACCGCAATCGGGCGACACCAAGCTGCTGCCCAAATGCGTGGCGATTTGGATGAAGAACTCCGGCCACATGGCTTCAAATGACAAGAGGCTGCCTCCAAAGGCTTTGCGGGCGCTGGCCAGCACTTGAAACAGATCTTCGGTTCCGGCGCAGCCGATCAGCGCAGTTTGCACCGAGGACGGGCGGCTGTGCAGGCGCAGGGTGAGTTTGGTGATGATGCCCAGCGTGCCTTCGGAGCCGATGAACAGCTGCTTCAGGTCATAGCCTGCGTTGTTCTTGAGCAGAGTGTTGTTCAGATCCAGGATCGTACCGTCCGCCAGCACCGCTTCCAGCCCCAAAATGTTGTCGCGCGCCATGCCGTAACGGATCGCCTGGATGCCGCCAGCATTGGTCGAGGCGAGGCCACCCAGGGTGCAGCTGCCGCGCGACGGCAGGTCGACACCGGGGGCGAGGCCGAGGGGCTCGGCGGCGTCGATTACCTGCTGCAGGGTGACGCCGGCCTCAGCGGTGATAATGCCCTGCACCGGATCGAGCTCCAGAATCCGGGTCATCTTCTCTAGCGACAAGGCCACCTGCCCGGGGGCCGTGGCAGTGCCCTGCACCAGCCCGGTCAACCCGCCTTGCGGAACAATTGCCAGTCCATGTTCGGCAGCCAACCAGCAAATTTTGCTAACGTCCTGCGCCGAGCCGGGAGTCAGCAGCACGCCACCGTCATAGCTCGCGGCGCAATAGCCGGTGTTGCGCAAGGCGAGCCGCTCGCCGGTGATCATATTCTGCGTGCCGATCACCGGAGCGAATAGAGCGGAAATCTGACTGATATCCATTGGATGTGCTTTCGATTGTGCCTGATCTCAACTGCCGGACTTGTCTTTACGGTGCTCGCACAGGGCCTTGGCGACGATGGCGATTGTGGTCAGCACTATCAGGATCACCGAGACCGCAGCGATGATCGGGTCAACGTTGAGGCGCAGCCCATCCCAGATCCGTTTCGGCAGGGTGATCACGTCGATGCCACTGACAAACAAGGCGACGGCGATCTCTTCCCAGGACAGAACCAAGCTAAGGAACCAGGCCGAGAACAGCCCGAATTTGAGGTTCGGCAGCACCACCCAGAAGGTGGTCTGCAATCGCGAGGCGCCAAGGTTGCGCGAGGCAAGCTCCAGCGATTTGTCCAGCTGTGAGGTGGCGGTCAGCATCACGATCACCGCAAAGGGAGTCACCATAATCACATGGGTCAGGATCAGCCCCGCATAGGTATCGATCAGGCCGATGCGCGCTTGCAGGAAGTAGATGATTACCGCCGAGACCACCGGAGGCACCGCCATTGGTAACAGCGCCAGCCCTACCAGCGCCCCGCCATAGCACGGCTGGCGGAACCAAGGGCCCAAGGCAAAAGTGGTGGCTAGAACCGTGGCGATCACGCTGCTGGCCATAGCCACCAGCACGCTGTCGGATATGCTGGCCAGCCATGCCTCGTCTGTCAGCAGCGCCCGATAGTGGCGCAGGGACCAGTCGCCCTTTGGCAGAGACAGGAACCGCTTGGGGGTGAAGGAGACCGGGATCACAGCCAGCAGCGGCATCAGCAAGAAGAGGCCGGTGAGGATGGCGGCAAGTTTCAGCAGCCAGCCTTGCAGGTTCCGGGGCTTGCGCATCATTTGACCAGCCTTTCCGGATGGATGACCCTGAACAGCAGGCCCGCCATTGCCGCGACCACGGCCAGCACCCCGATGCTGAGCGCGGCGCCAAAGCCCCAGTTCGATGTTTGGAACATCTGGATGTAGATGTATTCCGCAATCATCACGATTTTACCGCCACCGAGGATCGCCGGGGTGATGAAGAAGCCAAGGGCAAAGACAAAGACGATGATCACCGAGGCCAGGATGCCGGATACCGTGAGTGGTAGGAACACATTCCAAAAGGTGAAGGCCGGGCTGGCACCCATACCGCGCGAGGCCAAGAGCACCCGAGAGTCGATCTGGCGCATGATCGAGGCAATCGGGAAGACTGCAAAGGGCACCAGGAAATGCACCATGCCTAGGACCACGGAAAATTCAGTGCGCACCAGCGTCAGCGGTTCGGCGATGGCGCCAATGGACAGCAGGGTCTCGTTCAGGATGCCCTTGTTGCGCAGGATCACCACCCAGCCGAAGGCGCGGATCAGCACTGAGATCCAGAAGGGGATGAAGATGCAAAACTCCATGAACAGCTTGCGCGCGGGTGAGCCGAAGACCCAGTGATAGGCCAGAAGGTAGGCCATCAGCACTGAGGTAAGGGTGACCAGAATGCAGACCCGCGCGGTGCGCAGCATTATGTTGAGCGCATCCGCATCAGTCAGCATCCGCACATAGTTCTGGGCTCCGGGCTCAGGCCGAGAGACAGACCAGCCAAAGACGCCCAAGAGCGGTGCCAGATAGACCGCCAGGAAAAGGGCGGGCAGCAGCCACATGGCTATGGTGTGTATATTGAGCCGTGCGGCCATCCTGCTGCCCCTCCCCGAGTGCTTAGCTGCTGACCAGGGCCAGATATTTATCCAGCGCGGTGCCGTAGTGGTCGGCGTACCATTCCGCCTGCAGCGCGATCTGCCGCTCCAGGTTCTCTTTGGAGCTCGCATCCACCGGCTTCATTTCTTCCGAAACCAGCGCATGGGCGGCAGGGTTGGCTGGGCCGTTACCCAGCTCGTTCAGCAGGGTCACCTGATTGTCCGGATTTTGAGCCAGGGCGATGAACTCCATTGCAGCCTTTAGCCCGGCCGGGTTGCCCTTGATCACAGTCCAGCCGGAAGGCGACACCAGACCCTGATCAAAGGTCCAGTCGACCTCGCCTTCGGTGTCCTGCTTGGTCAGGTTGGCGCGGGTGTGCCACAGCAGGCCCATCGAGGCCTCGCCGTCGCGCAACAGCTGCTGACTTTCGGCGCCGGAGGACCAGAAGCTGACGATATGCGGCTTCAGCACCTCGATCTTGGCCAGCGCGCGGTCCACATCCAGCGGATAAAGCTCAGCAGGCGCCACGCCATCGGCCAGCAGCGCGGCCTCCAGTACGCCGGTCATCCATTTGTAGAGGGTGCGTTTGCCCGGGTACTTCGCGACATTCCAGAAATCGGCCCAGGTGCTGGGCGCGTCATCGCCGAAGCGGGCGGCGTCATAGGCGATGACATTGCTGTAGAAATAGGAGGGAACGTAGAATTCGCCGTCAAAGCCGGGCTCGATCTTGCTGCGGTCGACGATGGAATAGTCGATTTTTTCCATCATGCCTTCGCGGCCCAGGCGGATCGCGGAATAGGGTTCGGCGTCGCAGACGTCCCAGCGGACCGAGTTGCTTTCGAATTGGGTCTTCATCGAGCCTTCGAGAGGTCCGGAGCCATCGATCTTCAGCTTGTTGCCAGTGGCGGCCTCGTAAGCCTCGGCAAAGGCGGCGGAGTAGGCGTCAATCGCATCCCCGCCCCAGTTGACCACGACCAGCTCCTGGCCTGCGGCCCGGGCACCCGGCGCGGCCATAGTCGCTGCCCCCAAGGCAACCAGCCCGGTCAGAAAGCCGCGACGGTCCAGCTTGCCACTCCGGAAGCGCTCAGCCAATAGCTCGCAGCAGTCTCGTTGAAAGTTGCTCATTGTTTTCTCCCTGGTCATGTCGCGCCGACTGCCGCTTCGGGCAGCGCAGTCCTGGTCTTGTTAGTCGGCAATCACGATGCTGTTTTCGGGGGGGCAGCTGACCCACAGTTCACTGCCAACACTGGGCAGCGTGCCATTGGCGCTGTGGGTGGAGGCACTGATGGTGCGGCCCTGCGGCGTCTGCAGCATCAGGTCGCTATGCGAGCCCTGATAGGTGGTCTGGACCACCCGGGCGGGCACTATATTGGTCTGATCTGCAGGGTGCTCGGAGCTGAGTGTCATGTGTTCAGGCCGCACGGCGATGTTGACGGTGCTGTTCACGCGGTTTCCCGGATTGGCGGCCGAAAGCGTCGTGCCGTCCAGATTAGCGCGCAAGAGGTCGCCATCCATGCCGGGGCTCGTTACCGGGAAGATATTGATCTGGCCCAGGAATTCTGCGACAAAGCGCGAGTCCGGCGCGCTATAGATCCGGTCAGGCGAGTCCAGTTGCATCAGTCGACCCTTGTTGAAAATGGCCACCTTGTCGGACATCGCCAGCGCCTTACCCTGGTCGTGGGTGACAAAGACAAAGGTGGTTCCGGTTTCCTCATGCACCCGCTTCAGTTCGCTCTGCATCTGTTCGCGCAGATTGCGGTCGAGCGCCGACAGCGGCTCATCCAGCAGCAACACATCCGGCTGGAACACCAATGAGCGCGCCAGGGCCACCCGCTGCTGCTGCCCTCCGCTGAGTTGCGAGGGTTTCTTGTGATCATGTTCAGTAAGGCCAACGGTTTCGATGATCCGCCCAACCTTCTGCTTGCGTTCGGCGCTGCCCATCTTACGCACCCGCAAGGGGTAATCGACATTCTGCCAGACCGTCATATGAGGAAGCAGCGCATAGCCCTGAAACACCATGCCAAAGTTTCGCTCTTCTGCCACCATTGCGCTGATGTCCCGGGCGTCTTTCATCAATTGGCCGGATGTTTGTTCGGTAAAGCCTGCAAGAATCATCAGAAAAGTGGCCTTGCCGGAACCGGAGGGGCCGAGAAAGGTCAGGAACTCGCCTTTGTTGATCTCCATGCTGACATCGTGAAGAGCCTTGAAGTTGCCATATGACTTGCAGATGCTGCTGGCCGCGATTTGTGACACTGACTGGTTCCCCATCGTTCCTGGCCCCGGTAAGGCCCTGAGCATTGGCGAAAGGATTGCAGTCAGTTTTTTTCACGTCAAATGAAAGAAAATTCCGTATTTACTTGAGATTTTTTCATGAATTTGCGTATTACTAACTCTGCGTTTGCAGTGTGTATTCCTTGAACCAGCGCGACAGCCAGTCGATCGCCAGCTGGCAAACCCGGCGTTCCATCCGCTCTTTCTGGGTAACGATGTAATAGGCGTGGGGGCCGCGAATATCGGCGTCAAACAGGCGTACCAGCTTACCCTCACTCAGCGCGTGGCGGCCCAGGATGTCGTCCCCGATTGCTATCCCGGCTCCGGCAATAGCTGCGTTGATATTTTGGGTCACGTCCGAAAACATGATGCCCTTGCTCAACTCAAAGCTCTTCTTGCTGGCGGCAGACAGCCAGACCACCCAATCGCTTTGATTGCGGTGGTGCAGTAGCGGCAGTTTCACTAGATCCTCGGGCGTACGGATGCGGCCGTGGCGCTCTAGGAAGGCGGGCGAACAGACTGGGAAAGCGCGTGGGGTGAACAGGTGCTGGACGTGCTTGCCCGGCCAGGCGCCGTCGCCGTAGATGATCGAGAAATCAGTTTGATCGTTGAGGATATCGCTGCGATCGGTCTCGTTGGTGATTTCCAGGTCTATGTTGGGAAAGAGGTCCAGGAACTCGGTGATGTGGTACGCGAGCCAATAGCTGCCCAAGCCTGACGCACAGTTGATCCGCAAGGGTCCGAAGGGTTCGCTGCCGCCAAGCGGAGCGTTGGCGCGTTCGACAATTTCCAGCGCCTTGCGGATGTCCTGCACATAGCGGTTGCCGGCTGAGGTCAGCTCCACTTTGCGGCCCGCACGGCTGATCAGTTTGACACCCAGCATTTGCTCCAGATTTCGCAGCTGATGCGAAACCGCGCTGGGGGTCACAAACATCGCCTCGGACGCCTTGTGTAGGCTGCCCAGCCGCGACACCGCCTCCAGCATCCTGAGTGCGGTCATCGACGGGTAGATCCGGCGCGCATCGCTTGCATCTCTTTCGGCCATGCTACCCATGTTCGAGACCTCCCCATGCAGGGTTTCGGGCATGTTACATGAGGAAAATTTAGAATTGCAGCCGAATTTCTTTCATTTGACGTGAGAAATTTTGCGTTCTTACTGTGTTCGGACAAACTAGCCGTGTTTCCGGCTGTGTTTCCGGCCTGGTTGGCGCGGGGCCGCGGCTTCAAGGCAAAGGAAAGGACACTCGCATGGCTTCGAGCACTGGAATCCGGTCGACCAACACGCCTGAAGGGCTGCCTGCGGCGGATATGGTGCTGCGGAACGGACGGATTTACACCGTTGATCAGGATCAGCCCTGGGCCGAGGCGGTGGCAATCAAACACGGGCGGTTCATGGCGGTTGGCAGCAATGCCGAGATAGAGCCGCTGATTGCCGATTGCACCCATGTGCATGATCTGAACGGCGCCTTTGCGATGCCGGGGCTGTACGATATGCATACCCATCCGGATCTGGCTCTGGGGCCGAAATACTCCGACTATCTGGACGTGGGACTGGAGACGCCCTCCCCGGATTAGGTGCGCGAGGCGACCCTGCGCTATGCAACCGAAAACCCGGACCGCGAGTGGATTTTCGGCAAGCATTTCGTCCACTACGCCTTCCGCAAGGCGGGGCTGAAGCCGGGGCGCGACTGGCTCGACAGTTTTATCCCCGACCGGCCGGTTGCGATCATGGACCGGATGTGGGGCAGCTGCATGGCCAACTCAAAGGCGCTGGAGCTGGCAGGCGTCAGCAAGGACACAGTCGATCCCAACAACGGCTACATCGTGCGCGACCCGCTGACCGGCGAGCCGGACGGCATTCTGGTTGATGGGACCTATGCGCTGATCATGGCGGCGATGCCGCCGCCGCCGATGCACGCTCTGACCCGTGCCTACCGCGAGGGCGCCCGGTTCCAGTCCGCCCGCGGTGTGGTGGCCACCAAATACGTCCATGTCTGTGAACGACGGCTGGACGCACTGCGCGCCATTGATCTGGAGGGTGAGCTGCCGGTGCGGGTCGAAGCCGCGATCAGCTGGCAAGACGACATCTTCCCAGTGCGCCGCCGCTGGGAGCTGCTGGCGGGCGAGCGGCATTACTACCGCTCCAAGCGTCTGAATGCTAATGCCGTGAAGTTCCACTTTGACGGCACTGCCGAGCCGCGCACCTCTTATTTGATCACCCCATGGCCGAACGAAAAGACCTGGCAGGGCTCGCTGAACCTGACGCCCGAACATATCTACGACATGGTGGCAGAGATGGACCGCAAGCGGATCCGGGTAATCGCCCATTGTACCGGTGATGGCGCCTCAGACATTTTCCTGGATGCAGTAGCTGAGTGCCGCCGCCGCAATGGTTCGGGTGGCATGCGCCACCAATGCGCCCATTCCACCCTGCTGGACGAGGGCAACCTGGCTCGGTTCGCTGAGCTGGATGTGATTGCCGAGTTCTCGCCGGTCGGCTGGTTCCCGTCCGAGTTCACCATCGGCGCGCGGTCTTCCTTCGGAGAGCGGCTGCAAGAGGCCTATAACGTCCGTGGCGTGCTGGATGCGGGCGGAGTCGCCGTAATGGGCACCGACTGGCCTGTCAGTAGCATCGACCCCTGGTTCGGGTTCGAAACGCTTGTCACCCGCGAAAACCCGCGCGGGGAGATGGAGGGAAAGCTGGGCCAGCCCATCACACCAGAGGAGGCCATCCCGATGCTGACCCTCAACGGCGCCTATGCGATGGGCTGCGAGGATGTGTCCGGTTCGATAACCGCAGGCAAGACCGCCGATCTGATCGTTCTGGACCGCAACCTGTTGGAAATTAAGGCCAAGGGCAACTGGCACAAATCGCAGGTGCATCTGACGATGGTGGATGGCGAGATTGTGCATGACCCAAAGGGCTGGATGCAGGGCACAGATTTTGAAAGCCGCATCACCTCTCCGGTGCCTGATTTCGCTCCGGTGGACATCTGATGAACACGCGCGTTCCGGTTACCCTCATCGCGGGCTTTCTCGGTTCTGGAAAAACCACTCTGATCAACACCCTGCTGCAGGGGGAGCATGGGTTGAACATCACCGTGCTGGTCAATGATTTCGGCGCGGTCAATATCGACGCCGACCTGATCCTGAAGCGCGAGCGCGAGGTGGTGGAGCTCTCCAACGGCTGCGTTTGCTGCTCGATCCAAAGTGATCTGGTGGCGCAGCTCCAGGCCCTGTTCCGCTCAGGCAACTCGCCTGAGTATCTGCTGATCGAGGCCAGCGGGGTTTCTCAGCCCGGCCGCATCGCGTCTGTCTTCGGCTATCCTCAGCTGCGGAACTATGCACGGCTCGACGCGGTCGTAACTTTGCTGGACGCCGAAAACACCGACATGCTGTCGGACAACTGCCAGCAACTGGTACAGGCGCAGATTGCGGCGGCGGATATCGCGGTGCTGACCAAGACAGATCTTGTCGACGCGCAAAGGGTCGGAGATTTCCGCGAGCGGTGGCTGTTCCCGGATTTGCCCAGCTATGAGGCCCGTGATGGACATGTTCCCCTGCAGTATCTGTTGGACACCGGCCTGCATGACCCAAGCAGTGCGGCCCTGCTGCAATCCAACCCAGCGGCCGGATTTTACTCGCAAAGCTGGTCATCGCAGAAGCCGTTTAGCTACGCCAGCTTCAAATCTGCGCTGGGTGCCTTGCCCGCTTCGGTATTCCGGGCAAAGGGCGTGCTTTATTGCATAGACTTCCCCGACACTGGGATTGTGTTCCAGAAGGTTGGTTCCCGTTTGGAATTCCGCCACGACGGCCCATGGCGCGGGACCCCGGAAACCCGGCTGGTTATCATAGGTGAAGACGGACTTGACCAGGACGGTTTCCTGCAAAAGCAAATGGAACAATCCCTGGCCGCCCGCTCTTAAGTTTATGCGGGGCTCTGCCGGACGAACGGCTGGAACAGGGCCAAGGAGATAACGACTTCATCTTGCGGGGCGGGGATATTTAACCGCCCTTGGTCCGGGGGTGTTGCACGATGGTGTGGCGTGTTTTCCCTTGGCAATGTCCATCCCTCGGCTGGTCGCCGTGGCGGTGCGGAACGCCGCAATATTGGTGACAGTTACCAAACTGTGTTCCGCGAACAGTTGCAGGCTGGTCGTCTTGCAACCGCTGGACGCGGGAATAGACGGTCACAGCGCCTCAGGATCCTGGCGGTCTGGCCGGTGATCTTGGATGCACGCGAGGAAGATTCTGCCGATCTGGTCAAGGGGGGGTGGCCCAAAGAGAGGAGGAGAAAGCACACGGCTGCGCTTTGCCGTCAGACGATGTGAAATATACCTGATGAGGGCGACAGGCCGGTGCCGTCCGGTTCTGGACGTCCGCGTGCCGCTGATCACCGTATCACTCGTTACTACAAAGCTGTCTGACAGGCCCCCGGAACGTGAGCGCAGCCGCAGAAACAGCCTTAACTTATCGTTAATCAGGGGGCTATTCCGGTATTCCTTACCTAACGTCATCCTTTGCTATATGGCAGCGCGCTGGTGCGGTTTCGCCGATTGACGGCGACTGCATCTGATCGCAGTGTCACCACATGGGACAGTCAATTGAAATTCAGCGCCTTCCACGGGCATTTGATGCAGATCTGGGACAGGATGCGCTGGCACTTGTGCCTGCTCTTCACGGTGATCAGGCCCGTCTGGTGGCCGGTGCGGCAGGGTCCAGCCCTTATCTGAAGGAGCTGATCAGCCGCGAGGCGGATTGGCTGGCGCCCGCGCTGGCGGATCCGCAGACCGCTCTTGCTGGCATTTTTGCGGATGTGCGGGCTTTGGCGCCAGACCAGCTGAAGCCGGGGCTACGGCGGGCCAAGCGCCAGTTAGCGTTGCTGAGCGGCTTATGTGATCTGGCCGGGGCCTGGGATCTCATGCAGGTGACCACCGCGCTGACACAGTTTGCAGAGCTTTGCGCAGATGTCGCCGTCAAGGCCGAGATCGCCGCCCTCATCCGCCGCAAGAAATTGCCGGGACTGACCGAAGCGGATGTTGACACAGCGGGCGGGCTGACTCTTTTGGCGATGGGCAAAATGGGCGCCTATGAGCTGAACTACAGCTCGGACATCGACATGATCTGCCTCTTTGATGAGACACGGTTTGACCCTGATGATTTCTATGAGGCGCGTCAGGGCATGGTTCGGGCCACCCGCAATATGTGTACGGTGCTCAGTGAGCGCACCGCTGATGGCTATGTGTTCCGCACCGACCTGCGGCTGCGGCCCGACCCGTCGGTGACGCCGGTTGCCATGGCGATGGAGGCGGCGGAGCGCTACTATGAGAGCCTTGGTCGCACCTGGGAACGGGCGGCCTACATCAAGGCGCGCCCCTGCGCCGGTGATCTGAAGGCGGGCGCGGATTTCTTGCAGACGCTGCGCCCCTTCGTCTGGCGGCGGCATTTGGATTTCGCAGCCATTCAGGATGCCCATGATATGCGTCTGCGGATCCGCGAGAACAAAGGCACCGGTGGCCCGCTGACTGTGCCCGGCCATGATATGAAGCTGGGGCGTGGTGGCATTCGCGAGATTGAGTTTTTCACCCAGACCCGGCAGCTGATCGCGGGTGGGCGTGATGAAAGCCTGCGTCCGCGCGGCACTCTGGACGGGCTGCGCGCACTGGCCGCAAAGGATTGGGTGCCACAGGATGTCTGCGACCAGCTTGGCGCGCATTATGTCGCCCACCGAGAGGTGGAGCACCGGATCCAGATGGTGCATGACGCCCAGACTCACCGGATGCCACAGTCTGAGGACGGCATCGCCCGGATTGCCTGCCTGATGGACCGTGACCCGGCGGCGCTGCTGGCGCAGACCAAGGCGCGATTGCAGGAGGTGCATGAGTTGACCGAAGGGTTTTTCGCGCCGGATGCACCGCCGGAGGTTGCGCCTCAGACCCTGCCGGATGCATTGGACAGCGATATCCTGGCCCGTTGGCCCACCTATCCGGCGTTGCGCTCGGCGCGGGGGGCGCAGATCTTTGAACGGCTGAAGCCAGAACTGCTGGCGCGGTTGTCGCGCACCGCCCAACCGGCAGAGGCCTTGGTGGCGCTGGACGGGTTTCTGGCCGGGCTGCCTGCGGGGGTGCAGCTGTTTTCGCTGTTTGAGGCCAATCCGCAGCTGATTGATCTGCTGATTGATATTGTTGGCACCTCTGGCACGCTGGCGAGCTATCTGTCGCGCAATTCCAGCGTATTTGACGCGGTGATCGGAGGATCGTTTTTTGATGACTGGCCCGGACGTGAGGCATTGGGTCAGTTGCTGGCGGCGGTGCTGGCGCAGGAAGAGGATTATGAGACGCAGCTGGATGCGACCAGACGCTGGTGTAAGGAATGGCATTTCCGCATCGGCGTGCACCACCTGCGCGGGTTGATTGATGCCGCAACAGCCGGGGCGCAATATGCTGAACTGGCAGAGGTTGTGATTGCTGGGCTGGCACCGGTGGTGGTGCAGCAGTTCGCGCAAAAGCACGGCCCCCCGCCGGGGCGCGGCGCAGCCGTTCTGGGAATGGGGTCGCTGGGCGCGGGGCGGATCAATGCGCTGTCAGATCTGGACGTCATTGTGATCTATGATCCGGGAACGGCAGAGGCTTCGGACGGGCCGCGACCACTGGCGACGCGCCCCTATTATGCGCGACTGACGCAGGCGCTGATCACGGCGCTGACGGCACGGATGTCGCAGGGCCAGCTCTATGAGGTGGACATGCGGCTGCGCCCCTCGGGCACGCAGGGGCCGGTGGCCACCAGTCTGGAGAGCTTCTGCCAGTATCAACGCAATGACGCCTGGGTCTGGGAGCATCTGGCACTGACCCGGGCACGTGTGGTCGCAATCGCACCGCTGCCTGCGGCCGCTGGTCTGGCGCAGGATATCGCTGCGTTTCGGCGTACATTTCTAGCAGCCCCTCGCAGTCGGGATGCGATCCTGCCGGATGTCGCGAAGATGCGGGCGCGTCTCGCTGCTGCGAAGGCACCAAGCGGCCCCTGGGACGCCAAGACTGGCGCGGGGCGGATGATGGACATCGAGCTGATCGCTCAGGCAGGGGTCTTGCTCAGCGAGGCGACCGGACAGGATGTGGCCGCTGGCCTGGAGGGCGCTGTCGCCTGTGGCTGGCTGGATGCCGCAGATGCGGCTGAATTGCAGCGCGGCTATGATCTATTCTGGTCGGTGCAGACAGCGGCGCGACTGGTTTCGGGCAAGGCCATTGATGCGCAGACCCTGGGAGAGGGCGGTGCGTTGTTTCTTTGCCGCAGCACCGGCTACGCGGATCTTGCGGCATTGGAAGCGGATTTGACGGCGCGCTACGCGCGGTGCGGTGACATCATCGCCGCCGCATTGGAGAGAGAAGGGGCCAGCGGCCATGACGACTGAGGCGACACCACATGCACCGCTTGCCCAGCTTGATCCCAAGGGGCTGATCCGGGAGAGTTTTTGCATCGACGGGATTCAGAGCGGGGAATGCCGCAGCATTTTTCTGGATTGGGCGCTGAGCCTGCCCGATGGGGTTGATAGCCGTCAGGCAATGTCAGCCCTGCTTGAACAGGTGGCAGCGGATCACCCGGATCATCCGATGACGGCGGTGCTGCGCGAGGGGCTGGAGAGCGCCGCCAAACCCCGCAGGCGCGGCGGCTGGCGGTCGCGCGCGCGGTAACCGGAGGGGCGCCGCGCAGGTGCCGACCGCAACGCGTGCCGCAAGGCCCTGCGACGCAGGTGATCTGCGCCTGATCCAACACGCTCTTTCAACGGGCAGAGGTTGGGGGTAAGAGGGGCATATGACAGCTTCTCCCTCCGCGCCCGAGCGCGCCCGCGTAAAACTGAAACCCAAAGCCAATGCCCGCGCTCTGCGTCACGGCTTCCCATGGGTCTATGCCAATGAGCTGGTCACCGACCGGCGCACTCGCAAACTTGCACCCGGCACCCTCGCGGTGCTGGAAGATGACGGCATGACGCAGATGGGTCTGGTCGCGGTCAACCCCGAGAGCAAGATCATCGCGCGCATGCTGGACACGGATCCGGCTGCTGAGATCAACCAGGATTGGTTCGCGATCCGCCTGAGCCGCGCACTGGCGTTGCGCGAACAGCTTTACGATGCGCCCTATTACCGGCTGGCCCATGCCGAATCCGATGGCTTGCCCGGCGTGGTGATCGACCGGTTCGGCGATACCTGCGTGGTGCAGCCCAATGCAGCCTGGGCCGAGGCCCATCTCGATGCGCTGACCGACGCGCTGGTTGCGGTTACCGGGGTCACCACCGTTCTGAAAAACGCCTCCGGCAGGGCGCGCGGCCTGGAAGGTCTGGATGATGTCAGCACAACCCTGCGCGGCACGACCCCGGAGGCCCCGGTGCAGGTCACGATGAATGGCGCGACCTATATGGCGGATCTGACCGGCGGGCAGAAAACCGGGTTGTTCTACGACCAGCGCGACAACCACGCCTTTGCTGCGAAACTGGTGAAACCCGGTGCCAAGGTGCTCGACGTGTTTTCCCACGTGGGTGGCTTTGGTCTGGCGATGCTTGCTGCGGGTGCTGCAGAGGCAACCTGCGTTGATGGCTCCGCCCCGGCGCTGGACCTGGCCCGCGAAGGGGCTGCGGCCAGTGATTTTGCGGATCGGTTCGCGGCGCGGCAGGGCGATGCCTTTGAGGTGTTGACACAGCTGGCCGAGGAAGGCGTGCAGTTTGACGTGGTGATTTGTGATCCGCCCGCCTTTGCCCCGTCGAAACAAGCACTTGAGGCGGGCCTGCGCGCCTATGAGCGGATTGCAAAACTGGCTGCACCGCTGGTGGCTCCGGGTGGGTATCTGGGCCTCTGCTCTTGTTCCCATGCCGCTGATCTTAGCCGCTTCCGCAATGCTTCTGCGCGCGGGATCGGGCGCGGTGGGCGGCGCAGCCAGCTGCTGCACACCGGATATGCGGGTGCAGATCATCCGCAGCTGCCTCAACTGGCTGAAAGCGGCTATCTGAAGGCCGTTTTCTTCCGGCTCGACTGATCTGGCGCGGGTGTTCTGGCGATGAAACTGCTTCTGGATGCCTGCGTGCTCTATCCGACGGTGATGCGGGAGATGCTGCTGGGCACGGCCCGGATCGGCCATTTCACCCCGCTGTGGTCGCCGCGTATCCTGGAAGAATGGGCGCGGGCCGCGCGCAAGATCGGCCCCACGGGCGAGGCGCAGGCGCGGGGTGAAATCGCCCTGATTACCGCCGCTTGGCCGAGAGCAGCCATCACCCCCACACCCGCAGTAGAGGCGCGGCTCTGGTTACCGGATCTGGCGGATATTCACGTGCTGGCGGCGGCGATTGTTGGCCATGCGGATGCGGTCGTGACGGTCAACAACAAGGATTTTCCCCGCCACACACTGGCTGAGGAAGGGCTGGAGCGGATTGGCCCAGATCAGCTGCTTTATGATCTTTGGCTGAAGGATCCCAATGGTCTGTCAGAGGTGGCAACCTCGGTGCTTGCCGAGGCCAACCGGCTCTCCGGTGGCGGCTGGGAGCTGCGTCCGCTGCTGAAAAAAGCGCGCTTGCCGCGGCTGGCCAAGGCTTTGACGCGCTGACGACAGCTTTAAACGCTGCGCAGGATGTCAGCGGCAATTTCAAAGGATCTGAGCCGTGCCGCATGGTCATGGATCTGCCCCGTGATGATCACCTCATCGGGGCGATAGCGTTCAAGAATGGATGAGAGTTCTGCGCGCACGGTGTCCTTGCTCCCCGTGGCTGAAATGCGCAGCGCCTCATTCACGCTTGAGAGCACCGGCGCGGGGATATGGTCAGTGATGTCATCCACCGGCGCGGGCAATTTGCCGGGCTTTCCAAGACGCAACCGGGCGAAGGCCTGCTGCATCGTGGTTCGCAGGCGGCTGCCCTCTTCGTCGCTCTCGGCGGCAAAGACATTGATCGCCATCATTGCATGGGGGGCAGAGAGGTTGGCAGAGGGCTGGAACTGGCGGCGGTAGACCTCCAGCGCTTCTTCCAGTGCCGCAGGGGCGAAATGCGAGGCAAAAGCATAGGGCAGCCCGAGATGCGCCGCCAGCTGCGCGCCATAGAGGCTGGAGCCGAGCAGCCAGACCGGGACATGGGTGTCCTGTCCCGGGAAGGCGCGCACCGCGCGCGATGGATCATCAGCGCCCAGAAAACCCATCAGATCAATGACATCCTGCGGGAAGCTGTCACCGGAGGCATGGTCATGGGCCATGCCCCGGCGCAAGGCACGCGCCGTCTTCATATCGGTTCCGGGCGCGCGGCCTAATCCCAGATCAATCCGGTCGCCATGCAGGCTTGCCAGCGTGCCAAAGGCCTCCGCGACCATATAGGGTGCATGATTGGGCAGCATGATGCCGCCAGCCCCGACCCGGATTGAGCGGGTCTGCGCGGCGATATGGCCAATCAGCACTGCCGTCGCGGCACTTGCGATGCCCGGCATGTTGTGATGTTCGGCTAGCCAATAGCGGTGATAGCCCCAGCTTTCAGCCCGCTGGGCCAGCTCGGTGCTATTGCGCAAGGACTGGGCAATCGTCTGGCCTTCGGGCACGGGAGCAAGGTCAAGAACAGAGTAGCGCATGGGGGCTCCTATGAATTCCCAGTGCCGTTGCTTAGGGGGAGCTGGCAATGGGACTGAATGGGGCAGAAGGATAACTGTTACCTTCCCATGTGGGGAAGGTTTCCCGCCTTGGCAAGGGGCAGGGATCTATTGGGATCTGTTACCTCCCATTAACCATATCTGGCAGGTGGTTACAGGGGGAAGCTTATCCTTTGGGCCTGTCCCACTTTGCTTCCAACCGGTCGAGGGCGGCGATGCGCTCCTCGGTCTTCGGGTGGCTCATCAGCCAGGCGGGAGCCATGCCGCTGCGGGCCTGTGTCAGATCTTCCAGCTTACGAAACAGGCTCTTTTGCGGCGCGATGCCGATGCCGGATTTGGTCAGCAAGGCGGCCGCATATTCGTCAGCCTCATACTCATCGCTGCGCGACAACCGGGCGGCCAAAAGCGAGGTGAGCACATTGGCGATCCACGGCCCGACAAAGGGCACAAAGCGACCGATGATCAGCATCAGGGCGGTGCGCAGAGCGTTCTGTCCAGAGAAATCGATCATGCGCTTTTTGGCGTGCCCCAGTGCCACATGGCCCAGCTCATGGGCAATGACCGAGGCCAGTTCGGCGTCGCTGACCTCGCCATTGCGGTATTTGCGATAGAAGCCGCGGGTGATGAAAATCCGGCCATCAGGTGCGGCCAGCCCGTTCACCGGGTCGACCTCGTAGATATAGACCGGAATATGATTGATCCCGAGAGCCGCTGCCATGCGGTCGGTCAACTGACGCAGGCGGGCGTCGGCCAGCTCGGTGGATTGCTGGTCAAGGGCGCGGTGGGTGCGCCAGACCGACAGGCGATACATCACCAACCCGTAGATCACGGCCAGAAGGATGGGGGTCAAACGCAACATGATTCAGGATATGGGGCTGTGACAGGGCAGGGACAAGGCGTGGGGGTCAGCTGTCGCTGGTGCGATTGGCGGCGCGGCTCTCGGCCTTCACCTCATCCCAAAGCGCATCCATTTCGGACAGATCGCTGTTTTCGGGGCGTTTGCCACGGGCGGCCAGCTTGGCTTCGACGCCCTCAAAGCGGCGGGTGAACTTGGCATTGGCAGCCCGGAGCGCCGCCTCCGGTTCGACACCCAGATGGCGGCCCAGATTGGCCATCACAAACATCAGGTCTCCGAACTCTTCCTCCACCTCGGCTTGGCTCAGGCTGTCGCGCGCCTCGACCAGTTCGGCAGATTCTTCGGCGATTTTGGCGATCACATTGTCTGCCGAGGGCCAGTCGAAGCCGACACGCGCGGCGCGTTTTTGCAGCTTATAAGCGCGCAGAAGGGCGGGCAGGCCGACCGCAACGCCATCCAAGGTGCCCTGTTGTGCCTTGTCAGCGCGTTCCGCCGCCTTGATTTCCTCCCAGTCGGCGGTCTGCTGGTCGGCGGATTTTTCGCGGCTCTCGTCGCCAAAGACATGCGGGTGGCGCGACACCATCTTGTTGGACATGGTGGTGACCACATCCTGAAATGTGAAATGACCGGCCTCTGCCGCCATTTGGGCATGAAACACCGATTGAAACAGCAGATCGCCCAACTCCCCCTTCAGCTCATCCCAGGCTTCACGTTCAATCGCGTCGGCAACTTCGTAAGCCTCTTCAATGGTATAGGGTGCGATGCTGGCAAAATCCTGCTCGATATCCCAGGGGCAGCCGCCCTTTGGATCCCGCAAGCGGCGCATGATTTCCAACAGCCGTTCAATGCCGGCAGTTTCATTGTGGATGAGATCGGTTTCGGGCATTGCGGCGGCTCTTGTTCCAGTGTCAGATGCATCAATCCCGAGTCTGACCAAGGAGTCCACCCCAATGCCGGTTGTGAACCGAATTGCCGACTATGCCGAAGAGATGAAGACCTGGCGCCGGCATCTGCACCAGATCCCCGAACTGGCGCTGGACCTGCCGAAAACTGCGGCCTTTGTGGCTGAGAGGCTGCGCGAATTTGGTGTGGATGAATTGCATGATGGGATCGCGACCAGCGGTATGGTGGCGATCATCAACGGACAGGGAGACGAGGCGGGCGAGGGGCCGACCATTGGTTTGCGCGCCGACATGGACGCGCTGCCCATCCCCGAGGAAACGGGGGTAGACTATGTCTCGGGTCATGATGGCAACATGCACGCCTGTGGTCACGACGGTCACACCACCATGCTTTTGGGGGCCGCGAAATACCTCGCGGAGACGCGGAATTTCAAAGGTCGCGTGGCGCTGATCTTCCAGCCTGCGGAGGAGGCCATCGGCGGTGCCCGCATTATGGTCGAAGAGGGCATCATGGAGCGTTTCAACATTGGTGAGGTCTATGCGCTGCATAATGCGCCGGGTCTGCCTGTGGGCGCCTTTGCAACCACACCGGGGCCGCTGATGGCGGCCGTGGATACATTCCACATCAATATTCAGGGCGTTGGCGGCCATGGCGCGATGCCGCATGAAACCCGCGATCCGGTGATGGCGGCCTGCGGCATGGCGCAGGCGATTCAGACAATTGTATCGCGCAACCACTATGCGCTGGACGATCTCGTGGTCTCCGTCACCCAGATCCACACCGGCACCGTCGATAACGTGATCCCTGACACGGCCTATATCAACGGTACCGTGCGCACTTTTGATCCGCGTGTGCAGGAGATGGTGATGCGGCGGATGAAGGAAATCGTCGCCGGGCAGGCGGCCAGCTATGGCGTTGAGGCTGAGCTGGACTATGAGGTGGGCTACCCTGCCACCATCAACGACGCGGCCAAGACCGGTTTCGCTGCCACCGTCGCGGGTGAAATCGCAGGCCGTGAGAATGTCGAGGCGGAGGCCGGGCGCGAAATGGGGGCAGAGGATTTCTCCTACATGCTGCAGGCCCGCCCCGGCGCCTATCTGTTTTTGGGGCAGGGAGACAGCGCCGGGCTGCATCATCCCAAATATGATTTCAACGATGAGATCGCGCCGATTGGAGCGTCATTTTTTGCCCGTCTGGTCGAGAGAGCACAGCCCATGGTCAACGCATCCAACGACGGGTGACAAGGACAATGTGACCCGCTATTTGATCAAACAGCAGGTGCATCACAAGGAGGCGCAGAATGGCGCTAGAAGACGCAAAGCACATGATCGATCACGCCTTTACACGTGAGGATATGAAAGGTCTCAGCTTTGAGATCACCTTTGGTGGGGCGACCTCTTTCCTGCGACGCAAATATACCAAGGATCTGACTGGGGTGGATATCGCGGTTACGGGCGTGCCGTTTGATCAGGCGGTGACCAATCGGCCCGGAACACGGCTGGGCCCCCGCGCCATCCGCGAGGCGTCTTGTTTGCAAAGCCCGGACGAACCCTATGGCTGGCCACATAAACCGCTGAGCACACTGGCCATTGCCGATTATGGTGATCTGGCTTTTGATCACGCGGATGTTCCGGCGTTTCCGGCGGCGTTGACGGATCATATTCGCGGTATTCTGGCGACCGAGACGGCCTCGGTCGTCTTGGGTGGAGATCATTATATCAGCTTTCCGATCCTCAAGGCCTATGCCGAGAAATACGGTCCGATCTCGCTGTTGCAGTTTGATGCGCATACCGACACCTGGGCCGACGACAACATGGACCGGATCGACCATGGGACCATGTTCTATAAGGCCGTGAAAATGGGTCTCGTGGATCCGAAAACATCCGTTCAGGTCGGGATCCGCACCACCAATGACGACACGCTGGGTGTGAACATCATCGACGCGCCGACCGTGCATGAGATCGGCCCGGTTGAGACCGCGCAACGGATCAAGGCGATCCTTGGCGACCGGCCGACTTATCTGACCTTCGATATTGACTGTCTTGATCCAGCCTATGCTCCGGGCACCGGCACGCCGGTTTGGGGCGGGGTGACCTCGGCGCAGGCGTCGCGCATCCTGCGCGAGATTGCAGGCATCAATATCAAAGGTGGCGACGTGGTGGAGGTTTCCCCTCCGTTTGACACCACCGGCGCCACCGCCATCGCAGGCGCCCATGTGGCGACCGAAATTATCTGCCTTCTTGGCTGGAATATGAGAGACAATGACTGACTTCAATCAACCGATCAGCGGCAATGATCTGGCGCGGTTTTCCGGTCCGAACACCTTTATGCGGCTGCCGCAGGCCACCTCGCTGGACGGGCTGGACGTAGCCATTCTGGGCGTGCCGATGGATATCGGCACCTCCTGGCGCTCCGGCACCCGTTTTGGCCCCAAGCAGATCCGCGCCGAAAGCGCGATGATCCGCCCTTACAATATGACCTCTGGCGCGGCGCCGTTCGACAGCCTGAACATTGGCGATATCGGCGATCTGGCGATCAATACATTTTCGCTGCCCGACAGCCTGCGCATCATTCAGGAAAGCTACAGCGCCATTCTGGCCAGTGATGTGACCCCGGTTGCGATGGGCGGCGACCATTCGATCACCTTGCCGATCCTGCGCGCTGTTGCCGAAAAATACGGCCCCGTCGCCTTGGTCCATGTCGATGCCCATGCGGATGTGAACGACGATATGTTCGGCGAGCGCGAAACCCATGGCACCGTGTTTCGTCGCGCCTATGAGGAGGGTCTGATTGTCGCCGACAAGACCTATCAGATCGGGCTTCGTGGCACCGGCTACGGCGCCGATGATTTCAAGGAGGCGCAGCGCTGGGGCTTCCAGCACTTCCCAGCCAGCGAATTGTGGAACCGCTCCCTGCACGGCATGGGTGCGGAAATTCGTCGCGATATCGGCAATAGGCCGGTCTATGTCTCCTATGATATTGATAGTCTTGACCCGGCTTATGCGCCGGGCACCGGCACGCCGGAAATCGGCGGGCTGACAACGCCGCAGGCACTGGAGTTGATCCGGGCCTTGCGGGGGCTGAACATTGTGGGTTGCGACATGGTCGAAGTGTCGCCGCCTTATGACACATCGGGCAATACGGCACTGACAGCGGCCAACCTGCTGTATGAGCTGCTCTGTGTGCTGCCGGGTGTGACAACAAAATAAGGCAGGCTGTCCAGTGGCAGCTGCCACGAGGGAGAGCGGACCATATGGGTCGAGTGATGATATTTGTCTGGTTGAGCATTGCGGCACTTGTCGTGGTGCTCGGCTTTATCCGGCTGGCGCCCAGCGACCCGCTGGACTGGAACACGCAGCCGGAGTTCAGCGAGGACAAGACCTTTCGCGGGGGCGTGTTTCGGGTGCTGCGCAGCGGCGAGGACGGGCTCGAGCGGTTTCACGCGGTCGCCAGCAACGCACCGCGCACCCGTGTTCTGGCAGGCTCGGTCGAGGATGCGATGGTTACCTATGTGACCCGCACCCGGTTTCTGGGATTTCCCGATTACACCACGGCGCGGCAGCATGGCGAATTGCTGAAGGTCTATGCGCGGCTGCGTTTTGGCCGCTCTGATCTGGGCGCGAATAACGACCGGATCAACAGTTGGATCGCGCAGATGGAGCCCGCGCCGCAATAGTTCGCGGGCAGGGGTAGGTCGGCAAAGCGATTGTCAGCAGGGTCAGATCCGGGGCAGGGGGGCGGTCGCAACCGACAGGCCGGGTGCCGGATCGGCCTCAGCTGCAAGGCAACCTTTCTGCACCTCGCGCCACATCGGCACATTCAGCGACATCTGGCATTGCGCTGTGAACATGCGCCCATCAACCTGAAGGCAGATAAATTCACCCAGTTCGATCCGGCTGCCGCTCTTGTCGGTGCAATAGCAGTCGATCGTGCGCCCGTTCGGGGCGGTAACATCTGCTTGGACCGTGGTCGCGGCAGCATAAGACAGCAGCACAAGACCAAGAAGCCGCATCAGCTGCCGACCCTCGGGCACAACAGTGTGTTCCGGGGGAGTAACGGCAAGGGCGCAGCGCTGCAGGCGGCCCGTTCCCACGATATGAGGACTGGCATGTTGCATGACCCTAGCATATCACAAGGGCAGCTTTCCGCCAAAGACAGATCAACACGGACATTGCACGCATGATCCCCGAAGACCGCCTTGAACAGATTTTGCAACGGTTCCAGTATCTTGAGGCCGCAATGGCCGAGGGTGTTGCCGGTGCGGATATCGCGGCTTTGGCCAAGGAATATTCCGATCTGCGCCCGGTTGCGGAGCAGATCACCGCCTATCGCCGATTGCTCTCCGATCTGGAGGAGGCCGAACAGATGCTGGCTGATCCCGATATGGCGGAACTTGCCGAAGAGGAGCTGCCGCAGCTGCGCGCCGCCCTGCCTGAGGCGGAACACGCGCTGCAACTGGCGCTTCTGCCCCGCGATGAAGCGGACGCGCGCCCGGCGATGCTGGAAATCCGCCCCGGCACCGGCGGCGATGAGGCGGCCCTTTTTGCCGGTGATCTCTTGCGCATGTATCAGCGCTACGCCGAGGCACGGGGCTGGGGGTTTGAGATCATTGAAGAGCAGACCACCGAATTGGGCGGGCTGAAAGAAGTGGTGGCCCATGTGAAGGGCGAAAACGTCTTTGCCCGGCTGAAGTATGAATCCGGTGTCCACCGCGTGCAACGGGTGCCCGTGACAGAATCCGGGGGCCGCATTCACACCTCCGCTGCCACCGTCGCCGTGTTGCCCGAGGCGGAAGATGTGGATCTGCGCATTGATCCCGGCGATCTGCGGATCGACACCATGCGGGCCTCCGGCGCGGGCGGTCAGCATGTGAACACCACCGATTCTGCCGTGCGGATCACCCATATCCCGACCGGCATCATCGTTGTCAGCTCTGAGAAATCCCAGCACCGCAACCGCGAGATTGCCATGCAGGTGATGCGGACGCGGCTCTATGATCTGGAACGGCAGCGGATTGACAGCGAACGCTCAGCGGATCGCGCAAGTCAGGTTGGTTCCGGGGATCGCTCCGAACGGATCCGCACCTATAACTTTCCGCAGGGGCGGATGTCGGATCACCGCATCAATCTGACGCTCTATAAACTGGATCAGATCATGCAGGGCGATCTGGATGAAATCATCGACGCGCTGACGGCGGATGATCAGGCGCGGCTTCTGGCCGAGATGGGCCAATGAACGCGCCGCAGACAGCCGCGCAGGCGATGGCTGCAGCTGCGGCCCGACTGCGCGCGGCTGGCGTTCCGGATCCCGCGCGCGATGCCCGTGTCCTGCTGGCCCACGCCGCCCGGATTGAGGCCAGCCGTGTGACGTTGATCGCACCCGAAGATCTGGCGCCGGAGATTGCCGAACGCTATGAGCAGCTGATTGCCCTGCGCGCCATCCGGGTCCCGGTCTCGCATCTGATCGGCGAGCGGGAATTCTACGGGCGACGGTTCAAGGTCTCTGGCGATGTGCTGGATCCGCGCCCGGAAACCGAATGCCTGATCGAGGCGGCACTGGCCGAACCCTTCTCGCGGGTTCTGGACCTTGGCCTCGGATCCGGGTGCATTCTGGTCACCCTGCTGGCAGAGCAGGCCGACGCAACCGGTGTCGGCGTGGACCTGAGCGAGGCCGCTTGTCTGCAGGCTAGCGCCAATGCGGTGCTGCACAGGGTCGAGCCGCGCGCCGAAGTCCTGCAATCAGACTGGTTTTCGGCGGTGGAAGGCCAATTTGATCTGATCGTTTCCAACCCGCCCTATATTGCGCTGGATGAAATGTCCGACCTGTCAGATGAAGTGCGCGGGCATGAGCCTGAGATGGCGCTGACCGATGGTGGCGACGGGCTTGCGGCCTATCGCGTCATCGCGGCGGAGCTTGGCGGCTATCTGGCGCCGCAGGGGCGGGTGTTTTTGGAAATCGGCCCGACACAAGGCGCCGCCGTGAGCGATCTTCTGTTGTCGGCAGGGCTAAAAGAGGTCCGTATCATCCAGGATCTCGATGGGCGCGATCGGGTGGTTTGTGGCCGCGGCTGTGGCGAAAACACCTCCTAAATTCGTGAAAATGGCCAGAATTCGCAGTTTCGTAAGAAAAAGCACGGATAATGGCGCCTAACCCCTTGTCTGAACGGGCGTAACATGATTACTCAAAGAGGTCGCCTTCGGGCGAGGTCAAGAATACCTCCCGGCGACATCAAGCCCAAAATGGTCGATGATCCGGCGCAGAGGCGCGCCGATATGGGTCCACGACAAATACAATCAAGGCTGACGTTAGGCATATGAGATCGTCCAAATCACGTTCGCGTTCCAAGTCGAACCGGAATCGCCCAGCAGGCGCTAATGTTGTCAACCGTGTGTTCGACAGCTCTGGCCCTGAGGGTAAGGTTCGCGGAACGCCGCAACAGATCATCGATAAATACAACCAACTGGCGCGCGATGCCCAGTTGAGCAATGATCGTGTTGCCACCGAGAATTTCCAACAGCACGCCGAACATTACCTGCGCATGCTGAATGAAGCCCAACGCGAAATCGATGCGCGCCGTGAAGAGCAGGAGCGGCAAAACCGCGAGCGCCAGGCAGAGCGTGATCGGGAACGCGCCGAGCGGCTGGAGCGTCAGGAGCGCGAGGCGGGCAGCCGCAGCGATGATCCGGCAGCAGCCCCTCAGCCAGAAGTCATGGACCCGCGCGACAGCAACGGTGACAGCGGTCTGGTGGAAACCCCCGAGAGCCGCGATCAGGCCGCAGCGGAGGGTGACAGCAAGCCGCAAAAGCCTCAGGCCCGCAAACCGCGCAGCCGCAAGCCCAAGGCAGAGGGCGGCAAGGCTGAAGGTGGAAAAGCAGACGAGTCCAAAGGCGACGACACTGCAGAAACTGCAAGCACGCAGAGCGCGCCAACAGACGCAGGCGAGGCTGCCCCGGCACCGGAGCGCAAACCTGCGCCTCGTCGCAAGCCGAAGCCGAAACCCTCGGCCGAGGATGCGCCTGAGGCCGCAGAATAACGCAGTGCGCATGGCCGCATTGCATGAGACAAAGAAAAACCCCCGGCCTGAGATCAGGCCGGGGGTTTTTCTTTTTGATCATCTGTTCTGCTTGCCGATCAGCAGCACCGCGGCCAGCTGTTTAGCCCAGCCTATTAATCCCTAGTCCAGAGGCTTCAGGCTGCGGGCCAGAGCACAGAAGGCCTCCAGCCCGACCTGCTCGGCGCGCTCGGTTGGCGGAATACCAACGGTATTCAGGTGATCCTCGATATCGGGGCTGACGCTCTTGAGGCTGGCGCGCAGCATCTTGCGGCGCTGGTTGAAGGCTGCTGCCACCACCTTGTTCAGGGTTCCGGCATCTGCCGGATAGCGGGGCGCCTCAAGCGCTTTCAGATGCACCACCGCGCTATGGACCTTGGGCGGCGGGCTGAAGGCTTCGGGCGGCAGCGACAGTACGATACGGGCATCCGCGCGCCATTGCGCCAGCAGCGCCAATCGCCCATAGGCCTTGCTGCCCGGCACGGCCACGATCCGCTCCGCGACCTCACGCTGGAACATCAGGGTCAGGCTTTGCCAGAACGGCGGCCAGGCCTTCGGCGTCAGCCAGCGCACCAGCAGCTCGGTGCCGACGTTGTAGGGCAGATTGGCGGCGATGCGGATCGGCGGTGTCAGATGGGTAAGGGGGTTCACCTCCAGCGCGTCGCCCTCGATCACTTGCAACCGTCCGGGATAGGCGTCGGAAATCTCCGCCAGCGCGGGAATGCAGCGACTGTCCTTCTCCACCGCCAATACGCGGCGCGCACCCTCCGCCAGCAGACCACGGGTCAGACCACCGGGGCCTGGGCCGATTTCCAGCACATCACATTCGCTGAGATCGCCGGCCTGCCGAGCGATTTTCGCGGTCAAGTTCAGATCCAGAAGAAAGTTCTGGCCCAGCGATTTGCGCGCCAGAAGCTGGTGAGTCTCGATCACCTCACGCAGGGGAGGAAGGGAGTCGATAGCGCTCATATCATCGGTACCTTGGGACGGGACGCAGCGGGCTGCGCCAGAGTGTTCATGCCTCCGGCGGGGATATTTCCGGCCAGAAGAAGTTGCAAGGGCCAGTGTTCAGTCTGCGGGCCGCGCGCCGGGTCAACTGCACGCCATGGACTGTGCCAGCCGCAGCGCCTCGATCAGGCTGGAGGGGTTGGCAATGCCCTGTCCAGCGATATCGCAGGCAGTGCCGTGATCCGGCGAGGTGCGGATAAAGGGCAACCCCAGCGTGACATTGACGCCGCGGTCGAAATCCAGCGTCTTGATCGGGATCAGCGCCTGATCGTGATACATGCAGATCGCCGCGTCGTAGCGGGCGCGGGCCGCCGCATGGAACATCGTGTCGGCAGGGTGCGGCCCAGAGAGCGTATAGGCGCCGCCCTGCATATCGGCAATCAGCGCGCGCATCCAATCCAGTTCTTCGCGGCCCATGGCGCCCTCTTCGCCGGCATGGGGATTTAGGCCTGCAATTGCGATCCGGGGGTGCGCCAGGCCAAACTGATCGCGCAGCCCCTGGGCGGTGATTTCGATCGTGGCCCGCAGGCGCTCGGCGGTTAGCGCCTTTGGCACCTCCGCGAGGGCAATATGGATGGTGGCAGGCACCACCCGCAGCGCCGGGCTGGCCAGCATCATCACCACATTCTGAACATTGCCGAGATGGGCAAGGAATTCGGTATGGCCGGGGAAGGGAAACTGTGCCCCATCCATCAGCGCCTTCTTGTGAATCGGCGCGGTACAGAGCGCGCTGGCCTCACCGGATTGCACCAGCGCGACACCGGCCTCAATGGCGCGAATGACACCGGCGGCATTGTCGGGGTTGAGCTGTCCGGGCACTGTTGGGGCGGCAAAGTCGACCCGCAGCACAGGCATAGCGCTGGCACTGACATCGACGGCCTCAGCGGCATTGTCGATCTCTTGCCAGTCTGTTCCCGTGGGCAGGTGTCGCGGGTCGCCCAACCAAAGGAACGGGCAACTGTCACGCAAGTCCTGCCAGGCCTTCACCGCCAGTTCCGGGCCAATGCCCGCCGGTTCCCCACAGCTGAGCGCGATGGGCAAGGGGCGGGCAGGGCGGCTCATTCGTCGCTGATCCGCGCGTCAGCTTTCAACTGCTCCAGCAGACTGTCGGCAAAAGCCCCCAGCCGCTGCTGGGTCAGCGCGTTGCCGACGCTTTCGCGGCTGGCTTCGGCGTTCACCTCTGCGGTGCGGCCACACAGCATCAGCAGCATCAGGGTCTGGCCATTGTTGCGGGTCAGCGCCAGCGAGGTCTCATTGGGATCCAGTTTGGCCAGTTCAATGGCAATATCCTGCGGGATCTCCGCAGGGGCCAGCGTTTCACGGTCCAGCACAGACGGATCCTGATCCTTGGCCACGCCGTAAAGATCGTCACAGGTGTCGATGGCGTTTGCAACCTTGGTGCCTGCGGCCAGCGCCTCGGGGGTGCGGCCTCCGGGCAGGTAGTAGGCCGCGTATTCTATGGCGGCGTAGCTGGGCGCTGCACCGCTGGTTTCGCGCAGATCACGCAACTGAAACAGGGCGACGGCCCCATCCAGCGGCAGCGGGGCGGTCACCTCGCCCGGGCGCAGGCCCAGAACCACCTGTTGCAACTGCGGCGGCAGGTTGGTCAGCGGCATCCAGGGCAGTCGACCGCCACTCTGCCGGGTGGCCGTTGCGGAATATTGCTGTGCTGCCTGAGAGAAGGCGCCGGTGGTGGTGATCCGGCTCACCTGTTGGGCGATTTCCTCAACCTGGGCTGCGTTCTGCGCGTTGATCGGCATGATCAGCTCAGACAGAAGCACCTCAACCCCGCCAGAGCCGGCCAGCCCCATGGCGCGGTCGATCTCTTCCTCGCTGGGGCGGGCCTGTGCCAGATAGCGAGCGGCAACATATTCGCGCCATGCGATGCCCACACGGGTGAAATCCCGCAGGGTTTCAGGTGCCACGCCGTTCTGACCCAGCACATTCAGGAATTCCTGCAGGCTGAGATTGGCACGCCCGGCCAGCTCGGTCATGCCTTCGACGATCTCTTCTTCCGTCGGTTCAATCCCGGCCTGCGCCAGCACATCCAGCTTCAGCCGGTCGAGGATCAGATCCTCGCGGGCCTTTTTCTGCGGATCGCCTGGATCGCGCAGCAGCGTCAGGAAGCGGGCGCGCTGCTGCAGCTCATAATTGGTGACCACTGCGTCGTTTACCGTCACAGCCGGGGCAAACAGCCCCTGCGCCGCCGCAGGCGCCGGGCCAAACATGACCGCCGTTGCCAAGGCAATGGCTGCTGCGCTCTGGGTCAGGCGCTGAACGAAGGGGGCCGAATCTTGGGGCCGGAAACTCAGGTGTTTTTGCATGATCGCCTGTACTTCTTGCTGCCGCTGTCCACGGAAAACCCGTTTAACGCGATGGTAAAGCCGAAATCCGTTGTCGGCTCAACACTTGTTGTCGATGTATAGCGCCGGTTGACCGAAAGATCGACCGTCACGCATTCATTGGAATAGACCAGTCCCAGCCCGGCGCGGGTGGCGCGGGCATCTGAGATGTCGTAGCGTAAACTGGCGCTGGCGGTCCAGCCGGGGGTGACCTCATAGGCGCCGTCGAACCAGAGTTCGGAGACCTCTTCGGAACGACCTTCGGCAGGGTCGGTCCCCAGCCACATATAGGTGCCGGTCAGGCGGCTGCGGTCAGTCATCCAGTCGCCGCGCACCTCTGCCTTGGAGAAGTTGAAAGACCCGTTGAGCAGCCCGCGCGTGGTGATCGCAAGGTCGTCGTTCAGCTTCAGCTGCGCGGCCATCAACAGGTCGGAGGAGGTGCCGCCAAGGCCGGAACTCTTGGTAAACCGGCCATCGTCGCTGTCGCGGAACACCTGACCGATGGTGGCAGAGGCCTGCCAGCCACTGGGCGAGAACCGCGCCCAGTTCAGACCGTAGACAACGGTGACCCCGTCTTCGCGCGCATCCGTGGCCGGAAACCGTGAGAGTTCCAGTAGGTTGCCGCGATCAAACTCGACAAAATTGCTCTCGTCGTTAGGCACGGCCGTATCACCGGTATCGGTCCAGCCGATTTGCAGAATCGGTTCCAGATATTGTGTTGCGCCGGATTGTTCGCGCCGGGTCATCGGCAGCCGGAAGGTCAGAGCGCTGCGCGGGCTGAAGCGCGAGGTCTTATTGGCAAATACGCTATCATCATAAACCGCGAAAGCATCCGCCGCCGCCCCCAGTGACCATTCCGCGACCAGACCGCTGCCAAAGCGCCAGCTACGCTGCCAATCCACGTCGAAGGTCGCCCGGCCAACATCCCGCCCGCCCGGATCGGTCAGGTTGCCCTTGATGTCCGAGGTCCGGTTGTGGCCATGGGTTTCCAGTGACAGCCGTAGCTCGCCGCCGATCTGGGTCGGAAAGAACCGCTTCTCATAGTAGAGGTTGCCGATGGAGGAGGGGATCAGATCCTGGTTTTCACTATCCCGCAGGGTCTTGTAGGAAATGGCGCTGGCGCGGAACAGGCTGTCGCGCTGCACTTTGGACACCACCACCTCAGAGCGCAGCCGGTCCAGATCGCGCAGGCCATAGTCCACCAGATAGGCGTCATCCGACACGGTCTTGAGGTCAAAGCGCAGCTTGAACTCATTGCGCAGGTCAAATGTCCCTTCGGCAAAGACATAGCCACGATCCTCACCCCGGTAGAGCTCATCGCGGGTATAAGCGCCGTTGATCTCGATCTCACCGCGCCGGAACGCCTGCCGATAGCGCATATCCAATGTCCGGGTGCGTGACGACAGATAGGGCGATAGCGTCAGATCGCGGTGGGGGCCGATGGTCAGAAAATACGGCACCTTCACCCCGGTGCCGAGGTTCGAGGTGGTGCGGATTGACGGGATCAGAAAACCGTTGGCGCGCTCCAGCGTCGGGTCGGGCAGGCGGATGCCGGGAAAATAAAAGATCGGCGTATCCAGCACCCGCAGCTGGGCATTCTCAAGATAGAGCTGGCGCTCCTGTTGGTCGTGGGTGATCCGCTCGGCCCGGATCTGCCAAAGTGGCGGCCGCCCATCGTTGCAAACGTGACAGGAGGTGACAGCGGTTTTGTACAGCTGGGTGTAACGCCCGCCGACCCGTGTCATCTGCAGCGAGGCCAGTTGCAGCTGCTGCTGGAACACCATTCGCGCGCCCACCAGCAGACCGTTGCGCAGGTCGCGGTCCAATTCGGCGGCATCCGCCAGAATGGTGATATCGCCGCCTTCGTCGATGCGGATAGGGCCCTCGATTTGCAAGGCGCCCTGCGTCTGGTCAAAGGTGATCTTTCGCGCCGTCAACCTGATGTCGCCCTGAAACGCCTCGACATTGCCCTCTGCCACCAGCGTGCGGTCCGGGGTGATAAACAGCTGATCGGCCACAAGGATGGCCGGGGCCTGCGGTGATTGTGCGCTGGCAGAACCCAGAGGCGCGCTCTGGGCGTGGGCCACATCGGTCGTGGCCAGCTGGGCAACCGCCAGCCAAGGCAAAACCGTCGAAAGCAACAGGGCGCGGCGCATGTTATCCGTCCTCGGCATGTAAGAGTAACCCCATCGTCAGCAGGATTGCGGCCACCGGCGGTGCCCAGCCGGCCAGCGCCACGGGGATCTGACCATTCTCCCCCAGGATCTGCGCGAAATTGCGCAGGAAATAAAGCCCAAACCCCAGCAGCACAGCTGTCAGCACCGCCAGTCCCGTGCCGCCAAACCGCGCATGGCGCATGGTGAAGGCCGCGCCGACAAGCGCCATGGCGATCAGGAACAGGGGCCGCGCCAGTTCGACCTGCAACCAGACCTCATAGCGTTTGGTGGAAAAGCCCGCCTCCGAGAGTTCGCGAATGGTGGCGGGCAGATCGTAGACTGAGATCCCCGTCGCAGTGCCCAGCGTGTCGCGGATCCGTTCCGAGGTCAGCGTGGTCGACAGGCGCAGGGTGGAGTGGCGTTCGGCATTGGTCTCCGGGTTTACCCCCACGATTAGCGGCCAGACCTTAGCCTTGGTCAGAACCCAGTCACCGCCATCCAGCGCGGCTTCTTCCGCCAGCGTCTGACGGATCGGGCGGCCTTCCGGCCCGTAGGACAGGATCGTCACATCATAAAGCGTGATATCGTCGGTATCGCCGCTGTAGCCGGTGGCATGAATGACCGATTGCCCCTGCGCGCCGCCCTGACGCAGCCACAGCCCCTCACCGGTGAGGGATAGCGCCGCCGGGCCGCCGTTGCGATAGGTCTCCGCCAGGTCGCGGTAGCGGTTGGAGGTCGCCGCCACAATCGGGTTCAACGTGCTGACCGCCAGCACACCGATCAGTGCTGCCAACAGGACAGGTGCCGCCAGCGCCCGGATGCCGGAGCGGCCAATTGCGCGGGTCACCACCAATTCGCTGCTGCGGGCAAGGCCGATGAACAGCACGATGGTGGTCAGGATCATGATCAGCGGCAGAAATTCACTCAGCGCGGCGGGCGTGTTCAGCAACGTCAGGCCAAACAACTGGCCCAGCGACAGATCCTGAGCCTCAAACCGGCGAATTTGCTCGTTCAGGTCAATCAGCATCACAAGGGTCAACAGAACCCCGCAAATCACTGCAAACCATTGAAGAAACCGGCGCGCATAATAGAAATCAAGGGTCATGTCGCGCGCTCCCTGCGGTTCTGGCGGCTGTGACGGCCACGCGCCAGGATCGGACCCAGCGGCTTCGCCGCCAGTTGCAGGAAGACCAGCCCGACCAGCAGCCCGATCAGGGTTGGTATGTAGATCAACGGCCAGAGTTCTGCGTTCTGCAACACCGGTTCCGACACCACGCCGCGCAGCCCCTCGACAAAGATCAGCAGGACAAAGGCCAGCAAGGCCTGCCGCCAGACCCCAAAGCGCGAGAACCCGCCCAGCATCAGCGCCGCAAACCCGATCAGCACAACCGCCACACAGACCAGCGCCCGCGCAAACCGAAGGTGCAATTCCTCTGCCAGCGCACCCGCACTGTAGGGACCATCGGCAACCAGCTTGGCCCGGTCGCCCAGCAATTCCAGGCTGGGAATGGCACGGATATTGCGGGTTTTCTCTTCAGCTTTGTTGGCAAGGCTGCTGATATCATAGGAGAAGTCGGAGAATATGGTGGAGGAAAGCCGCTGCGTTTCCGTATTGATACGCTGTGACATGCCATCGACCATCACCAGGTGGGTCCTCTCGCCGTCGCGCACCAGATAGGCCTTGCCCCCGGTGTAGGTCACACTTTCGGCAGCGTTGCGGCGGTCAGATAGGAACACGTCATTCAGGGTGCCATCGGGATCTATCCGCCCGATGTAAAAGGTCACGCCCCGCGCCGGATGCAGGAAATCGCCCTCACTCAACAACTTGGCGGTCACATTGCGGGCAACTTCGGATTCGCGCTGCTCCAGCGTGGCAATCGAGGCCGGCAGCAGCACATGGGTCAGGATCGACATCATTACCGCCGTGATGAGGCCAAAGACCAGCGCCGGTTTCGCCATCTGCCAGGGACTGGTGCCGGTGGCCCGCAGCACCGTCAGCTCACTCTCACTGTTGAGCCGGTTGGTCACCCAGACCGAGGCGGCAAAGGCCGCGACCGGTAGCACCATACGCACCAGATTCGGCAGCGCGAGCGCGGTAAATTCGAGAAAAACCAGAGCCGACTGTCCGTCACCTATCAACCGGTCAAACAGCACTACAGCGCGGTTGATCCAGAACACGGCCACCAGAATCAAGGCAAAGAACCCGAAGAACAGCAGGTATTGGGACAGCACATATCTGTCGTATCGTGACACGCGATCCCCCCAGATCCTACTGCCCTTGTTTTGAGGTGACCTTAGAGGATTTGTTTGCCGGGGAAAACTGCATTCTGAGCACGGGCGACAGTCGGCTGGTGATCGCAGAACCAGCCATGCCTTGTACTAGGGTCGTACGTCCAAAACACATCTGTCTCTAGTCATCGTCGCACAGGCAGGCTACCTGTTGGTGATTGAGGAATTGACCCTGACAGGAGCCCCGAATATGCGTCCGCTGATCCCTACACGTTTTGTCGAATTTGATCCCAAGACCCTCTCCGATATCGAGGGCCGTGTGGTGGTACAGATCACCCCCGAAGGGACATTGGGGCAGGCGGCACGCACCGCAAACCGGCTGACCAAAGGCGCGCTGGCGCGTCTTGTTGAGGCCAAAAGCTTTGAGAAGGCCAAATCCGGCGATGTCATCTCACTGGCCTGGCCCGCAGGCATGAAGGCCGAAGCGCTGGATATCCTCGTTACCCCGCGCAAGATTAGCCCCATTGAGGCGCGCAAGGCCGGTGCCAAGCTGGCCGCGCGCAGCGGTGGTAAGACCATCACGGTGATGGCGGGGTCCATGCCCCGCGCGGCAGATCTGGCGCTAGGGATGGCGCTGCGGGATTACCGCTTTGATGATCATAAAACCGGTGACAAGCCCGCGTCTGAGGCTGAAGTGGTCATCGCCCATAAATCCCCCACCGATATCGCGGCCAGCTATGGCCCGCTGGCAGCCGTGGCCGAGGGCGTGCATATGACCCGCGATCTGGTCAATGAACCAGCCAACGTCTTGACCACCACTGAATTTGCTAACCGTCTTGCAGAGATGGAGAGCCTCGGGCTCAAGGTTGAGGTGCTGGAAGAGGACCAGTTGGAAGAGTTGGGCATGCGGACGCTGCTCTCGGTCGGGCAGGGCTCTGACAGCCCTTCCAAGGTGGTGGTGATGCAGTGGAACGGGGGCGAAGATGATGCCGCCCCGCTGGCACTGGTCGGCAAGGGCGTGGTGTTCGACACCGGCGGCATCTCGCTGAAACCTGCCGCTGGCATGGAAGATATGACCATGGATATGGGCGGTGCCGGCGTTGTGGCGGGCACCATGCGCGCACTGGCCCTGCGTAAGGCCAAGGCCAATGTGGTGGGTCTTGTCGGGCTGGTGGAAAACATGCCGTCTGGCAATGCCACCCGTCCGGGTGACGTCATCAAATCGATGAAGGGCGACACCGTTGAGGTGATCAACACCGACGCCGAGGGGCGTTTGGTGCTCTGTGATGTGATGTGGTACGCGCAGGAGCGGTTCAAACCTGCGGGTATGATCGACCTCGCCACCCTGACCGGCGCGATCATCATCGGCCTTGGCCATGAAAATGCTGGTGTGTTCTCCAACGACGATGCACTCTGCAATGCCTTCCTCAAGGCCGCCGATGCCGAGGGCGAGGGCGCGTGGCGCCTGCCATTGGGCAAGGCGTATGATGATCTGCTGAAATCGCGCATCGCGGATATGAAGAACATCGGTGGCCGCGCCGCTGGGTCCATCACCGCAGCCCAGTTCCTGCAGCGCTTTGTTCAGGACGACACCCCATGGATCCATCTTGATATCGCCGGTGTGGCGTCCGTCAAAACTGATACTGATTATGCGCCCAAAGGCGCCACCGGCTGGGGCGTCATGGCGCTGAGCCGCTTGGTGCAGAACATGTTTGAAGCGGACTGAGGCAGGCTGAGACACAGACCATGGGGGCGGCCTATTTCTATCACCTGACCCGGCGGTCTCTTGAAGAGACGCTGCCGGTTCTCCTCGACAAGGCGCTTGGCGCCGGGTGGCGCATTGTTGTGCGCGGGGTAGACCTGCCGCGGATCACGCGGTTGGACGAACGCTTGTGGCTGGGGGCGGAGGATCAGTTCCTGCCCCATGGTCTGGTCGGCGGCCCCCATGACGCGCTTCAGCCTGTCCTGCTCAGTCATGAGACCACGCCGGTGCCTGGCACAAGCTGCCTGATGACGGTGGATGGCGCGGAGGTCACGGCGGAAGAGGTGACGGCGCTGGAGCGTGTCTGCATCCTGTTTGACGGCACCAACCCGGACGCGGTGGCGCGCGCACGGGTGCAGTGGAAATCCCTCACCGATGCGGGGTGCTCAGCGCAATATTGGTCCGAAGAGAGCGGGCGCTGGGAGAAAAAGGCCGAGAAAGCCACCTAAGGCACCAACCCGCGCAGGGCGGCGGCGCTGGCTTCAGCGGGTCAGGATCAGCGATCCGTTGCGGATCTCGATACTGGACCAGCGTTGCAGATAATCCATGCCCAGTAGCGATTGATCCATCTGCCCCTCGTTCACTGACAAGCTGATGTTGCGGTCTGTGATGCCGCCCAGTGACATGCTGTCCACCTTGGCCAAGGCGGTGCGCACCTCGCCATTGGCGGTCCGTGCGCGTCCCAGATAGGCCAGATCATCGGGGTTCAGGCCAACCCGTCGGGCATCTTCATCGTTCAGCACCACGGCGCTGGCGCCGGTATCGACCAGAAACTGCACCGGCACGTCATTCACATCCACGGTCAGGTAATAATGCCCGTCGCGCGCGCGGGGCACATCGACGCGGCCCGCGTCGCGCATCACCACCTGCTGCGGTTGAACCGTACTGCGGATATCTTCCCACAGGCCATAGCCGGCAATCACCCCAAGAAAGATGAACGCCCAGATCGCCAGCTGTTGCACGGTCTTGCCCAGCCCCTGCCGGTTCTGCACGAACACCCAGGAGCCAACCGCGACCAGCAGCAGCACCAGATATATCAGCCGTGGGGTTTCGATGCCGTCCAACTTGCTTCTCCTGCGCTATTCGGGCTTCACCGCCTAATATGGGAAGGAAATCACCTGTTACGAGGGGTTACCCCCCGGCAAAGCCAAAGGCCCGCAGACCGTCCAGCACAAACTGCACCGACAGCGCCGCCAGCAGCATCCCCAAGAGGCGGGTCACGACGGTAATGCCTGTCTTACCCAACAGTCGCTCAAACAGGCCCGAGAACAGGCACATGATCAGCAGGATACCCAGCACCGCAAAGACGACACCCATCACCATGGCAAACCCGGCAAAACCCGGCTGTTGGCCGGTCAGTAGGATCACCGTGGCGATGGAGCCGGGACCGGCAATCAGCGGGATGGCCAGCGGAAATACCGATGGGTCGTCGAAGTCATCTTCTTCGCTGCGGTCCTCGCGCCGCTTGTTGCGGCGTTCAAACAGCATGTCGAGGGCGGTCAGGAACAACAGAACGCCGCCCGCGATGCGGAATGCTGCCATGGAAATCCCGGCAAACCCCAGCACCGCCTCACCAAAGGCAGCAAACACCGCCAGCAACACGGCGGCGGTCACGGTCGAGCGCAGGGCAATCGCCCGGCGCTGCGCCGGTGTCATACCCTGCGTCAGCGCCAGAAAGATGGGGGTCAGGCCAATCGGATCCACGATCACGAACAGCGTGACAAAGGAGGTGATCAGAAAGGCGGTGTCCATCACAGGGCCTCCGCTTTCTCAAGCTTCTCCACCGCCTTCAACCACAGATCCTCTGCCCGGTCCTGCGCTTCCATCACTTCCGCGTATTTGCGTTGCCAGACCACGGCCTCATCCTTCCGCTCTTCGTCATAGAGGGCCGGATCGGCCAGCTTCTTGGCCAGTTTGTCACGCATTTCACTGACCTTCTCCAGCCGTGCCTCACCTTTGCGGACCTCGGCCCGCAACGCAAGCAGCGCATCGCGCGACGGGCGTTTGGGCTTTTCGGCTTTGGTCTTGGATTTGCCCGCCGGTTTGTCGCGCGTCAGCAGCAGATCACGATAGGAGGGCAGATCGCCCTCATAGGGTTTCACCGTGCCGCCGGAGACCAGCCACAACCGGTCCGCCACAAGGCTCAGCAGGTGCATATCGTGGCTGACCAGAATGACCGCACCAGAATAGGCGGTCAGGGCCTCCACCAGCGCCTCGCGGCTTTCGATGTCCAGGTGGTTGGTCGGCTCATCGAGGATCAGGAGGTGCGGCGCGGGCAGGGTGGCCAGCAGCAGCGACAGACGCGCCTTTTGCCCACCGGACAGCCGCCCCACCTCGGTATCGGCCTGATCCGACCCGAGACCAAAACCCGCCAGCCGCGCGCGCAAACGGGCCTGTCCCTCATTGGGGCGCTCGCGTTGCAGATGCTGCAACGGGGTTTCGTCAATATGCAGCTCATCCACCTGATGCTGCGCAAAAAAGCCGATCCGCAGCTTGCTGGACTGGGTCATCTTGCCGGTCATTACACCCAGACGCCCAGACAGCATCTTGGACAGAGTGGATTTGCCCTCGCCGTTCTTGCCAAGCAGCGCGATGCGGTCGTCCTGATCAATGCGCAGGTCCAGACGGCTCAGGATTGTGGTGCCGTCATAGCCCACCGATGCGCCTTCGGTGGCGATGATCGGCGGCGAGAGTTCTTCGGGTTCGGGGAAGGTGAAGACCGTGCGCGCAGCGTCTTCGGGCGCGCGGATGGTTTCCATTTTCTCCAGCATCTTAACCCGGCTTTGCGCCTGTTTGGCCTTGCTGGCCTTGGCTTTGAAACGGTCCACAAAGGCCTGCAGATGGGCGCGGCGGGCGTCCTGTTTCTTGGCCTGAGCCGCCTGATTGGCGCGATTGGCGGCACGCTGACGGGCGAATTGATCGTAGTTGCCGGAATAATAGGTCAGGCCCAGCTCTTCGAGATGCAGGATGCCGTTCACTGACCGGTTCAGCAGCTCGCGGTCGTGGCTGATGATGATCACCGTGTGCGGGTATTTGACCAGGTAGGCCTCCAGCCACAACGCGCCTTCAAGGTCGAGATAGTTGGTCGGCTCATCGAGCAGCAATAGATCTGGTTGCGAAAACAGCACGGCGGCCAGTGCCACCCGCATCCGCCAGCCGCCGGAAAAGTCCGAACAGGGGCGCTGCTGCGCCTCATAGTCAAACCCCAGCCCCTTCAGGATCGAGGCGGCGCGCGCCTCCGCCGACCAAGCGTCGATATCGCTCAGCCGCGTCTGGATTTCGGCGATCCGATTGGGATCCTGTGCCGTCTCGGACTCGGCCAGCAGCTCTGCCCGCTCGGTGTCCGCCGCCAGAACCGTCTCGATCAGCGACACATCAGAGGCCGGTGCCTCCTGCGCCACGCCGCCGATCCGTGAGCGACTGGGCAGGGAAATGCTGCCGGATTCCAGCGACAGCTCATTGCGGATAAGGCGGAACAGGGTGGTCTTGCCGGTGCCGTTGCGGCCCACCAATCCGACCTTGTGGCCCGTGGGGATCGTGGCGCTGGCGCCATCGAAGAGAAGACGGCCTTCGACCGCATAGGAGATATCGCTGATACGTAACATGGCAGCGGTGTGACCCAGTGACCCGGTGCTGTCAATTGGCCTCAGGGCGTCCAATGGGCCAAAGCGCGCCGCGATACGTCTGAGCGGGCATATATGTCGCGACTTTGGCCTGCTGATGGCCCGCGCCGGGCAGCGGGAGTGCAACAACCCCCTTCCCATGAGGCGCAAGCCATGTTAGGCGGCGCGCGAAGTTTCCGGCCCCGGGAGGTCCTTTCCGCGGCCCAATATGCAGGAGTATGCCTAATGGCTCTGGAACGTACCTTTTCGATCATCAAACCCGATGCAACCCGCCGCAACCTGACCGGCAAGATCAACGCCAAGTTCGAAGACGCAGGTCTGCGCATCGTCGCACAAAAGCGCATCCACCTGACCAAAGCGCAAGCGGGCGAGTTCTACGCCGTACACGCTGAGCGTCCGTTCTACGATGAACTCTGCGAATTCATGGCATCCGCGCCGATCGTTGCTCAGGTTCTGGAAGGCGAAAACGCCATCGCGAAAAACCGCGAAGTTATGGGCGCCACCAACCCGGCCGACGCAGCTGCGGGCACCATCCGCGCTGAGTTCGCCGAATCCGTAGGCGAAAACTCCGTTCACGGCTCCGACGCACCGGAAACCGCAGCGGTTGAGATCGCATATTTCTTCTCCGGTCTGGAGCTGGTAGGCTAAGCCACCGCTGTTTCAGCATGAGAACATGAACAAAGGCCGCGCCGGAACATCCGGGGCGGCCTTTTTCGTAACGCGCCTCCGGGCGCGATCGTCCGTGATATCGGTCAGCTATGACGCAGCCGTGCATCAGCTGGGCTGCTCGTGGATTCCCTGCCGCCGTGGCCGTGCAGGCGTTGCGGCAGATTACGGGCGGCCTTCAATGTCCTGCGGGTTGGGGCGTTGATATGCTCGAACCCCCTGCGGGCGAGCCGTTTGGCCAAGGGCTCGCCCGCCATCGTCTTTTTTTCGAGATGCCGCCTCAGGATGGCAACGTTGCGCAGATTGGCCTTCCAGCCGATGTCGAACAGGTCACCCACCAGGGGGATCGTACCGATCACCGCGTCGACGCCGATATTGCCAACCATCCGCGCTAGCGTGCCGGTTGAGGCGCCCATGCGGTAGCCGGACAGCACAATGTATCCCGCAGGCGCCAGCGCCAGCGCATCGCCGACGCCCGGCACAAGTCCAAGGATGCTGTCCCAGCCGACCCGCGCACCCAGAACAGGCAGGCGAAAGGCGCGGTCCATGTCATGCGCCAACCGCTCAAGCGACTGTAGGCGCTCCTCATGCGGGGTGTCGACATTAGGCATGCTGGGGCTCCCGTGCGATGACCCAGACGGCGTGGACGATGCCGGGGATATAGCCGAGCAGGGTCAGCAGGATATTCAGCCAGAAGTGCTTGCCCAGACCGACCTGAAGAAAAACGCCCAGCGGCGGCAGAATGACGGCGGCGATAATACGAATAAGATCCATGATAGCTCTCCCAAAGCGTTGGTTGCTGTTACAGATACAACTCGCAAAGCTCGGGAATGGTTCCCGTTCTCACCGCCGCTCGATCACCCCGATCTCATTGAGGGCGCGCTCGAATTCAGACCTGCCGGCATCAAAGCTGCCAGCTTTCAGCGCATCAAATCGTTTGCGCAGGGCCGCTTTCTCTGCGCCTTTGCAATCGTTCCAGGGTCGCCCCTGCAGGGCCATCACCAGAACGTAATAGCCGATGAAATGCGGCCGGTTGCCCGCTTCCAGCAGTCGGGTATAGGCCGCATCCGCCCCCAGCGTGCGCAGCGTTTCGGCAGAGGGGATGCCCGCCTTGGTACAGGCCGCCTCAAAGGCGGGGCCAAGATTGCGGATGGAGGAAACAGGCGTGGACATACCGGGAACATATCCGCCAAAAGCGCTGCTGTCACGGTAGGATTTTAGGGAAATTTGAACCACTTCTATGATGAATTGCACAGAGGTCGAACGCTAAGGTTGTGCAGGTGCTATCCTTTTTCGCGCCCAGAAACACCCACTGGATAGAAGATCGTGATCGCTGAAACCCCTAATGTGAAATCAACACGCCCGCTCTGGGTCATCCCAGAACCGCCAGGATACACCGAAAGGACTGCAGCATGATCTTCCCTATCGTTCTCGCCGGAGCCACAGATGCCGATATTGCCAGCAGCGCAGATATGGTGCCGATGCATTTTGAAGACGCCGCCGGCGTCGAGAGCCGCTTTCAGACCGTCCTGTCGGCCATTGCCGCACCTGAATTTCACGCTCCGACGGTGCTGACCAGCGACACCTTTGCCGAGGTGGCATACACCCAGTTGGAGGCCACAGGCATCACCGGCCAGCTGCTGCTTGAACCCGGAGCCACCAAAACCGCTGCAGGTGTGATCGCGGCTCTGCATAGCCTGCGGGCTTCGGCTGACAGCCTTGTTCTGATCCTGCCTGCGGATCAGGATTTTGATGACGCCAACCAGCTTCAGGATGCGCTGGCTCAGGGGGTTCTGGCGGCACAGCAGGGCGATATTGTGATGCTGGGGGTGCAGACGGATCGTGCCTGCCGCAGCCATGGCTATATCGAATGTACGCAGAGCCTGACCGCAGAGGCTGCAACCCCGGTGAGCAAGTTCCTCGATCAGCGCAGCCCAACCTTTGATGGCTGGCGTGAGCAGCCTGCCGCAAAGCTCTGGAATACTGGCATTTATCTTGCCCGGCTCGACACGCTGCTGGCGGTCTACAAGAAGCACGCTGCCCGGATCCTGATGCCCAGCAGGACGGCGGTTGCCCGGGGCCTGCAGGTGAATGGCATCCTGACTCTGGATCCCGAAAGCTATCGCCGGTCCCGTGGCAGCTCCTTTGAAAATGCGGTTCTGCGCCACCTTGATGGTCTTTCGGTTGTGGAACTGGATGCAGGCTGGAATGAACTCGACGCTTGGCAGGTTGAGCCTGAGGTCGCCAGCGATGCCGAATGGGAGGCTTGGCTGTCCGGTAGCGTCTCGGGTGAGGCTGGCTGGTGCAAAACCCTGCCACATAGCCGCAAGGCGCCTGCAGAAGGCCAGACCGCAACCCTGCACGAGAGCAACGATGCGGCGACTTTGGCCAGCTGGTACGGCGATCAGCTGCGCGAAGGGGGCGCCCGCACCGCCAAGCAAGGCACCATGGAGAGCTGGGGTCACAGCGAGACCCTCGATATGGGCGCGCAGCACATCGTCAAACATCTGACTGTGTTGCCCGGACAAAGCCTGCCGCTTTCTGTGGCTACGCTGGGCACCCATTGGCGGGTGGTCGAAGGCTCCGCAATGGTTTCGTCGCAGGAGCGGGTGCAGATGGTCTGGCGGGATCAAAGCCTGACCAGCGGCGGCGAAATCCAGCAGATCGACAATATCGGCATTCGCCCTCTGCACCTGATCGAAGTGGCGCCGACCCGCAGCATCCGGATGGCAGAACGCAGGGTCCTGTCCGGCGTTGCTTAGGGGCCCCGCCGGAACACCGGTTGACCACCACCGACAAGGCAGACCTGGGCCGCGCTATTTCGCGGCCCGGTTTGCATTTGGTGGGGATCGCGCCTAACCACCAAGGGACGGCACGGAGAGACGTGTCTCGCCCCCGGCAGGCCGCAATGCCTCCACGGCGTCATGCTGGCTCAGAAACACCTTACCGGTCAGGTGATCCAGCAGCGCGCCGCGCCGCAACCGGTCCATGACCGGTCCCTTCACCTCCGACAGGTGCAGCATCACGCCCATCTCTGACAGCCGGTGCATGATCTCCTCCAGCGATTCAAGCGCACTAAGGTCGATGTCATTGATGGCCGAGCATTGCAGCACAACATGATCAATCTGCGGATCATCGGCCACCCGACGATGGATGCAATCCTCCAGAAACCGCGCATTGGCGAAAAACAGGCTCTCATCCACCCGCAGGGTCAGCAGGCCGGGGTGGGTCTCCACCTCGTGGCGCAGGATATTGCGGAAATGTTCGGTGCCCGGCACCCGGCCCACCTCGGCAATATGCGGGCGGGACGATTTATAGAGATGCAGCAGGATCGACAGAACCACCCCAGCCGAAACACCCGCCTCGACCCCCATCAGGAGCGTCAGCGCAATGGTGGTCAGAACGGCGGCGAAATCGGCTTTGGAGTAGCCCCAGCTCTTGCGCAGGATGGAGAAATCCACCAATCCCATGACGGCAGTGATGATGGTCGCGGCAAGGGTCGCCTTGGGCAGAAAATAGATCAACGGTGTCAGGGCCACAGCGGCAATCGCCAGCCCGACCGCAGTAAAGGCTCCCGCTGCCGGGGTTTCCGCTCCGGCGTCAAAATTCACCACCGACCGGGAGAATCCGCCGGTCACTGGAAACCCACCGGTGAAGGCCGCGCCGAGATTGGCGGTGCCCAGACCGATCAGCTCCTGATCCGGATCGATCCGCTGGCGCCGTTTGGCGGCCAGGGTCTGCGCCACAGAAATCGATTCCACAAATCCGATGACGGAAATCAGCACCGCTGGCAGCAACAGCTGTGCCAGCAGGTCCTGTGACAGATCTGGCAGGGTGAGGGGCGGCAGCGCCTGCGGCACCGCGCCGACAATCTTCACGCCACGCTCCGCCAGCCCCAGTTTCCAGACCGCCAGCGTGGTGACGACAACTGCGGCAACTGGTCCGGCCTTGGTCAGAAAACCCGCAAGGCGCGCGCCGATCCCAAGCCGACGCAGGGTCGGGTTCAGCCCCCGCCGCACCCAGAACAGAAATACTGTAGCGGCGCCGCCGATCAGCGCGGTTGGCCAGTTGAGCTGCGGCAGATGCTCCAGCAGCGACAGGATCAATTCAGGCAGGGTGTGCCCCTCAGCACTGATCCCTAGCAGATGCTTGATCTGGCTGGTGGCGATCAGCACGCCGGAGGCGGTGATAAATCCGGCAATCACCGGATGCGACAGGAAATTCGCCAGAAACCCCAGTCGTAGCAGCCCCATCGCCAATAGGATCGCGCCGGACAGTGCGGCCAGCGACAGGGCCGCGACCGCGTAGCCCATGCTGCCCTGTGCGGTGATCTGGCTCAGGCTGGCGGCGGTCATCAGGGAGACCACCGCCACCGGCCCCACCGCCAACGCGCGGCTGGTGCCAAATACCGCATAAAGCAGGATCGGCACGATTGAGGCATAAAGCCCGGTCTCAGGTGGCAAACCCGCCAGCAACGCATAGGCCAGCGACTGCGGGATCAGCATGATGGTGACGATCACCGCCGCAATCAGGTCATTGGTCAGGGTCAGGCGGTCATACTCCCGCCCCCAGGTCAAAAGCGGGACATAGCGGGTCAGGAGAGAGGGCATTCACGTCTTTCTTTGCGTGTGACGTACAGTCTTGCAGCGGGGGTGGGTCTCAAGCCGGTGCATCACCTTGAACGCCAGCGTGGCGCCGTGGTCAACGGTAGACAGCGCGATAGGCCGGGGTCAGAGCTTGCAGCTGCGCCAGCCGAGAATCGTGTAGACCGGACAGCTGCGTGTGAGCGCCACCAGAAGCATCACCACTCCGGCGGCCACCGACAACACGGTTGTCCAGGTTGCGGTAAAAATGGAAAATCCGCTGACAAAGGGCATGGCGATCAGGGCAACGCCCAGCATCAGGCGCATAATCCGGTCGAGGGTGCCGACGTTTCTGGTCATCTTATCTACTCCTTGGCGATATCTCCTCGCCAGAAACCGCAGATCGCCCCGTTCTGTCTGTGACAAAGTCACCCTTGCGCCCAACCATCGCCAAAAACCGGGGCGGTGCGGGTCAGCGCCCGGCCAGCTGCCGCAGCGCGTCGCGATTCACGATGTCGACACTGCCGCGCGCCAGCTGCACCCAGCCCCGGCGCTGAAACTCCTGCATCTGGCGCGACACAACCTCGCGTGCGGTGCCCAGATCCACGGCCAGCTGCTGATGGGTCACCGCCAGATGGTCGCCTGCTCCGGCCAGATCCAAAAGCCCCTGCGCCAGCCGTACGTCGACGCGCTGGAACGCGACCTCGTCAATCACCAGAAACAGATCGGTGATCCGCTTGGAAAATGCCGAGAAGACAAAGCTGCGGAACTCCGCAGAGGCGGCAACCAGCGCATCAAACACCGATCGGGGCAGGGCGGCGGCGGCCACATCCGTCTCGGCAATGCCTTCTGCAGCGTAATCCTCATAGGCCAGCAGGCAGGCGGTGGTCAGCACACAGCTCTCGCCCGCATTGATCCGGTAAAGCAGGATCTCGCGCCCGCTGTCGGAGACCTGCTGCACCCGGACCGTGCCGTCCAGCAGGAACAGCATGTTTTCGGGTGACTTGCCGGGACCAAAAATCACCGCGCCCTTCGGCACGTTCACCAGCGCGGCCTCAGCGAGGATATGCGCCTTGGTCTCTGCATCCAATCTGGCCAGTCCGGCGAAACGATCAATCCAGAGAGGGTGTGCCGGGGTCATAGCTGTCATTCCGTTCTCGTCTGCGCCATTCTGCCACCTTCCCCTGCGGACCAAAGGTCTGGCCCGGATCAGCCCTGTCAAAAGCTCGTTGAAACTGGCTGTGCAACTGCTTTTTCAGGAACTAGCATAGATTGGCGCTGTGCGGAAAACCTGAGACCTGTCGCCGCGCTGCGGCTTTCTGCCACCTGCAATTCTGCGCTCCGGTATTAGCTTTGTCACAAGAAGAAGGCCGTCCAACAACGGTTGGCACTCCTAACCGGTCAGGGGCGGCGCCGAATTCTAGGAAAGAGACCAGATATGTTTGATGGGCTAACAGCCGAGACACTGGCACGTATGCAATTTGCGTTCACCGTCTCGTTTCACATCATCTTCCCGGCATTTTCCATCGGCTTGGCCAGCTATCTGGCCGTGCTGAATGCACAGTGGCTGCGCACCCGGGATGAAACCTACTACACCCTGTTTGAATACTGGAAAAAGATCTTCGCGGTCGCCTTTGGCATGGGGGTCGTCTCCGGTATCGTGATGTCCTACCAGTTTGGCACCAATTGGTCGGTGTTCTCGGATAAGACCGGCCCGGTTCTTGGCCCGTTGATGGCCTATGAGGTGCTATCTGCGTTTTTTCTTGAGGCCGGGTTTTTGGGTATCATGCTGTTTGGCCGTGCCCGTGTGGGGGACAGGCTGCATATGTTCGCCACCGCAATGGTCGCCTTTGGGACGCTGATGTCGGCCACATGGATCCTGAGCGTAAACAGCTGGATGCAGACACCTGCAGGCTACAGCATCAATGAGGTTGGCCAGTTTGTGCCGGAGGATTGGTGGCAGATCGTCTTTAATCCCTCCTTCCCCTACCGCTTGGTGCATATGGTGCTGGCGGCCTTCCTCACCACTGCGCTGGTGGTGGGGGGTGTCGGCGCATTGCACTTGCTGCGCGACAAAACCGATGCAGCGGCGCGGCGGATGTTCTCCATGGCGATGTGGATGCTGGTGGTGGTTGCCCCGCTCCAGATCTTTGCCGGGGATATGCACGGGCTGAACACGTTGGAACATCAACCGGCCAAGGTGATGGCGATGGAAGGTCACTATGACAGCCACCCAGAGGGGGCTCCGCTGATCCTGTTTGGCCTGCCGAATGCCGAAACAAAATCAATCGACTACGCTATTGAGATCCCCAAACTCTCAAGCCTGATCCTGAAACATGATCTGAATGCGCCGCTGGCCGGGCTCGACACCATCCCGGACGAGGACGAGCCGCCAGTCGCGATCCTGTTCTGGAGCTTCCGGGTGATGGTCGCTCTTGGCTTTGCGATGGCGGGTCTTGGGCTCTGGTCGCTTTGGGGGCGCCTGCGTGGGCAACTTTATGACAGTCGCTGGCTGCACCGCGCCTCGATTGCGATGGGGCCGATGGGGTTCGTTGCGGTTCTGGCCGGGTGGATCACCACCGAGGTCGGGCGCCAGCCGTTCACGGTCTATGGTCTGCTGCGCACCTCTGACAGTCTGGCGCCGGTGTCCGCACCTGCGGTCGCGGCCTCCCTCACAGCGTTTGTGATTGTCTACTTCTTCATTTTCGGGGCTGGAACCTTCTACATCCTGCGCATGATGAACAAGGCACCTGCGACCCGCAATCTTGGCCTGCGCGATGGCCCTGTGCGCGCGGCGGGGATCACCCCGGCGCAGCAGGTCGACCGAGACATCACCGATGATCCCACCCCGCAAGGCAACTGACAGAGGTCCTTACTATGTTGTTTGATCTATCCTTCATCTGGGCCGGAATCATCGCCTTTGCGGTGCTGACCTATGTTGTCCTCGACGGATTCGACCTTGGCGTCGGCATCCTGTTCCCCTTCGCCACCTCAGAGCGCGACCGGGCCACCATGATGAACTCCATCGCGCCGGTCTGGGACGGCAATGAGACATGGCTGGTGCTGGGGGGCGGGGGGCTGTTTGCGGTCTTTCCGCTCGCTTATGCGGTGATCATGCCGGCACTCTATATGCCCATCACCCTGATGCTGCTGGCGCTGGTGTTTCGCGGTGTGGCTTTTGAATACCGCTGGCGCACCACCCGCTGGCGCGGCGTCTGGGACAGTGCGTTCTTCGGCGGATCCGTGGTCGCCGCCACCATGCAGGGCATCGCGCTGGGCGCGCTGGTACAGGGGGTCGAGATCGAGGGCCGCGCTTACGCAGGGGGGTGGTGGGACTGGCTGACGCCGTTCTCGGTCCTCACCGGGCTGGCGGTTTTGACGGGCTATGCGCTGCTGGGGGCGACCTGGCTCAATATGAAGACCGAGGGTGAGTTGCAGCGCCAGATGCGTGGCTACGCCCGTTGGCTTGGCGCAGGAACACTGGCCGCAATTGCACTGGTCAGCCTGCTGACACCGTTTCAGGACCCGGAGTATTTCCGCCGCTGGTTCAACCTGCCCGGCAGCCTGTTCAGCCTACTGGTGCCAGGACTGGTTGCGCTGTGCAGTTACGCGCTGTTTCAGGGGTTGAAGGGGACACGAGACGCGCAGCCATTCCTCGCCGCGCTTGGATTGTTTGTCCTCAGCTTCATCGGAATCGGTATCAGTTTTTATCCGTTCATCGTACCGCCGGGCCTGACCATTGCCGAGGCCGCGGGCCCGGATGAAAGCCTGATGTTCACATTGGTCGGCGCGGTGGTGCTTGTGCCGCTGATCCTGGGCTATACCGCCTATGCCTATTGGGTATTCCGCGGCAAGATCAACCCGGAGGAGGGGTATCATTGATGCGGGGAAAGCCTGCGAAAACACCAGCCAACAGCCCGAACCCGCAGCCCGAGCCGGGCGCCTCGCGCCCTGTTGGCCGACTGTTGTGGTTTGCTGCGATCTGGATTGCCAGCGTCGCTGCCCTGGGCTGCGTGGCCTACGTCATTCGCTGGGCGGTGGTTCCCTGATCTTGGCAACTCGATCGGATCTAGGTGTCCATGAACAGGTCCGGATCCCAGTCTCAAGGTGACGAAAGCGCACTCAACCATCAGGTTGGGTGCGCAATCATAGTGAGGTCACGGCAAGCAAGGCCTGCAGCAAGGCCGGTAGCCTGTTGGCGTGGATTGGCCCCCTCAGAAGAGGCCGGCCTCCTTCGCCGTCAGCGCGGCCTGGGTGCGGTTCTTGGCCTCAAGCTTCCGGCAGAGCGTGCGGACATGCAGCTTGATTGTCACCTCTTGCAACTCCAGCTCGCGGGCGATTTCCTTGTTCGACAGACCGCGACACAGCCCGTTCAGAACCTCAATCTCGCGCGGGCTCAGCTTGTCGGCAAGCGGATGGGCGGGCGCCTCGGCCTCCTTGCGCATCAGCTCAACCGGGACATAGATTTCCCCGGCGCTCATGAACCGCACGGCATTCAGAAGCGACTGCGCGCCCATGGTTTTCGGGATGAAACCAATGGCCCCGGCATCCAACGCCTCCTGCGCGGTACGGCTGGGCGCACTGCCTGAGATGATTGCAACGCCCTTGCCACCATTGGCCTTCAGCGCGGTGCCCAACCCGGCCAGCCCCTGCATGCCGGGCATGTTGTAATCCAGCAGGACCAGATCATAAGGCCCGTTCTCTTCAATCTCGCTCAGCGCGCCGGGCAGATCGATGGTCGAGGTCACGGCAGCGCCGCCTTCTGATTTCAGATAGGCGGATATTGTTTCGCGAACCATGTCGTGATCGTCCGCCAAAAGAATACGCATGTGAGCTCCTGCTAAGTACCGGCTTGGGTGTTAGGATAACCGTAATTTGGTTGATAAAATGTCAATCGCACCCGGCCCGGGGCGCAGTGGTCTTTGGACTCGGGTCTGGCAGTCGTTTGGGCGCGGCGCAAATCCCGATGCTATAGGCCATTTTGCCCTTCTGCGGGCGCAACCGCACGTAAAATCGACCTCAGGTGGCAAAAAATCGCGGTTCTGGTTACGAATCCTATACCAAAGAATAGCAGTCTATCCGCAGGAACAGATGCCCGACGCGGCGGTTTGTGACAGGCTGGACCCAGATCAGAGATGTGCATTACCGCGGAACACCACCTTGGATACGCTGGGGCGCACGGGCAAAAGGATTGACGCTATGAAAAACTGGCACCTTCACATCGCGGCACTGCTCGCAGCTGTCACATTGCTTTGCGGCCTGCCGTCTGGCGCAGCGCAGGCCTCCCAATCGGATGCGGCCGTGCTGACCGTGGCCATCAAACCTGCCGATGGCGGTGACATGCAGCGGCATGAATTCTCCATGGAGGAGCTGCGCAACCTGCCGGTGGCCCAATTTGATACCCGGACCATCTGGACCTCGGGAGAGCAGGCCTTCACCGGGGTGAGCCTGGCCGCACTTCTGGCCCATGTCGGCGTCGCCGAGGGGCAATCAGGTGTTGTCGTGGCCCGGGCGATCAACGACTACGCCGTTGAAATTCCCGTCTCCGACGCCACAAACGGCGGCCCGATGGTCGCCTATGAACGCAATGGCGCGACCATGTCGGTGCGCGACAAGGGGCCTTTGTGGATCGTCTACCCTTATGACAGCGACCCGACATATCGCACAGAGGCGGTTTATTCCCGCAGCATCTGGCAGCTTGAGGAGATCACAGTAGGCCAATGACCGGCACAGACAGAGGCCCTTCATAGGTGCGGCTCAGGGAGAACCCTTTGGTGTCGCGCAGCGTCCTGATCACCGTGGGCTTGGTTCTTGCCTTGCTCGCGGTGCAGTCTGTTCGGCTGGGGCGCGAGGTGCTGGTGCGCCTGGAGGTCCTCTCAACCGCCGCAACCGACAGCCTGCAGTGGACCTTGTCTCAGGCCGAAATTGAACAGCTGAAGCTGGAGAATGCAGTTCTGTCAGCGCGCGATGCGCAGGATCTGTCGCAGGTCCGCCGCGAATTCGATATCCTCTATAGCCGCGTTGCCACCATCCGCGAAAGCCGGACCTTCAAATCTGTTCGCGAGGCCCCGGAAAACGCTCAGATCCTGCAACGGGTCATGGCGCGGATCGACACGTTGATCACCTACATTGACGGCCCGGATGAGGCGTTGCTGTTCGGCCTGCCGCAGGTAAGCAAGATCCTGAGGAAGAACCGCGATGACCTGCGGGTGCTGGCGCTTGCGGGGCTTGCTGAACATGCGCGCATAACGGAGGAGAAACGCCTCAACCTCTTTGCGATCCTGTCTCGGTTGGCCTGGGTCGTGCTGGCGCTCTGCGTGGCGCTGGCGCTGACGGCGCTGATGATGGGGCGGCTGTATCAGCGCGGCAAACGTCTGGCCGAACGCACCCGCTTCGCCGTCGCGCGGATGCGCGCCATGATCACCTCCTCCCTGGATGCCATTCTGGTTGTCGGCGACGATGGGCGCATCCAGGAGGTGAACGGCGCGGCGGAGACGATTTTTGGCTATTCAAGGGGGGAGGCGACCGGCGCCGATATGGCGCAGCTGATCGTCCCCGACCATCTGCGCGATGCCCACGAACAGGGCATGCAGGCCTATCGCGCCGGCGGCACGGCCAAGGTCATCGGCCAGGGGCGTGTGCAGTTGGAGGCCAAGCGCAAGTCGGGTGAGATCTTCCCGGTGGAGCTGTCGATCACTGCCAGCCAATCAGCGGAAGAAACCGTCTTTGTCAGCTATCTGCGCGATATCTCGGACCGGATCGCCGCTGAGGAAGAGCTGACGCGCACCCGCGATGAGGCGCTGGCAGGCGAGCGGGCGAAGGCAGATCTTCTCACGGTGATGAGCCATGAAATGCGAACACCTCTGACCGGCGTCCTCGGCGCGGTTGAATTGCTTGAGGGCACCGCCCTGTCACCGGATCAGCACGACTATGTGTCGGCGATCCGCACCTCAGGCGACCGGTTGATGGCCCATGTCAATGACGTCCTGCAATTGTCACAGCTGGAAACCAGCGTCGATTATGAACATCAGCGCATTTTCAACCTCAGCGATCTGGTGCAGGAACTGATCGACGCACATCAGAGCACCGCCCGCCGTGGTCGCAACGATCTGAGCCTGCATTGCAGTCTTGGCGCCAGCGGAGGAGATGTGCTGGGGCGTCCGGTCGCGCTGAAGAAGGTCTTGGTCAATCTGATCGAGAACGCATTGCAATTCACCACCGATGGGGCGGTGTCGGTCGATGTGCAGCGCCTCGGGCAGAGTGACACCGTCGAGATCAGCATCGCCGACACCGGCGCCGGAATCGCTGAACGTGATCTGGACCGGATTTTTGAGGATTTCATTCGCCTTGATGCGAGTTACGCGCGCAGCAGCGAGGGCACCGGGCTAGGTCTTGCGATCACCCGCCGCATCGTTGTGGCGCTTGGGGGCGACATCTCCTGCGAAAGTGAGCTGGGGGAGGGGAGCCTCTTCACCATCTCGTTGCCACTGCCGGCCTCCCATACCGGGGGGGTGATAGATGCGGCACACGCCGATCCGGCGCCTGTGTCGCAAGCACCTGCGGCGCTGCAGAACGCGGGCAACATTCAGGCCGGGGACGATGCGGCGCGGATCCTCGTGGTCGAAGACAACGAAATCAACCGGCTTCTGGTGGAGCGGATGCTGACCAATCTTGGCCATCAGGTGGTGCTGGCCCCCGGCGGGGCTGAAGGTGTCGCAGCCGCGCGCGCCGAACGCTTCGATCTCATCTTCATGGACATCAGCATGCCGGAGGTGGACGGGATTGAGGCCACCCGCCAGATTCGCGAACAGCGCCTGGCAGAAGGCACGCAAATCGTCGCACTCACCGCGCATGTGGCCCCACGTGATCATGCGAGGATACGTGACGCCGGGCTGGCTGAGGTGGTGACCAAGCCGGTCAGCAAATCGACTCTGGCTGAGGTGATATCGCGCCAGGTCCGCCGGGATCGGCCCGGCGGCAATGCGCCCGCTGCAGGGCATCAGCCAGGATCAGGATCGGCGCCGACGGCGGCCATAGTACAAGAGCAGGCGATCGTGGCAGCACCGGGGCAGGCAGAGGCAGTTTCCTCTGATCAGGGATCAGATATCACGCAATTTTTTCAAGCCCTTGGCGCCGAGCGCGGTGCGCAGTTCCTTGCGGGGTATTGCGAGGAGGTGGATCAGTTTCTCAGCGACCTGCGCGCGGCACAAACGCTGGGTCCCGACCAGCGGCAGGAGGCCCATCGGCTGGCTGGATCAGCGGCTGTGCTTGGCTTCACTGAGTTGAGAGAGGCGCTGCTGACCATTGAACATATCGAGACCGAAGAGATGCCGGACCTGATGACCCTCGCGTGTGAGTGGGAACAGGCCAGCCGCGAGATCTCGGCAGCGCTTCCGGGGAAGGCTGCGGGCTGATCCCCCGGGGCCTGATCTCCAGCGGGCCAAGCACAAACGGACGAAACCCTGATTTGGTCGGCAACAGTGCTCCGGCCAGCTGCGGCGCGGGCCGCAAATAGATCAGAGGCCTGCCAGTCAGCGGATGACCTTCTGCACAAGTGATAAAAACACCGATGGCCCGCCATGGCTCCGATAGGACGCCGATGACGGGCCAGTTTCTCAATCTGAAATCAGGATGCGCTGCGGGTTATGCTGCGGGTTATACCGGCGGCTTTCCCTTCAGTGCGCGCATGACCATGGCCACAACGAAGAGGACAAGGAAAATAATGAAAAGGATCTTTGCGATACCAGCCGACGCCCCCGCGATACCACCGAAACCAAGCAAACCCGCGATCAGTGCCACGACCAGAAATGTAAGTGCCCAACCAAGCATCTTCTCTCTCCTTCAAAAGGTTAGTCCACAATGCGTAGATGTAGAGGTAACGTGTCAGGCCCCGCATTGTTCCCAGCTGTGGCTTTCGGGGCCGTATGCCGGGGCGGTAGCCAGCTTTTGATCACCGCAGCAGAAAACGGGCGACACAGCACCGGCCAAGGGTAGGAGCCAATCTCTGCGGCCTCTAGTTCAGCCTCCGCTGCAGTGCCCATCAACACCAGTTTGCCACCGCGCGCCGGAATGATCTGATCCAGCTGTAGCTGATCCACCAGCGCGACCCCGGCCTCGGCAAACACCACGGCGATGGTGCTGTGACGACAGATGTCGGCCATCGCCGCCTCAATTGACAGATGGCAGATCACCTGCGCATCGGTGTGAAGCTCAAAAATCGTGTCAGAGATATCGCAGGTGGTCAAATAATCTTTCGACGCAACAACATAGACAGCGCTCTTGGCTGTGGTCGAGGTGACCGGCGGATCGTCTTGCATAGGGGAGTGGCCTTTCGTTTCGTGCATCTTGCGCCGAACTGGGCTAGGCTTGCATTAATCTATGACATACCGCCGAAGGGGATTGCGCATTGTTGACCACCGACTGTCAGGATTGCCCCCTGCGAAACCGCGACATTTTCAATCCGATGAGCAAGGAAGAACTGACCTTCACTCAGGGGTTCAAGACCGGCGAATTGGTGGTCGATCCCGGGACAACCATTCTGCTGGAAGGCTCAAACAGTCCGCAGGTCTATACGGTGCTCAAGGGCATGGGCACCCGCTACACCACGCTTGAAAACGGACGCAGGCAGGTGATCAATTTCATCTTTCCGGGCGATTTCATGGGCTTGCAGGCCGGTCTTATGGGAGAGATGAAACACTCCGTTGAGGCGACAACCAGCATGACCCTCTGCGTGTTTCGGCGTTCTGAAATCTTCCGCCTGTTTGAACAGTATCCGGCGCGTGCGTATGATCTGACCTGGATTGCAGCGGTGGAGGAGCATTTCCTGGGCGAGACGATTGCATCCTTGGGGCAGCGTGATGCCTCGCAGCGCATTGCATGGGCCTTGGTGCGGATTTACCTGCGTCTGCGCGCGGTCGGGCTGGAGGAGGGGCACACGGTTCCGCTGGCCTATCGCCAGCAGGATCTGGCGGATGCGCTTGGCCTGTCGCTGGTTCATACCAACAAACGGCTGAAGGCGCTGCGCGATGCGGGATTGGCGGACTGGCAAAATGGCCTTTTGTCGATCACCGATCTGGATACCCTTGCCGAGCGTGCATTGATTGATCTGGAAAAGCCAGAACGCCGCCCGCTGATCTGATCGCGCGTCTGCCGCATGCGGTTGCGGCAGGGTGCTGGATATCCGTCGGGAATTGATGATATGCGGCGCGGAACCTGCCTGTTGCGTGGAACCACAGCAATCAGTCCCGACGAGATGAGCCCAGTTGAGAAAAGTCCTGACGAAAAGAACCCTGACATGACCGATCAGATCAACGCCCCATTTCCGCGACCCGCCAACGCCAACGCCATTCGCCAAGCGGCACGCCTGTCGGTTGCGCCGATGATGGACTGGACCGATCGCCATTGCCGTTACCTGCACCGGCTGCTGAGTCATGAAGCGTTGCTGTATACGGAGATGGTAACGGCGCCTGCCTTGGTGCGGGGCGGGGCTTTGCATTTGCTCGACCATTCCCCGCAGGAGCATCCTGTGGCGTTGCAGCTGGGCGGCTCTGACCCGGCGGAGCTGGCGCAGGCTGCAGAGTTTGGCGCCGAGGCGGGCTATGATGAGATAAACCTTAACTGTGGTTGTCCCAGTGATCGGGTGCAGTCGGGGGCCTTTGGCGCGGTGCTGATGAAATCACCGGATCTTGTGGCAGAATGTGTCGCGGCCATGCGGGCGAAGGTTGATGTCGAAGTCACCGTGAAGTGCCGCATTGGCGTCGATGATCAGGATCCGCAAGAGGTGCTGCCGGTGTTTCTGGAGCGCATCGCGGCGGCAGGCTGTGAGCGGGTCACTATCCATGCCCGCAAGGCCTGGCTGAAAGGGCTTAGCCCCAAGGAAAACCGCGATATTCCGCCCCTCGACTATGATATCGCGCATCAGATGAAGGCGGAGTTCCCGAAGCTGCATATCTCTCTCAACGGGGGGGTGGCCAGTCTGGATGAGGCGTTGCCGCATCTGGAGCGGGGCCTTGATGGTGTCATGATTGGCCGCGCCGCCTATCACCAGCCCAGCGATATCCTGTCACAGGCGGATCCGCTGATCTTTGGCACCGGCAGTGCCACAGATCCGGTGGCCGTTGTGGGGCATATGCTGGGGTATATCGACGATCAGATGGCGCAGGGGGCCCGTTTGCATCAGATCACCCGGCATATGCTTGGACTGTTCGCCGGACGGCCCGGTGCGCGCAACTGGCGGCGGGTATTGTCAGAGGGCGCAAGTCGCCAGGGGGCGGATACCCGACTGGTGGAAACTGCACTGGAACAAGTGACGGGGATTGCTGCCTGATCCGGCAGGGGCCTGCGCGTGACCTGCCGAATGGGGCAGGCCTGCGATGCCCTGCGACCACGGGTCACTGCTGCAATCGACTGAACCGCAAGAAATCCTGAGACAAATTTGCGCTCACCCTGTAGGGGAGGGGTCGGAATTGCGCCCCGCACCGTTATCCACGATGGAGCCATGTCGGGCCGGAATGCCGACCGCCAATGAGGAGAGCCGCCGATGTCAGCCCTGACCACTAGTCTTGTGACCACTGCCGCCCTGCTGCCGGAGCCTGCTGTGCTGGCGCAGATGGCTGGTTTGCTGATCGTGACAGGCGCGGTGGCCGGTGTTCTGGCAGGCCTGCTGGGGGTTGGCGGCGGCATCGTTCTGGTGCCTGCGTTTTTCTATGTCTTCCAGACGCTGGGTTATGGCGGCGATCAGTTGATGCAGATGTGCCTGGCGACGTCTCTGGCGACGATTATCGTGACCTCTCTGCGCTCGGTGATGAGCCACAACAAAAAGGGTGCAGTGGATTGGGATATCCTGCGCGGCTGGGGGCCGGGGATTGCTATCGGGGCGATCATTGGCGTCACGATTGCGTCCTCCTTGCGCTCCACCACATTGCAGGCGCTGTTTGGCGTGCTGGCGCTGGTGATCGGCTGTTACATGGCCTTTGGCCGCGCTGATTGGCGACTGGGGAGCGAGATGCCTAAGGGCGCGCGCCGCATGATCCTGTCGCCCATGGTTGGGTTTTTGTCGGTTCTGATGGGCATTGGCGGCGGCAGTTTCGGCGTGCCATTGATGAGCCTGCATGCCACGCCCATTCACCGGGCTGTGGCCACGGCGGCGGGCTTTGGTGTCATCATTGCAGTGCCCTCAGTGATTGGATTTCTGTTCCTCCCAGTTGAGGCCGCAGCGCGCCCGCCGCTCACCGTTGGGGCGGTCAATCTCGTCGCCTTTGTCGTGGTGATTGCGATGACGCTGATCACCGCCCCCTGGGGGGTGAAGCTGGCCCACGCGATGGACCCGAAACCGCTGAAGCGGGTGTTTGCGGTGTTCCTGATCCTTGTGGCGCTGAATATGCTGCGCAAGTCTCTGGGATTTTGATTTCTATCTTTGGTAAGGTTTTACAATGGATTGGCAGCGGTTCTTAACAAAGGGTTGGTGTGATTTCCCGGCGGGTGCGGACACGCTGGCCTGGGCGCGCCATGCGCATCACGCTGGCATTCAGGCGCTGCAGGATCCGGCCAATGCGGACTGGCTGCAATGTGAGGGGACGTGGTTCATCGGTGTTGATGCGCTACCCAATGATGCGCGTGGGCAGCTGCCCGCCGGGCCGGAGCTGGCAGGCCCCGCTATCGATTTCATCACAGTGCATCTGGGCGGTCTGCCAGATCTGCATCGCGGGCAGGTCTCCTCTGTTTTTCCCGGCTACCCACGGCCGCGCCCCGGTGAGGGAGAGGCTGCGCTGCGCTACCGGATCAATCGCGACGCGGCCCATGTGGACGGGGTGAAAATGTTCGGCGATGCCCGTCGCCGCCGGGTGGAAGAACCACACGCCTGGGTTCTCGGCCTGCCGCTGAATGAAAGCAGCCCGGATGCCTCTCCGCTGGTGATCTGGGAGGGCAGCCATGTGATCATGCGCCGTGCCTTCACAGCAGCATTTGACGGTATCCCACCGGGGCAGTGGGGAGAGGTCGATGTAACGGATGCCTATACCAATGCCCGCAAGGAGGTGTTCGAGACCTGCCCGCGTGTCACGGTGTCAGCAAAACCGGGTGAGGCCTATCTGATGCACCGGCTGTGCCTGCACGGGGTCGCGCCTTGGGCAGAGGGCGCCAGCGCACCTGAAGAGGGCCGCATGATCGCCTATTTCCGACCCGAGATGGCGGACTGGACCGATCCGGCGCGGGGGTGGCTGACTTAGGTCAGCAGTCCTGCCTGAATGTTTCGCGTGCGAAACAATGGGTCAGGGGTTATTCCGCATGATTATCATAAGGTTACGAGGGCGCGCGCAGCCTCTGATGGCAGAAATCGGAGGCTCTTCAGCCCGCTATCCGTTGTCGCGCGGCATGTGCCGCGCGCCGCATTAGCTGCGTTTTAGGCGGGCGCTGCGGCCGCCGCGGCGCTTGGTCAGCTCCTTGGCGCGGTCGGGCAGGGTCTCCAGCAGCTCAGCGCGTTCATCGTTGCTCATCTTGGACCAGCGGGTGATTTCGTCGATGGAGCGGTAGCAACCGGTGCAGATCCGCGCCTCCGGGTGGACGACACAGATTTGAATGCAGGGCGATTGCACCTCGTCACGTTTCCAGACCTCGTCGCTCATCAGCTTTATCCTGCCTTGATATGGCGCATGCGATCCAGCGCCCCCTGTAGGATATACGAAGCGGCGACGTGATCGATCACCTCTGCGCGACGTTTTCTGCTCGTATCCGCCTCCAAAAGCGCCCTTTCGGCGGCAACTGTGCTCAAACGCTCGTCCCAGAATCCAATCGGCAGCTCTGTCAGCTTGGCCAGATTGCGGGCAAAGGCGCGGGTTTTCTGACAGCGGGGACCTTCGGTGCCATCCATATTGCGGGGCAGGCCCAACAGCAGGGCGCCGACTTCACGGTCTTTGACGATCTCAAACAGGCGCGCGGCATCCAGGGTGAATTTCTTGCGCCGGATGGTTTCGAGCGGTGTTGCGACGGTGCCCATCCGATCAGAGATGGCGACGCCCACGGTTTTGTCGCCAAAATCCAGCCCGGCGATTGGGGTGAAATTCGGGACCGCCGCGGCGAAGGTTTCAAAGTCGTCGTAGATCATTGGGACAGTCCTGCCTGTTTGGCGGCGGCGGTGATGGTGGCGAGGGCTTCGGGCACCTCGGCGAAGACCTCTTGTGCCTCAGCGTAGATGGCCTGTGCGCGCTCGGTCTGTTTCAGCACCGTAAGGGCGCCGATCAGCCGGGCCCACTCCTGCGGCGTGCCGCCGGTGGTGGCAAGCCGGTCGGAGAGGCCCTCAACCATGCCACGGATCATCTGCTGGCGGTCTTCGGCACTCATGTCCTCAGCGGCGGCGATATCTTCGGCGCTGGGGCCAGCCGCGGGGGCGGCTGGGGCGCGGCCCGGTACGGGCACGCTGCCGGGGGTGATCGGCGTGTACTCAACACCGGCGCGATAGGCGATATCCTCAATCTGGGCGCTGATGGCGGTGACCCAGGGGGCGCCCTCCGGTCCCATGGCGAGGGTTTCGCTCCAGACCTCATAGGCGACGTCCGGGCGGCCGATCTGCGCCATCATCAGCCCCCAATAGTAGCGCGCGCCGCCGTCAAAACGGTCGAGCGTCAGCGTGGTGCGCAGGGCGTCCTCAGCCTCGGGGGAGACATAGCCGCCGGCGGCCATGATCTGCAGCTCTGCCAGCTCGCCGAAATCGCGGGCCTCAACATCGCCGGACATGATGCGGATATAGTTTGCCTTGGCCTTGGCGGCGGCGGCGAAGTTGCCGAGATTGGCCTCATGCTGGGCCAGCAGCGCCTGACCCTGGGCATCGTCAACACGTTTTCTGGCGGTGTCGCGCAGCTGATCGACCAGCGTGGCATAACCCGGTTCTACCACGCGGGCGGGGCGTTCCGGGGCGTCGGCTTCGGCCTCGGCCTGTGTGGGGCGGGTGGCGGCGCGTTCTGCCGCGGCATCGATGCGCAGTTGCAGGCCCAGGTCGTTGTATCCCGGCGCGCCGAGATTGGCATAGAGCAGGTAGGTGCCGCCGCAGACCAGCCCAATCAGCGCGATGGCGGCGGCGCTGGTCAGGGTGCGGGGCTGGGTGTGGCCGCTGGCGGCGGCCTGGACCTGAGCGTCGGCGCTCAGAATGCGGCGGGAGATTTCGGTGCGGATACGCTCTGCGTCGGCTGCCTGCAGGACCCCGCGCGCCAGGTCCTTGTCCACATCGCGCAATTGCTGGCGATAGACCTGCAGGTCATAGGCGGCGGCCGGTTCACCGCTGTCGCGTCCGCGCAGCAGCACAAGGGACAGCAGCGTGGCGGTGGCCAGCGTGATGAGGCTGATAACAATCCAGAAGGTCATGGGGGCTCCCGCAGTTTGAAACCCATGTATAGCGGTCTGGGGTCAGAAAAAAGGCCAAACGGCTGCGGCGCGCTGTCCCGGCAGATGGCGATGAGGACGCGAAGGGCGTGTTGAGCCTGAGACGTCTTTGCGTGCGGATGTCGCAACCATGCATGATTGCGACGATAAACGGCGCAAGTCGGCCCTGCCTCTGGTGCATACCCGTTAACAGTCTCGAACCATCGGATTCGCCCATGAAACGTTATTCTGCCTTTGCTGTCGCGCGTGAGGCGCTGCGCTACCACACCGGATGGGGCCGCGCCTGGCGCTCTCCCGAACCGAAACGCCACTACGATGTCATTATCGTCGGGGCCGGGGGGCATGGCCTGGCCACAGCCTATTTCCTTGGCAAGAACTACGGCATCACCAATGTCGCAGTGCTGGAAAAGGGCTGGCTGGGCGGCGGCAACACCGGGCGTAACACCACCATCATCCGCTCCAACTATCTGCAGGATCCGTCGGCGGCGATCTATGAGAAATCGCGCTCGCTTTATGAGACGATGAGCCAAGACATCAACTACAACGTGATGTTCAGCCCGCGCGGCGTGATTATGCTGGCCCAGACCGAGCATGAGGTGCGCGGCTACAAGCGGACCGCCCATGCCAACGCGTTGCAGGGGGTTCCGACCGAGTGGATCGACCCCAAACGTGTCAAAGAGCTGGTGCCGATCATCAATCTGGAAGGGCCGCGCTATCCGGTTCTGGGCGGCCTCTGGCAGGAACGCGGGGGCACGGCGCGCCACGATGCGGTGGCCTGGGGCTATGCGCGGGCCTGTTCCAACATGGGCATGGACATCATCCAGCAGTGCGAAGTCACCGGCGTGCGCAATGAGAATGGTCGTGTTGTTGGCGTCGACACCACCAAGGGCGCCATCGACTGCGACAAGCTGGGCATGGTGGTTGCGGGCAATTGTTCGCATCTGTCGGAAATGGCGGGTTTCCGTCTGCCGGTCGAAAGCGTGGCGCTGCAGGCGCTGGTCTCCGAGCCGATCAAACCCTGCATGGATGTGGTTGTGATGGCCAATACCGTGCATGGCTACATGTCGCAGTCCGACAAGGGCGAGATGGTCATCGGCGGCGGCACCGACGGGTTCAACAACTACACCCAGCGCGGATCTTTCCATCATATCGAGGAAACCGTGCGTGCCCTCAACGAGACCTTCCCGATGGTCAGCCGTCTGAAGATGCTGCGCCAGTGGGGCGGGATCGTGGATGTGACCGGCGACCGTTCGCCGCTGATCTCCAAGACGCCGGTGGGCAATATCTTTGTCAACGCAGGCTGGGGCACCGGCGGTTTCAAGGCGATCCCTGGTTCCGGCTGGGCGATGGCGGAGCTGATGGCCACAGGTCATTCGCCGCTGGCCGAAGAGTTTTCGATGATGCGCTTCAAGGAAGGCAAATTCATCGATGAGAGCGTTGCTGCCGGTGTGGCACACTGATGCCGCGCACCGTCGCAAAATTCTTGGAAGAATTTTGCCAAGGGTTTTCTAAAATCCTTGGCCCCCAGTTGGAGAGGTCCGCACAATGCTGATCCTTGAATGCCCATATTGCGGCGTCAAAGCCGAAGAAACTGAACTGCACGCAGGTGGCGAGGCGCATCTGAAGCGTTTTGGTCCCGGTTCGTCAGATGACGAGTTTCATGACTATCTGTTCATGCGCGAAAACCCCAAGGGTGTGCATTTTGAACGCTGGCGCCACGCCAATGGCTGCGGCAAGTGGTTCCATGCCGCGCGCTGCACCACCACGCTGGAGGTGTTTGGCACCTATTCGGCGCAGACCTATGAGCCGCCTCAGGACATTCTGGATGCGGTCACGGCCAAGCGCCCCGGTTGGACATGGCGGGATCTGAAATGATCGCCTGTCTGAACGTTACCTCTCTTTTCGTCGCCCTCTCTTGCGAAAGGTCCGCCACATGAGCACGCGCCTTGCCAAAAATGGCCGGTTGATCGACCGCTCCAAACCGATCGAATTCACCTTCAACGGCAAGCGGATGAAGGGCTATGCAGGCGACACGTTGGCGTCGGCCCTGTTGGCCAATGACCAGATGATGGTTGGCCGCTCGTTCAAATACCACCGCCCGCGCGGCTTGGTTGCGGCCGGCCCGGAAGAGCCCAACGCATTGGTGGGTTTGGGGACCGGTGACCGGTTTGAACCCAACCAACGCGCCACCACGACCGAGCTGTTCTCGGGTCTGTCGGCGCAGTCGCAGAACCATTGGCCGAGCCTTGAGTTTGATGTCGGTGTGGCCAACAACGCGCTGGCGCGGTTCCTGCCTGCGGGTTTCTATTACAAGATGTTCATCCACCCGCGTCCGCTGTGGAAACATGTCTATGAACCGATCATCCGTCACTCTGCTGGTCTGGGTAAAGCGCCGGACAAGGAGCTGAAGGACGCCGATACCTACGAGCATTTCTACTATTTCGCCGATGTGCTGGTGATTGGTGGCGGTGTTGCGGGTTTGCAGGCGGCCAAGGCTGCGGCGATGTCCGGTGCCAAGGTGCTGCTGTTGGAGCAGAACAACCACTGGGGTGGCCGTGCGCCGGTTGATGGCGGCACCATCGACGGAATGGAGCCGGACGCCTGGGTCGAGAAAACCCTCGCCGAGCTGCGGGGCATGGACAATGTGCTGCTGCGGGACCGCTGCATGGGCGCAGGCGTCTATGATCACGGCTATGCGCTGGGGTATGAGCGTCTGACCGATCACGCGCCGGGGCAGGGTGGTCCGCGCCATCGTCTGTGGCGGATCCGCGCCAGCCAGATCGTGACGGCGACGGGTGCGATTGAACGGCCTTTGTCCTTTGCGGGCAATGACGTGCCGGGCGTGATGCTGGCGGCGTCGATGCGTGACTATGCGGTAAACTGGGGTGTGACCCCGGGCCAGAAGGTCGTTGTCGCCACCAACAATGACGATGCTTATCGCACCGCGATTGCGCTGCACGCCGCAGGTGTTGAAGTTGTCCGGGTGCTGGACGCCCGTGACAGCGGCGGCGGCGCCTTGATGGAAGAAGTCCGCCAGTTGGGCATCCGCGTCGAATGTGGCCGGGCCATTGCCAAGGTGAAAGGCGGCAAGCGCGTGACCTCGGTGGCGATCTGCGCCCAGAACGGCGAGGGCGGTGCGCAGGAGGAGGTCGAGGCCGATGCGGTCGCGATGTCCGGCGGCTGGTCGCCGGTTGTGCATCTGTGGTCCCATTGCGGTGGCAAGCTGGTCTGGGATCAGACCCATGCAAACTTCCGCCCCGATGCCACACGTCCGCCGCTGGGTGCGGATGGCAAGGGTTTTGTGATTGCGGCGGGGGCTGCCAATGGCGCCGCTGGTCTGGCAGAGGCGCTGAGCGATGCGCAGGCCGCTGGCGAGGCGGCGGCGAAGGCGGCTGGTCGCAAGGTCAAGGCGGGCACCGCGCCCGTTGGTGACGCGCCGACAGAGACGGCAATGGAGCCGGTCTGGCTGATGCCGGCCAAGGCCGACATCAAGCTGCGCATGAAAACCTGGCTGGATTATCAGAACGACGTCAAAGTGTCGGACGTGCAGCTGGCGGCGCGCGAAGGTTACGAGAGCGTCGAACACACCAAGCGTTATACCACGCTGGGCATGGCAACCGATCAGGGGAAGCTCTCCAATATCAACGGCTTGGCGATCCTTGCTGATGCGCTGGGATCTGAAATTCCGCAAGTGGGCACCACCACCTTCCGTCCGCCCTATCACCCGATTTCGATGGGGGCGATTGGTGGTGAGGCCCGCGGGGAGATCTTCCAGCCGCTCCGCAAGACGCCGATGCACGACTGGCACGACAGCAATGGTGCAGATTGGGAACCGGTTGGCCAGTGGCGCCGTCCCTTTGCCTATGTCCGGTCTGGTGAAAGCCTGCATGACGCGGTGAACCGCGAGGTGAAGAACACCCGCGAGAACCTTGGCCTGCTGGATGCCTCGACCCTCGGCAAACTGGTCGTCAAAGGGCCGGATGCTGGCAAGTTCCTCGACATGATGTACACCAACATGATGTCGACGCTGAAGATTGGCAAATGCCGTTACGGTCTGATGTGTTCGGAGAACGGTTTCCTGATCGACGACGGCGTGGTTGCGCGTATTGATGATGATACCTGGCTCTGCCACACCACGACCGGCGGTGCCGAGCGGATCCATGGCCACATGGAAGAATGGCTGCAGACCGAATGGTGGGACTGGAAAGTCTATGTTGCCAATGTCACCGAGCAGCTGGCGCAGGTCGCCGTGGTTGGCCCCAACGCCCGCAAGGTGCTGGAAAAGCTGAACGAGAAATCGGGCGGCGGCATGGATCTGTCCAAGGAGGCGCTGCCCTTCATGGAGTGGCGCGATGGGGATATCGGCGGCTTCAAGGCGCGGGCCTATCGCATCTCCTTCTCGGGCGAATTGTCCTACGAGATCGCGGTTGCGGCCTCCGAAGGTCAGGCGTTCTGGGCCGCATTGATGGAGGCGGGCAAGGAATTCGGGGTGATGCCTTATGGCACCGAATGTCTGCATATCCTGCGGGCCGAAAAGGGCTTTATCATGATCGGCGACGAGACTGACGGGACCGTTATCCCGCAGGACCTGGGCTTGAACTGGGCACTGTCGAAGAAGAAAGAGGACTTCCTCGGCAAGCGGGCGCATACCCGCAGCCATATGGCCGATCCCGACCGCTGGCAGCTGGTGGGGCTGGAAACCACCGATGGATCGGTTCTGCCGGATGGCGCCTATGCGGTGGGCAATGGTGTCAACGCCAATGGCCAGAAAAACACCATCGGCCGCGTGACCTCGACCTACTACTCGTCGAACCTGGGCCGTGGCATTGCCATGGGTCTGGTCAAGCATGGTCCCAAGCGGATGGGCGAGGTGATCGAGTTCCCCGGCACCGACGGGACAATCTACAAGGCCAAGATCGTCGATCAGGTCTTTTACGACAAGGAAGGGGAGAAGCAGAATGTCTGATCCTGTCAGCGCAATGAATGGTGCGAAGTTCTCCGGTCTGGCACAGGTCGAGGACAGCGGGTTGCAGGGGATGATCACCCTGCGCGGCGATCTGACCTCTGCCACCTTTAAGGCGGCTGTAAAGGCCGCCACCGGGGCCGAGGTTCCGACCAGCGGTCAGGTGTCACTGGCAGAGCAGGGCGGTGTGGCCTGGATGTCGCCGGATGAGCTGCTGCTGCTGGTGCCCTACGCCGAGGTTGAGGCGAAGGTCGCTGAGTTGTCAGAGGCGCTTAAGGGCGAGCATGCGCTCGCGGTGAACGTCTCTGATGCGCGCGGTGTGTTCCGCCTGTCCGGTGATGGGGCGCGTGAGGTTCTGGCAAAGATCTGCCCGGTGGATATGTCCGCTGAGGCCTTCAAACCCGGTCAATTCCGCCGTACCCGCATGGCGCAGGTGGCGGCGGCTTTCTGGCTGGACAATAACGGTGCATTTCACATCGTTTGCTTCCGCTCAGTGGGCGGATATGTCTACAACTTGTTATGCACAGCCGCGCATCCACAATCTAAGGTAGGTGCGTTAACTGGTTAAGGCAATTTAGCCTTGTAGTGAGTTTTACGCGCATATAAAGTGTCCCTGGATTTCCGGGGGCACTTTTTATTTGGTTTTGTTGGTCCTTTGCCAACCTTGATTCGCTAACACCGCCAAATCGGGAGTTTCTATTTACAGTGTGGACTGCCACGCTGCCTTGACTGGTGGGGAGACGATATGCCCAAGGGTGCTGACCTTTTGCTGCCAACTATGCGGCGGTTTGGCCTTGTGGCCGGGCTTGCGGTTGGTAGCGGTTTGGCGACCCCGGCGATGGCGCTGGAGGGCATGTATACCTGTGCTGTGACATCGCTGTCGGGCCGGGGCTGGATCCCGCCGCAGATCAGCCTGCATTTTCACGATGAATGGACTGCCGAAGTGGTGCATTCCGGCAATGTCAGCGCCCTGTCGGGGCGCCCGCTGAAAGCGGGTTTTTTCCGCATCAGTGATGTGTCCTATCGGGTCAGCTGGACGGTGGTCAGTGCCTCGGTCGGCAATGGCGCCGAGGCGGTGAAGACCCATTATCGCGCCGTGTTCAATACCCAGAACAAGAAGCTCTCAGTGCAGGTGATTTCTCTCGACAGCGGGGCAAAACCGCCACGCGGGATCGGGCAATGTGTCCAAGTGACCAGTTAGCTGATGATGTCGCGTCTGCGCCGTAAGGATAGCGATTGACAATTCGGGGCGCAACTTTCAAGAGAGTTCCTGAATTTCTACACGTCCAAAAGAGAGCTCAGGCTTTACCGATGAAAACACTGATTAAAACCGCAGCCGCCGTCTGCACCTTGTTTGCTGCAGCGCCTGTTGCCGCGGCGCCGGTGACTTATGATTGCACCATTCAGTCTTATGAGAAACACGGCTGGATCGCGTCGCGCGTGCTTGTTTTTGTGGATCACGACGAGAAAGTGACTGGCGTGATGGATGGCATCATAGCCACCCGGCAGAAGACACCGATGATTGTGCCCTATGACCAGCGATCCAAGCAGCGGCTGAAGCTGAAGTGGAGCCTGAGCAATCTAGGCTCGAGTCAGGGGTCAACCAAGGTCAGCTATTCCGCGACGATGGATGAGCCGCGGATGAAGTTGTCGATTTCAGCTCGTGTGCACGGCGCCGACAACCGCCCGTCGGGCAGCGGCCCTTGCAAGCGCAGCAACATCAAGCTGAACTGACGTGGGAGCGCGTCAATGGCGCGCCAGAAGCGGATCGTGTAACAGGCGATCAGGCAACGGTGTTTTGCAGAATGCCGCGGATATTTTTTGGTGTTTCCCCGGCTTGGTCTTGACCAATGGGGGCACCAGCCGCATGTATCTGCTTAGAAACGCAACAGATACTACAGGGGGCCCAGATGGCTTTTGAACTTCCCGATCTTCCCTATGCCCATGACGCGCTGGCATCCAAAGGCATGTCTGCCGAAACGCTGGAATATCACCACGACCTGCACCACAAGGCTTATGTCGACAACGGCAACAAGCTGATTGCGGGCACCGAGTGGGACGGCAAGTCCATGGAAGAGATCATCAAAGGCACCTATGACGCAAATGCCGTCGCCCAGAGCGGTATCTTCAACAACATCTCGCAGCTGTGGAACCACAACCAGTTTTGGGAAATGATGGGGCCGGGCGAGAGCAAGATGCCGGGTGAGCTGGAAAAGGCGCTGGTCGACAGCTTTGGCTCCGTTGACACCTTCAAGGAAGAGTTCTCTGCCGCAGGCGCGGGTCAGTTCGGCTCCGGCTGGGCTTGGCTGGTCAAGGACACCGACGGTGGCCTGAAAGTGACCAAAACCGAAAACGGCGTGAACCCTGTCTGCTTTGGCCAGACGGCGCTGCTGGGCTGTGATGTGTGGGAGCATTCCTACTATATCGATTTCCGCAACAAGCGTCCGGCCTATCTGACCAACTTCCTCGACAATCTGGTCAACTGGGAAAACGTTGCATCGCGCATGTGATCGCTGCACAGCAGTGCTAGAATTTGGGCCTCGTCCGCTATCGGACGGGGCCTTTTTTGTGCCGGGATCATGGGATCCAGCGGAACAAATCCCTGCTCTCAGCGGTTGTGTTGGTGAACCCACAATACATGGAGGACCGACATGGCAGACCGCGTCAGATCAAAAGATGGCCGTCAGGAGACCAAGGAGATCCTTGGCGCTGAGGGCAGCGTCTCGCACGGCGGGCGCACCGGTGGTCGGCTGGCCCGGGAGGTTGCGACCGAGGATGAGGAGAAACGCGCCATGGAACGCCCGGCAGGTGCGACACGGGTGACCAAATCCAATGAGCAGGAGGACCAATAATGGCACAGCTTGACCACGGCACCTTTGTGCTGGTGACCGACAGCGAGAAGGCATTGCTGCTGCAGAACACCACCGATGCACAGAACCCGCATCTGGAGGTGCGCCGCAAGGAAGAGCAGGACAACCCTTCCGACATTGAGCAATCCGCCAACCGGCCCGGCCGGATGCATGACGGCGGCCCCGGCCAGCGCTCTGCCCTTGATGATACCGACTGGCATGAATTGGCGAAAGAACGGTTTGCAGATGACATCGCCGATCTGCTCTACGAGCGGGCGCATAAGGGCAAGCTGGGGAATATCGTTCTGGTGGCCTCGCCGCAGGTTCTGGGCAACTTGCGTGGCAAGCTGCACAAAGAAGTGCAGGATCTGGTCATGGCTGAAATTCCCAAGACGCTGACCAACCACCCGATTGATGAGATTGAGAAGATTGTCCAGCAGGAGCTGGCAGCCTGATCCGTCACAACAGATCGGTGACGAATGGACATATGAAAACGCGGTGCTGTGAGGCGCCGCGTTTTTCCATGATCCGAGGCGGCACCCGCAGCGCTGTCGCAGAGTCCGGGCGTCAGCCGCGCAGGCTCTCCAGCGCGTCGTCTACATTGCTGACCCAGGTGAGCGCCTCGGCCGTTTCTGCCCCGGCAAACCCTTCCGCCACCACATGCTCCACCAGGGCCTTCAGCGGATCCCAGTAGCCATCGATATTAAGGATCAGGATCGGTTTCCCATGCAGTTCCAGCTGGCGCCATGTCAGCGCCTCGAACAACTCGTCCAGCGATCCGGCGCCGCCGGGCAGCACCACCACCGCATCGGCATTGTAGAGCATCACCTTCTTGCGCTCATGCATGGTCTCGGTGACCACATAGGTGTTAAGATCGGTCTTGGCGACCTCACGGCGGACCAGATGCTCGGGGATGACGCCGAAGGTGCGCCCGCCCGCGGCCTGTGCCGCACGTGCTACCCGGCCCATCAGACCGACATCACCGGCGCCGTAGACCAGTCGCTGCCCCTGCGTTGCAAGCCCGGTTCCGAGCGCCTCGGCGGCATCGGCATAGGCCGGGCGGACCCCGTCGCGCGATCCACAATACACACAGACGGAATGAATACGCATGGCAGTCACCTTTTTTGTTGTGTTCGGAACGGAAATAAGTCGTCCTTTGGTCCCTGATAGCGGCATTGAATGGCTGGCTCAAGCAAGCGGGGGGCACATCCCGCAGGATCGACAGCGACGGGGCCTCGGGAGGGGTTGGTCGGTGGTCGGAAGGGAAGGAACAGAATGACGGATGTAACGGGCAAAGGCGGGCTGTCCGCAACCGCCATCGGTGGGATTGCGGCGGTGGTCGTGGTGCTGGGCGGGGTCATTTTCCTGCAATGGGGGGGACCCTCAGAGCAGAAAGAAGAGCTGCGCAGCGCGGCGGGCAAGGGGGATGGCGCGGTTATTTCGCCTTCGGCCGGCCCCGATGGCGCGCTTGGGGTGCCTGTCCCCGCCAATGAGACCCCTGTTGCGCAGTCCCCCGCAGTTGATGCGGAGACGGACAGCGCTGAAGCCGCTGTGCCCGCTGGCGATGTGGACGTAGCGGAGCTGCCCGGCGGTGACACCTCAGCGCAGGCGGTGGCGGATGAGGCCGCGGGCGAGGATGCCGCGCCGACCCTTGGTGCGCCGCAGATGGATCTGGCGCGGTTTGAGACCGACGGCAGCGGCATGGTCGCGGGACGGGCGACTCCCGGCGCGGTCGTGTCGTTGTTGCTGGATGGGGTCGTGGTGGAGCAGCTGACGGTGCCCTCTGATGGCAGTTTCGTGCTGTTCACCAGGGTTGCCCCCTCGGCCCGCCCACAGGTGATTTCGCTGGAGGCGGCGTTGGGGGAGGCTGTACTGCCTTCGGATGCGCAGTTCATTCTGGCACCGGTGGCGCCGGTTGTGGTGGCTGAAACGCAGCTGGCAGAGGGGCAGGTGGCAGAGGAGGCGGCGACAGATGAGCAGGCTTCGGGCGAACAGACGACCGGCGAGCAGGTGACTGGGCAGCCTGCGGCAGACGTCGCTTCAGCGGCAGCTCCCGAGGGGGATCGTCCCGCTGTCGATACTGCTGACGCGGATACAAAACTATCCGGGGTGCAGGCGGCCAGCGACAGTGATACAGCAGTGGCCGTAGCGGCATTGGCGGAGGCCGCCCAAGAGGCGGCGGATGCGCCAGATTTGCCTACTGCTCAGGCCAGCGAGGCGGGCAGCGCATCCGAGGAACCCGCCGTCGCGGCGACTGCGGGTGACGGCTCTGACGTGACGCAGGGTGAGACTGTGACAGCCTCCAATGACACACAGGTTCTTGAGACGCAGGTTGCCGCTGCCACGGGTGAGAGCGGCGATGAGGCACAGGACGCGGCACCTGCGCAGGTTTCCGAGGCTGGGGCGGCGCAGTCAGATGAAACACCGGCGGCCGCGACAGCGCCAGAGACCGCGCCGGAGCAAAGGGCGGTGCTGCGCTCTGATGCCAGCGGTGTGACGCTGGTGCAGCCGCCAACGCCAACCCTTGCCGAAGCACCGGAGACTGTAGCGCTGGATACCATCTCCTATGATGCGGAGGGTGCAGTGGTCCTAAGCGGCAGGGTGCGATCCGATGCGGTTGTCCGGGCCTATCTGGACAATGCAGCGGTTGCCGACCTGCCGGTGGATGAGGAAGGCCGCTGGTCTGGCGTGCTGCCGGATGTGGCGCCGGGTATCTACGCCCTGCGGCTGGATGCGTTGGACACCGAAGGCAAGGTGCTGAGCCGTCTTGAGACCCCGTTCAAACGGGAGGCGCCCGAGGTGCTGCAGCCATCGCTTGAGGCAACCGCCACCGATGCCACATCGCCGGACGCGGCACCCACCGGGGCGAAACCACTGGTGCGGCTGGTCACCGTACAAGAGGGCGATACCCTCTGGGCGATTTCGCGGGAGCGTTATGGTGACGGGCTGCTGTATGTGCGGGTGTTTGATGCCAACCGAGAGGCGATCCGTGACCCGGATCTGATCTATCCCGGTCAGGTCTTCTCCGTCCCGGTACAGTGAGACCATATGTCTAATCCCGCCAAGGGGCTGCACCCGCTGCGGCCCCTCAGCCAGAAGACGGGCCTGGGATGGGGGCTGCGCTGGTCAAAGTGCCAAACGGCCCCTATGTCATAGGTCTTGCAATAAGGACATGTGATGACAGACAGCGATATGACAACCGCGCAGGAGGAGCGCCGCTCCGGTCTGCGCACGTTGCGCCGTGTTTTTCCCTACCTCTGGCCCGAGGGGCAGGCCTGGGTCAAATACCGTGTCGTGGCAGCGCTGGCGGTGCTGATTTTGGCAAAGCTGGTCGCGGTTTATACGCCGATGCTCTACAAGGGGGCGGTGGACAGCCTCGCAGGGGAGGGCGTGCCGCCGCTGGCGCTTGGGGCGGTTGGTCTGACCGTGGCCTATGGCATGGCGCGGATCCTTACCAACGGGTTTCAACAGCTGCGCGATGCGGTGTTTGCGCCGGTGGGCCAGCGCGCCCTGCGGCGTCTGGCGCTGGAGACCTTTCGCCATATTCATCGCCTGTCGATGCGCTATCACATCACCCGCAAGACCGGCGGGCTGAGCCGCATTATCGAACGCGGCGTAAAGGGGGTGGAGTTCCTGCTGCGCTTCCTGCTGTTTTCCATCGGACCGCTGGTGCTGGAACTGGCGTTGGTTGCCATCATCCTCGCGGTGCTGTTCGACATCTGGTATCTGGTCGTGGTGGCTGTCACCATAGGGTTCTATGTCTGGTTCACCTTTGCCATCACCGAATGGCGTGTGAAGCTGCGCCGTGAGATGAACAAGCAGGACACCGATGCCAATCAGAAGGCCATCGACAGCCTGCTGAACTACGAGACGGTCAAATATTTCGGCGCCGAAGATCGCGAGACCGAGCGTTATGATGTGGCCATGCGTGCCTATGCTAAGGCGGCGCTCAAGACGGCCTATTCACTGGCATTCCTGAACTTTGGCCAGAGCTTGGTGATCACCGGTGGTCTGGTGGCGGTCATGGTGATGGCGGCGATTGGTGTGCAGCAGGGCAATCTGACGGTGGGCGATTTTGTCATGGTGAACGCCTATATGATCCAGATCACCGTGCCGTTGAACTTTCTGGGAACGGTCTATCGCGAAATCCGTCAAAGCCTGGTGGATATGGGCGAGATGTTTGATCTGATCGAACAGGATCCGGATGTGAAGGATCGGACTGATGCCAAGGTGTTGCAGGTCAACGGCGGCGCGATCACGCTGGAGAATGTGGAGTTCGGCTATGACAGCGACCGCCAGATCCTGAAGGGCGTCAGCTTTGAGGTCGCAGCGGGGCACACGGTGGCCATTGTGGGGTCAACCGGATCGGGAAAATCCACCATCGGGCGGCTGTTGTTCCGGTTCTATGACGTCACGCGCGGCGCGCTGCGCATTGACGGGCAGGATGTGCGCGACGTCACGCAAAAGAGCCTTCATGCCGCGATTGGTGTGGTGCCGCAGGATACCGTGCTGTTCAATGATACCATCCGCTACAATATCGCCTATGGCCGCGCCGGAGCCACGCAGGAAGAGGTGGAACAGGCCGCGCGGGATGCACAGATCCACGATTTCATCATACGGCTGCCTGAGGGGTATGAGACGCAGGTCGGCGAGCGGGGTCTGAAGCTGTCGGGCGGTGAGAAGCAGCGGGTGGGCATTGCCCGTACCCTGCTGAAGAACCCGCCGATCCTGCTGCTGGACGAGGCCACATCGGCGCTGGACAGCGATACCGAGCAGGAGATCAAGGAAGCCCTGTCACGGGCTGGACAGGGGCGTACGGTGATCACCATCGCGCACCGGCTGAGCACGGTTGCGGAGGCCGATCAGATCATTGTGCTGGAACAGGGCGAGATCGCCGAGCGGGGCACCCATGACGAGCTGCTGGCCAAGGACGGGCGCTACGCGCATCTGTGGCAGCGCCAGCAGTCGGATCAGGATGCGGCATAGCCGCTGCGTTCTGGATACCCGCTATCACGGGGTCTACGTCTGTGCGCCTAACCGCTGACGTAGACCCCGTCCTTGGGTTTGTAGAAAATCTTTTGATTGTGTAGCCGTCCGAGCAGATCGTGGATCTGGCGCAGACTGTCCTCGCGGCTGTGACCGGCGATGCCCTGCACCTGCTGGCTGGCATCGGCCAGGCTGTCGCGGGTGCGTTGCAGCGCCGCCTCGATCAGGTCGACATCGGCGATGGTCAATTCAAACATATCGTTGAAATCGGGCATGGGCTGGGTCCTCTCTACTGGGGCGGCTCTGGCGGTGATGATCTGCCTGCCGAAACGAACAACGCCCCGCGAGGGCGGGGCGTTGTCAGATTATTCAGCGGCGCGAAGCGGTGTTGACGGCGGGGTCTCGCGGTCGCCGTCGCGCTCGGTGGTCTTGGCTGGCTGGGTGTCAGGGCCCGGCTCTGCCTCCCAGAGGATTTCCGTGGTGGGCAGGGTGCGGGCCTTGGTGGCCAGCCGCATATCACGGGCAATCCGGCTGGATCGACCACGGGTGATCCGGGCCAGCAGGCGGCCAAGTGCCCCAACGTAGATCCAGAGCCAGACCCGGATCGCCAGCAGTGAGGGCGTGACCAATAGGGTCAGGATCGTTGCGATCCCCAGACCGAAGACCACTGCGGTTGCCAGCTGTTTCCACCACAGCGAGGTCGGGCTGTCGATCGAGTAGCCGCCATTGATGAAGTCGAGGCTGAGCCCGAACATCATCGGTGCCAAACCGGCCATCGTGGTGATGGTGGTCAGCAGAACCGGGCGAATGCGGGCCTCGGCGGTGCGAATGATCGCCTCAATCCGGGGCATCTTCTGGGCGTATTCCTGATAGGTATCGATCAGAACGATATTGTTGTTCACCACGATCCCCGCCAGCGCGACGATGCCGGTGCCGGTCATGATGATGGAGAACGGCTGCTGCATCACCATCATGCCGATCAGCACGCCGGTGGTGGAGAGCACCACCGCCAGAAGCACCAGCACCGAGTTGTAGAAGCTGTTGAACTGCGCCAGCAGGATCACGAACATCAGCGCCAATGCACCAGCAAAGGCTTTCATCAGGAAGGCACCGGATTCGGCCTGCTCTTCCTGATCACCGGTCCATTCCCAGGTAATGTCCTTGGGCAGCGGATCGGTCTCCAGCCATTTGGTCAGTGCGGCGATACGTTCATTGGCGTTGAGTGCGACAACGCGGGCGTCATCGTCCAATGCGCTTTGCACCGCCTCAAGATTATCGGCGCTGGCAAGGCTGCGCAGCTTCAACGGCGCGCCGCTTGGTCCGGTCAGGTCGCTGGCGCTGGTGTCGCTGCCCTCGGCGAAGGATTTGACATAGGCCAGCGTTTCTTCTTCACCGCTGTTCCCGCCGGTGGTGATCACCTTGGATAGGCCGGGCTCGATATCCGCCTTTACGTCATAATAGCGCTGCTGCTGGACACGGTTGATCTGTTCCAGTTTCGGCACCGGCTGGCGGGAGATGAAGTTTGACAGCGGCACCAGACCATCCTCGGTGCGCAGTTTCATCACATCAAGGGTCGAGAGCACGCGGTCCTCTTCCGGCAGGCGGACGCGGATTTCGATTTCCTCATCCGAGCTGTCCACCCGCATGGTATCCAGAAGGATCCCGCGTGTGACCAGCTGCACCATGGCGCCGACACTGGCGACATCGGCGCCGTAGCGGCCGGCCTTTTCGACATCGACGTCGATCTGCCAGTCAATGCCGGGCAGGGGCAGGCTGTCCTCGATCAGGTCCAGACCGGGGGTGTCATCGAACCGGGCACGGGCGGACTGCGTGGCGGCGGTCAGCGTGTCCCAGCGGTCGCCTTTCAGGCGCAGATGGATCGGTTTGCCAGAGGCAGGCCCCTGCGCCAGCGCACGGATCTCAGCCTCGAAACCGGGCAATTTGGCCAGCTCGGTATTGATCTCCTCAATCACGGTGTCGCCGTCGAAATCGGTTGCTGTTACCTCACGGGTGAACCAGCCGTTGAACCAGGTTTCGGTCTGGGTGGGGCGATCTTCCCAAGGGATGATTTCGAATTGCACCTGACCCACGGTGTCGGGCGGTGTCTGCGCGCCAGAGGCATCGGTGTTCAGCCCGCCCTCACCTGCGAAGGAGAAGACATTGACCACCGCCGGATGCGACAGGATGACCTGTTCGGTCTGGCGCACCATCTCGTCCTCTTCCATCAGCGAGGTATTGCCGCGTGCCCGGACATAGGCAGTGGCCTGTTCCGGTTCGGATTCGACAAAGAACTCAACGCCGTAGTTGTTGGTTGAGAAGAGCGTGAACACGGTCATGATGGAGAAGGCAACAGCCCCGATGGCGACAAGCGGCATCACCGGATTGCCGACAATGAACTTGATGAAATGACCGAAGGGGGTGTGTTTGTAACCCGCGCCGACGGATGTCTCGCGGCGGTGCAGGCTGGCAGCCCCCAGCGTGACAGAGGCGCCGAAGGAGGCCAGCACGAAGATCAGCGCGCCAAAGATCAGCGCGGCGACATCCGACACATCCGCAGGCAGCAGGTAGCTGCCGTTGAGCATCTGCATCGCCCCTGCAAACATGCCCCAAAGCATGACAGGCACCAGCGCGGCCCGCAGCCACCAGGGCGCAACGGCGCGCAACCCATCGGAGAGGTTCTCAAACAGGCGGCTCATCCGACCGGTAACGCCGCCCATGACGGGCAGGTAGATCAGCGCCACCACCAGCGACGCAGACAGAACGAAGATCAGGGTGACCGGCAGCATGCCCATGAATTCACCGGGGACACCTGGCCAGAACAGCATCGGCAGGAAGGCACAGAGCGTGGTCGCGGTGGAGGACACCACCGGCCAGAACATGCGCTGCGCCGCCTCGACATAGGCATGCATCGGGCCGCTGCCCTCTTTGATGCGCTTGTCAGCGTATTCAACCACCACGATGGCGCCATCCACCAGCATGCCCACTGCAAGGATCAGACCAAACATCACGATGTTGGAGATGCTGATCCCCATCACCGCAAGCAACGCAAAGCAGAGCAGGAAGGAGGTCGGGATCGCAAAGCCGACCAGCAGGGCAGCCCGGCTGCCAAGCGCCGACAGCACCACGATCATCACCAGTGCGACAGCGGTCAGAACCGAGCCTTCCAGCTGGCCGACCATGGAGGCCACAACGCGGCTTTGGTCGTTTGAGGTGCCGACGGAGACAGCGGCTGTCAATTCCGGCGGCCATTTGGTTTTGGCTTCGGCGAGGGTTTCCTTCACCAGGTCCACTGTGTCGATCAGGTTGTAGCCCTTCCGCTTCACCACCTGCAGGGCAACGGTGTCCTCCCCGTTGAAACGGGCGGTGCCGCGACGATCCTCGAAGGTGAAGTTGATGGTTGCCAGCTCTCCCAGAGTGACAACGCGGTCTCCATTGGTCTTGATCGGCAGTTCGTAGATATCGCGCACCTCATCAAATGAGGAGGGGATCTTCACCGAGAAGGTGCCCTGATTGCTCTCGACTTCGCCCGCTGCAATCAGCTGGTTGTTGTTCTGCACAACGGTGATCAGCTCAAGCGCTGTGACGTTATAGGCCTCCAGCCGCAGCGGATCGATCAGCACCTCGACCATCTCGTCGCGATTGCCGGCGATCCCGGCTTCAAGCACAGGTTCCAGCGCCTCAAGATCGTCCTGCAGGTCCTTGGCAATCCGCGCCATTGTGCGTTCCGGCACGGCGCCGGTCAGGTTGACGATAACGATGGGGAATTCGGAGAAGTTGATTTCGTTGATCGTGTATTTCTCGGCACCTTCGGGGAAGTCCGCCTCGGCGGCATCCATCGCATCGCGGACGTCGGCCATGATCGCGGTCTTGTCCCAGCCGAAATCGAACTCCAGCGCCACACCGCCATAGCCTTCGGCGGCGGTGGAGGACATTTTATCGAGCCCGTCCAGATCAGCCAGCTCGGTCTCCATCACCTTGACCAGCAGCGTTTCGGCATCCTCAGCAGAGATGCCGGGGAAGGGGACAGAGATGAACAGAGCCGGGATTTCGATGTCCGGCTCGCCCTCTTTCGGGAGGCTGGCATAGGCAAAGCCGCCGACCAGCAGCGAGATGGCAATGAATGCCAGGATCATACGGGCCCGTTCTGCGGCCCAGCTGACGATACCGGTCATTGGGATACCTCTTTATAGGTGGGCGCAACAGAGACGCCCGCAACAACAAAATCTTGTCCCACAACAATCACATCGGCCTGTTCCGGCAGGCCGCCCAGCCAAACGCCACTTGCTTCGTCGCGCAGCAGCTGGATGGGGTAGAACCCGACGGTCATGTCATCTTCTACCACACGCACGCCCAATTGACCGTCGTTATTCAGGGTCAGCGCCGACTGCGGCAGGTAATGGGCCTTGGAGCCTTCGGCAGAGATCACGATGTCGGCGGTCTGGCCGTCGCGGATTGCCAGATCCGGGTTGGGCACGGTGATTTCGACCTCAAAGGTGCGGGTAGTCGGGTCGGCGGAGCGGCTGATAAAGGTCACCTTGCCCTCAACATTGCGGCCATTGGCCAGCTCAGCGCGCGCGCCCGCTCCGATGGTGACGCGGTTCACCTCGGTTTCAGGCACATAGCCAACCAGTTTGATGGTCTCCAGCTGGATCACGGTCGCACAGAGGCTGCCGGGCTGCATCAGGCTGCCCAGCTCGGCGGTGTCGCTTTCCAGTAGCCCGTCGAAGGGGGCCAGAATATCCAGACGCGCCAGTTCCTTCTCGGCGGCGGCGACTTGGGCTGAGGCAGCCTCAATCCCCGCACTGGTGGTCTCCAGACCGGTTTCCGCAGTGGCCACGCCAGCCACCGCCGAGCGCTCTGCGGCCTGGGATGAGGCCAGGCGGGTTTCGGAGGCAAAGCCACCTTCGGAGAGTTTGGCGGCTGCAGTCAGGTTGATCTGTGCTTCCTTGAGGCGGGCGCGGGCCTCGTCCAGACGGGCTCGCGCCTCGGGCACGCGGATTTTCGCCTCGCTCAGCCGGGCCTTCGCCTCCAACAGGGTGGAGGGGCGGGTGCCGGGATCCAGTTTGCACAGAAGATCGCCTGCCTTCACCTGCGCGCCTTTGCGCAGCGGTTCGGACAGCACGGTGGAGGTGGTTTCGGAGCGGACTTCGACCTGGCGAATAGCCTGCGTCTGGCCGCGCAGCACAACCGCGCTGTCGATGCCGCGGGCGGTGCTGCGCAGGGCGACCACTCGGACGCCTGAATTGTCGGCCTTGTCCGCGCCGGCGGCTTGCGGGGCCACAGTTTCTGCTGCTGCGGCGGTTGTTGCGGATGCATCGGTCGGTTCGGAGACATCAGAGGATGCGGTCTCATCGCTGACCTGCTCGCCACGGGCAAAGGCCAGAAGCGCATCCCGCTCAATCACGGCATAATACAGGCCTGCCGTCACAACAGCAGCAGTCATCAGTGGAATTACACGCATCTTGGGCCTTCCTAATACATAGTCATCCCATTCGGGACATATAGAGCCACTCAACAATCATACCATTAATGGGCATGTTCGGGCGAACTGGCGCTAAGTGATATGGGCGATATAAGTATTGTCCATACTAAACTCTGTAGTTCAGTTCACATTTTTTGCCTTTTTGGAGCGGTTTGTGCCCATACCGGGGTATCAGGGCCACTTGGCTTGGCATCGGTTGCACTGTAAGAGAAGCAGAACACAGGAAACTTTCCGGCGACTGCGGGGGCGGTTGCGGGATCTGCCAGGGGCATTTTCATGAGCGACACCGACAGCTTTATCGATGAGGTGACAGAAGAGGTCCGCCGCGATCGCCTGTTCAAGATGCTCAAACGTTATGGCTGGATTGGCGGCATTGCGGTGGTGCTGATCGTTGGTGGCGCCGCCTTGCGCGAATATAACCGGGCCCAGACCGAAGCGGCATCCCAGGCGCTTGGCGATCAGATGATTGCGGCGCTGGACAGTGATGACAGTGCGGCACGGGCGACGGCCCTGGATGCGATCACCGCTGAGACCGCAGGTGGCGATACCGTTTTGAAGCTGTTGCAGGCGGGTGCTTTGGCGGATGCCGGAGACCGTGCGGCGGCTGTTGAACGGCTGAATGCGGTTGCGCGCAACGGGGAAATGCCACTGATCTATCGTCACATCGCGACGTTCAAGGCGCTTGGCCTGCAGCAGGAGAGCCTGCCCGCGGCAGATCGCCGGATTCAGTTCGAGGCGCTGGCCCAGCCGGGCGCGCCGCTGGCGCTGCTGGCACAGGAACAGCTGGCACTGATTGATATCGAAGAGGATAACACAGACGCCGCCATTTCGCGGTTGCAGGAGATTATTGCCTCCGCCGGTGTCACCTCGGACTTGAAAGACCGTGCTTCGCAAGTGATTGTGGCGCTTGGGGGAGCGCTGGAGCCGGTGTCGGCGACAGAAGGCTAAGATCAATTCGGCGCCGATGGGCGCCACGACAAACGTGCAGTAAAAGTGCAGTAATGGGGCAGGGCAATGATGGCAGTAACAAGCTTTTGGAGCGCGAGGGGCATTCTGACGGGAACCGCAGTGGCGTTGATCCTGTCCGCCTGCGCCGAGCCTGAGGTCATCCTGCGCGGCGAGCGTCTGGATTTGCGCGATGACAGCGTCACGGTTGTCAGTAATGAGACCCGCGCCATTGCGCTGCCTGCAACACGCAACAATGCCAGCTGGCCACAAGGGCCGGGTGTCGAAGGGCTGCGTCCCGCACATCCGGCGCTGGCCGCTGCGCCAAACGCGATCTGGTCCACCTCCATCGGCGACGGGGACAGCCGCCGCCAGCGCATCACCGCCACACCGGTTGTGGGCGATGGTCGCATCTACACGCTGGACAGTGGCGCCAAGGTTTCGGCCGTCAGCCCGGCAGGGGCGTTGCAGTGGCAAAGCGAGCTGCTGCCTGCGTCTGACAGTTCAGGGCAGGCAACCGGTGGCGGCTTGGCCTATGATGGTGGCGTGCTCTATGTGTCTTCCGGCTATGGCGTGCTGACCGCTCTTGATGCGGCCAGCGGTGCAACCATCTGGCGGCAGGAGCTGGAGGCCACCGGCTCCGGTCAGCCTACTGTGCGCGACGGTCTGGTCTATCTGGTGGCGGGGGATGATACCGGCTGGGCGGTCCACGCCAAGGATGGCCGCATTGCCTGGCAGGTTCAGGCCACACCCAGCCCGTCGAACATTCTGGGCGCACCGGCGCCTGCGGTCACATCTGATCTGGCGATCTTTGCCTTTGGCTCGGGCGACCTGACCGCGACCTTCCGCAAAGGTGGTCTGCGGCGCTGGAATGCCTCGGTTGCGGGCAAGCGGATTGGCCGGACAATTTCCCGCATCAGCGATGTCACCGGCGCGCCCGTCGTGTCCGGCAACCGGATGTATGTCGGCAACCAGTCGGGGCGCACGGCGGCTTTTGACCTTGGTTCCGGAGATCGTTTGTGGACGGCCCCTCATGGCGCGGTGGATCCGGTCTGGGCGGTTGCGGGCAATGTGTTCCTGATCAGCGACCTTGGCCAATTGGTGCGGCTGGATGCTGACAGTGGTGATGCAATCTGGGCCACGAACCTGCCCGGATACCTCAAGGATAAACCCCGTAAACGCGGCGCGGTGGTGGCCCATCACGGGCCGGTTCTGGCCGGTGGTCAGGTGGTGGTTGCGTCCAACGACGGGCTGTTGCGCTTCTTCAGCCCCGAAAGCGGCGCACTGCTGCGCAGTGTGGCGGTGCCCGGCGGCGCCAGCACCGCGCCCGTTGTGGCGAATGGGACGCTTTATGTTGTCTCCACCAAGGGTGAATTGCACGCTTTCCGATAGCGCTTTGATGCGGTAGGAGAGATTTACGCAGCGATGTGCTCTGGCAGGGCGCGCGCAGATGCGCTATGGGGCGCGTCTGAATCGCAGAAAGTTGGTCTGATGTCTTTTACCCTCGCTATTGTGGGCCGCCCGAATGTGGGCAAATCCACATTGTTCAATCGTCTCGTCGGCAAGCGGCTGGCGCTGGTGGATGACCAGCCCGGCGTCACGCGCGATCTGCGCGAAGGGGAAGCGCGTCTCGGCGATCTGCGCTTTACCGTGGTGGACACCGCCGGTCTGGAAGATGCCACCGACAACTCGCTGGAAGGGCGGATGCGCCGCCTGACCGAGCGGGCCGTTGATATGGCCGACGTTTGCCTGTTCATGATTGATGCACGCGTTGGCGTAACGCCCATCGACCAGATGTTTGCGGAAATCCTGCGCAAGAAATCCGCCCATGTGATTCTGGCTGCCAACAAGGCCGAGGGCAACGCCGCTGATGCCGGTGTGCTGGACGCCTGGGGGTTGGGTCTGGGAGAGCCGATCCGCCTGTCCGGTGAGCATGGCGAAGGTCTGAACGATCTTTATTCGCAGCTGATGCCCTTGGCGGATGAGTTCGAAGAACGCGCTAAGGATGACAGCCCAGAGATTGACGTCGCTCTGGACGAAGACGATGACGAAGAAGATCTGTCGGTGCCGATGCCAACCCGCAACAAACCGTTGCAGGTTGCTGTTGTTGGGCGTCCGAATGCGGGTAAATCCACGCTGATCAACAAGATCCTCGGTGAGGACCGTCTGCTGACCGGGCCCGAGGCCGGGATCACCCGCGATGCGATCTCGCTACAGATCGACTGGCAGGATGTGCCCATGCGGATCTTCGATACCGCGGGTATGCGCAAGAAGGCCAAGGTGCAGGAAAAGCTGGAGAAGCTCTCCGTGTCCGACGGCCTGCGCGCGGTAAAGTTTGCCGAGGTTGTGGTGGTCCTGCTGGACGCGGCAATTCCGTTTGAACAGCAGGATCTGCGCATTGCCGATCTGGCCGAGCGCGAAGGTCGCGCGGTGGTGGTCGCGGTGAACAAATGGGACATTGAGGACGAAAAGCAGGAGAAACTGCGCAACCTCAAGGAAGCTTTTGACCGGCTTCTGCCGCAGTTGCGCGGCGCGCCGCTGATCACCGTGTCGGCCAAAACCGGCAAGGGGCTGGACCGGCTGCACGCCGCCATCATGCGTGCCTATGACGTCTGGAACCGCCGGATACCAACAGCTGCGCTGAACCGCTGGCTGACGGGGATGCTGGAACAGCACCCGCCGCCAGCCCCGCAGGGCAAGCGGATCAAGCTGCGCTATATGACCCAGGCCAAGACCCGTCCGCCGGGCTTTGTGGTGATGTGTTCGCATCCCGACAAGATGCCCGAGAGTTACAATCGTTATCTGGTCAACGGGTTGCGGCAGGACTTTGATATGCCGGGCTCGCCGATCCGTCTGACGCTGCGCTCGCAGTCGGACAAGAACCCCTACAAGGGCAAGAAAAAGGCGCCGCCGTCGAAGCTGCGCAAACATCTGGAAGGCCGCCGCAACTAAGCGCGCAGGTGCCTGCTCCAAGAATGACAAGAGGCAGCTTTCCATGTTGGAGGCTGCCTTTTTTCATGGCAAGCGCGGGTTTGCGCCTGCGCTGACTACGTAGAATTTGACCGCAAGCCATTGGCCTTGCTAGGCTTCACTGTAATTTATTGAAATGCCGGTGGGCTGTTGCCAAGTTTGTTAGGCGCGGTATGGCCATGACCGGGATATTAACAGTGGCGTCGGGGCGCCGCGCGCTTGGTGACATATCACCTGAGGGTCGCGTCATCGTGGCGTCACACTGCATCTCTAGGGAACATCCCATGGATTTGAGAGCATATACGCGGACATATTGTGACAAGGACAACCGGCTGGCTGCACTCAGCTATTTCGGGACATTTGCAGTCTACTTCCTGTCGCTGACGGTTGCGATCCGCTACGCCGAGATCTGGTATCTGACGCTGCCTGCGGGGGGCGTGTTTGCCTTTGCGGCGGTGCGGCTATACGTGCTGCAACATGACACCGGGCATCATTCGCTGTTTGAAACCCGGATCCAGAATGAAGTTGCCGGTCATGTGCTGTCGCCCTTCACCTTTGCCCCGTTTGAGGTGATGAAACAGAACCACAATGAGCATCATGCCTATGTTGGTAATCTGGAACACCGCGAGTCCGGTGAGATCCACACCATGACGCTGCGCGAATGGCAGGCGGCAGGCTGGGCACAGCGACTGGCTTATCGGCTGTATCGCAACCCCCTTGTGCTGGTGCCGTTGGGGGCAGCGTTCACCTATTTCATCCGCTACCGCTGGCCGAAGAACACGCTGCGCTTTGGTGTCTTGGGGGTGGTGCTGCACAATGTAGTGATCGTGCTGCTGCTTGTGCTGCTCTACGCCATCGCGGGTACGACCGGTGTCCTGGTCTGGCTTGGGTTTTCCTTTTTGGGGGGCATGATCGGCGTGTTCCTGGTTTATCTGCAGCACAATTTCGAGGACACTTATTGGGATCGCCGGCCTGACCTCAACCCGCAGGTTGCGGCGCTTCAGGGATCATCCTGCCTCGATTTTGGCTGGTTTTTTGACTTTGCAGTCGCCAATATCACGCTTCATGATATTCACCATTTTAACGCCCGCATTCCCAGTTACCGGCTGCGCCGCTGCCACCACAACCTGCCGCCGGAGATTGCACCGCGCCGGATCAAATTTGGCGAGGCGATCCGCGCCATGGGGCTAAAGCTTTGGGACGAGGATCAGCAGCGGCTGGTGCCATTCCCGCCAGCTAATGCGCCGGGGACACTGGTCACGGCCACTGGGCAAACCAACACGCAGGAGCCTTCATGACATCTATCGCCAAACTTCCCGGTGTCGGCCCCGCGCTGGCCCGGATCTTATCGGAAAACGGCTACGCCACGATCGAGGCTGTGGCTGGAAAATCGCCAGAGGAGCTGAGTAAGATCCCCAGGATCGGCAAGCTGCGTGCGGCGCGACTGTCCGCAGAGGCACAGAAGGCGCAAGCAGAGGCCAGCCCGGAGCGTGGCCAACCCGCCCGCCGCGCCAATGGTGCCGCACCGACAGCGCCGAATGGCGCAACGCCGGAGCAACCTGCCGACCGCGCCGAGGCCGATAAACTCAGTTCCGCGCTGGCCGCTGCCGAGGCCGCCCGTCGTGCGGCAGAGGCCAAGGCGGAGAAAGCGGTTCTGAAAGCGAAGAAATCCGCCAGGAAAGCCGCCGCCCTTGCCGAGGAATTTGCCGCCGCAAAGGTGAAAGCCAAGGCGAAGGCCAAGCGGGTGAAGGCAAAGGCCAAACGCGCGATTGAAAAGGAAAAGGCCAAGGCGAAGGCCATCCTTGAGGCTAAGCATAACCCGAAGAAAGAGGCGCCCAAGAAAGACAGCGGCAAGAAAGATCCATCCAGGAAAGAGCCGACCAAGAAGGTCTCCGCCAAGAAGGACGGAGTAAAGAAGCCGATGACCAAGAAGCAGGGGGAGCCGAGCGTTCCTGCGAAGGGGAAGAAAAAGAAATAGCGCCGCCGGGACACTGTGCTGTGAACAAAGAAAACCGACGCTGTGAGGCGTCGGTTTTTTACTTCTTATTAAGATGTTGGGTATGGTTATTAAACCAGATCACCTGCCGCCGTCAGGGTCAGGTGTCCGCCCAGATAGGGCGCCAGAACCTCGGGCAGTTTGACGGATCCGTCTTCCTGCTGGCCGTTTTCCAACACCGCAATCAGGCAACGGCCTACCGCAAGGCCGGAGCCGTTCAGCGTGTGCAGATATTCCGGCTTGCCACCGTCCGCGGGTTTGAACCGGGCGTTCATGCGGCGGGCCTGGAAATCACCGGTGGTAGAGACCGAAGAAATCTCGCGGTAGGTGTTCTGACCGGGCACCCAGGCCTCGATGTCAAAGGTGCGGCGCGCGCCAAAGCCCATGTCACCGGTGCACAGCACCACGGTGCGATAGGGGATGCCCAGTTTTTCAAGGATCCCCTCGGCGCAGCGCAGCATACGCTTCTGTTCATCGTCGGATTTGGTCGGATGCACGACAGAGACCATTTCGACCTTCTCGAACTGGTGCTGACGCAGCATGCCGGAGGTGTCTTTGCCAGCGCTGCCCGCCTCGGAGCGGAAACACAGCGTATGCGCGGTCATGCGGATCGGCAGGGCGGCCTCATCAAGCGTGTCGCCCGCAACGGAATAGGTCAGCGGCACCTCGGAGGTGGGCACCAGCCACCAGCCATTGGTGGTCTGATAGCTGTCATCGCCGAATTTCGGCAGCTTATCGGTGCCATACATCGCCTCATCGCGCACCAGAACCGGGGAGTTCACCTCGGTCAGGCCGTTCTCATCCACATGGGTGTCGACCATGAACTGCGCTAGCGCACGGTGGATGCGGGCCACGGCGCCCTTCAGCAGCACAAAGCGCGCGCCGGAGATCTTCGCCGCAGTCTCAAAGTCCATCGCGGCAGAGACGCCTTTGATGTCAAAATGCTCTTTCGGGTCAAAGGCGAAATTGGGGATTGCGCCCCATTTGCTGACCTCGACATTGTCGTCTTCATCCGCGCCCTGCGGCACGTCCTCGGCGGGCAGGTTGGGGATGCGCGCCAGCACGTCGGTGAGCTTGGCGTCCAGCTCCTTGGCCTCGGTTTGCAGGGCGGCGACTTCGGCTTTCTTGCCGGCCACCTCTGCGCGCAGGCGTTCGAATTCGGCATCGTCCCCCTTGGCCTTGGCCGCACCAATGGCCTTGGCTGCCTTGTTCTGATCGGCCTGCGCGGTTTCAGCCGCCTGGATTTTGGCCCGGCGGGATTCATCCAGCGCCAGGATGTCAGAGGACATCGCCGCATCCCCACGCCGCGCCAAAGCGGCGTCAAAAGCGGCAGGGTTTTCGCGGATCGCGCGGATGTCATGCATGGGGGTGCTCCTAAAGCGTTGAATCAGTGCCGCCAGCATATGCCGGATGGGGGCGGGAAGGGGAAGAGGGCGCTAGTGATTGGCGAAGTTATTCGCTCATTTGTGTCTTCCATGAAAAGGGAAGTGGCAGAGGTCCAGTTTGATCATTAGGTCGTTGTAGAGAGAGTGGGTTACACCGTCGTCAGAACTATATGGTGACCAAGATCTAAATCCTTTTTCAGACAATTTACGTGACAGGTCATCGGCGCGTTCGGATTCTCCGTCATCTTTTGCATACTCCAATTCCATCCTAAGTTCAGAAATGCTGCCATTTCTGTTTGGCCGAGTGTAGCGTTCGTGAAGTTTGGTATCACTCGTGCCGAAAATCGTATTCATCTGGATATTGTCGCCGAGGTTGAATACACCTGATAAATCAGCACCTGAGACATCAAGCCCCCGCAGAGTTGCCCATCCAAGATGATTGGAGTGAAGTGAACCGACCGGTTGGTTAAGTGTCGCATGTACGAGGATCGCGCCTGTCAGATCACAATCGAGAAATCTCGAATAGTTTAGAGTGCAGTAGTTTAACTCAGCGCCTTGGAAATTCGCCCTCATAAAGTTCGCGCCCTCAATGAGACTGTGGTGGAACATTGCTCCCGAGTAATCGCGTGTAGCGAAGTCCGCACCGGAAAGATTACAGTTTCGCAAGTCCAGTCTGAAGCGCAGAAAAGCTTCTGCTTGTTTTCCCTTCGGTCCACGCCGACCGATTGCTTTTATGGCCATTTGGATGTCGTCCCTCAGTGAAGGAACTCTTTCCAGCTTCCCTGTGGGGCTAGGATCGTCACACATCGCATTGTTTCGGACATAGGCGCAGAGGATCTCGATAATCTGGATGTGAAAATCCAAATTCTCTTTCGCCAGTCTCTCCAGCGCCAAAATCGACCCAATTCGGACTTCGATGTTTGGTTTGGTGATTTCCGCCATGATCGGTTTTTTTAGATCTGGCTCACCATTCGCATCATCTTCGTAGAGCAAAGCACCTTCGGAATCCTGCCTTTGTTGCTTCACTGTTTTTTCCGCCCCCAACCCTTCAACGGCTTTGTTGATCCTGTCCGTGATCAGCCCCTGTTCGGTGGCCGTCGTGTTCCGTTCATTCGTCCACACTCGGATCGAAGCAAAGAATACGGTGGCGGAGCCTGCAAGTATGGCGACTAAGATGCCGATGCTGTGAGCGAGAAAGCGCAGCGCTTCGGCCTGCGGTTCTGCTTTGGCAAGTTCGTTCCCAAGAAGATCGACAAGGCGACGCACGCCCAGCCCGATTTCGACCAGATAAAATGTCATCGCGAGGACAAAGAGTACACCAACCACGATCAACAGCGCGCTGACGTAGTGTCGGCGCAGCCAAACCAATGGTTGCGGGAGCGCGGAGGGTTTGAGGCTTGTCGCCCAGAGAAGCGCATAGACCCCGCCACACAGCGCAATGAAGGTGAAAAACAGCGGGTGGCTGACAATCGCCAGATAGGTGTTGAGCACGAAAATAACCTTGCTGAAAAATGCGCTTTCACCCTCTCACCGCCCCTGCATCGGGTCAACTGCGTTTGCGGTATCAGATAAGGCCCCCTTAGCCTTGCAAAGCCCCGGGCCAGCGCATAGGTTCCCCTGCAAAATTAAGGGCGTCACAAGCGCCTGTCACATAGAAGGAATATCCCATGGATGGTGGCGCACTCGCCCAGTTTCTCCCGCTCATTCTGATTTTTGGCATCATGTACTTCCTGCTGATCCGGCCGCAGCAGAAAAAGCTGAAGACCCATCAATCGATGGTCGAAGCGCTGCGCCGTGGCGATCAGGTGGTGACCCAGGGTGGCATCATCGGCAAGGTGGCCAAGGTCAAGGAAGACGGTGAAATCGAAGTGGAAATCGCCGAGGGTGTCAAAATCCGCGTGATCAAATCCACCATCGCACAGGTTCTGAACAAGACCGAGCCGGCAGCGTAAGTATCCCCGCTTAACCAACTGAAAAGGCAGGGCAATGCTGCAAATTGATCTCTGGAAGCGGGTTCTCATCTGGCTGGTCTGTGTGACCGGCCTTTTGCTTGCCCTGCCAAATGCGTTTTATACGCGCGTCGAGCAGGCCAATGACGCCGCCGCCGAAATAATCGCGAAGGGCGAAAGCCCCGCGCGGCTGGACGTGGCGGGCCAATGGCCGTCGTTCATGCCGTCGTCGCTGGTTAACCTTGGTCTGGACCTGCGCGGTGGCGCGCATCTTCTGGCCGAGGTGAAGGTGGCCGACGTCTACGGCGCGCGGATGGATGCGCTCTGGCCCGAAGTGCGCGACGCGCTGCGCCCTGAGCGCGGTGAGGTTGGCACCTTTCGCCGCCAGCAGGCACCGGAAGGGCAGATTCGTCTGAAGATCTCCAAGCCTGAGGGTATGGCCCGCGCGCTGGAGGTTGTGCGTGGTCTGGCCAATCCGATCACCAGCCTGACTGGCGCCGGGGCCACGGATATCACCGTGTCCGGGACCGGTGACATTCTGACGGTGGAGCTGAGCGAGCAGGAGAAGCTGGCATCTGATGACCGCACCGTGCGTCAGGCACTGGAAATCATCCGCCGCCGGATTGACGAGGTGGGCACCCGTGAGCCGACCATTCAGCGCCAGGGCAGCGATCGGATCCTGATCCAGGTGCCGGGCATCGGGTCGGCGTCTGAGCTGAAAGAGATTATCGGCACCACCGCGCAGCTGACCTTTAACCCCGTCGTAGGGCGCGGCACGGACGCCGATGCCAATGCGGGTGTCGGCAACAAGGTTGTGCCGTCGCTGGACGAAGACGGCGTGTTCTACACCGTTGAGGCCGCACCGGTTGTGACCGGTGAGGAACTGGTGGACGCGCAGCCGTCGTTTGATCAGAACGGCCGACCGGCGGTCAGCTTCCGCTTCAATACCACTGGCGCGCGCAAGTTCGGGGATTATACGGCCGAAAACATCGGTTCGCCCTTTGCCATCGTGCTGGATGAGGAGGTGGTCTCCGCCCCGGTGATCCAGTCGCATATCCCGGGTGGCTCTGGCATTATCACCGGCAACTTCACCATCGAGGAAAGCACCAATATGGCGATCCTGCTGCGTGCAGGTGCGCTGCCTGCGGGGCTGGAGTTCCTGGAAGAGCGGACCATCGGCCCGGAACTGGGTCAGGACAGCATCGACGCGGGCAAGGTTGCGACCATCGTCGCCTTTGTCGGGGTGCTGGTGTTCATGGCGCTGAGCTACGGTCTGTTCGGGGTCTTTGCCAATATCGCGCTGATCCTCAATATTGCGCTTATCTTTGGCGCGCTGAGCCTGATTGGTGCGACGCTGACCCTGCCGGGGATCGCGGGTATCGTTCTGACGGTTGGTATGGCGGTGGATGCCAATGTGCTGATCTTTGAACGGATCCGTGAGGAGCTTAAGGCCGGTCGTGGTCCTGCACGGGCGATTGACGAGGGCTACTCTAAGGCGCTGAGTGCCATTCTTGATGCCAATATCACCACCTTCATCACGGCGGTGATCCTGTTCGCCATGGGGTCCGGCCCGGTGCGTGGCTTTGCGATCACGCTGGGGCTGGGGATCATGACCTCAGTCTTCACCGCGATCTTTGTGACACGGGTGATCATCGTGATGTGGTTTGAACGGCGTCGTCCGAAAACGATCGAGGTATAATATGCGGCTGAAACTTATTCCCGAAAATACCTCGTTTGATTTCTTCAAGCGCTGGAAACTGTGGCTGGGCATCTCTGCCCTGATGATTGTTGTCGGTTTTGCCTCCTTTGCCTTGCAAGGGCTGAATTTCGGCATCGACTTCCGGGGCGGTACAACCATCCGTACCGAAAGCACCACGGAGATTGACGTGGGCACCTATCGTGCTGCGCTGGAGCCGCTGGAGCTGGGCGACATCACCATCAGCGAGGTGTTTGATCCGACATTCGCCGAGGATCAGCATGTCGCCATGGTGCGTATTCAGGCGCAGGCCGATGGCGAGTCTATCTCTGGCGAGGTGATCGCTGATGTGAATGCCGCATTGGATGCGGTGGCACCTGGCATTAAGTTTGTGTCGGTGGAATCCGTAGGTCCCAAGGTTTCGGGTGAGCTGGTGCAGACGGCGGTGCTGGCAGTGGCGCTCGCGATTGGCGCGGTTCTGATCTACATCTGGCTGCGCTTCGAATGGCAGTTTGCACTGGGGGCCGTCGCGGCGCTTGTTCATGACGTCGTTCTGACCATCGGCGTGTTCTCGGAACTGCAGATCAAGTTCGATCTGGCCATCATCGCGGCGCTGCTGACCATCGTCGGCTATTCGCTTAATGATACCGTGGTGGTTTTTGACCGGGTTCGCGAGAACCTGCGCCGCTACAAGAAGAAGCCGCTGGCCGAGGTTCTGAACATCTCGATCAACGAAACCCTCAGCCGGACGGTGATGACCTCGGTGACTACATTGCTGGCGCTGATCTCGCTTTATGTTCTGGGCGGCGACGTGATCCGGGGCTTTGTCTTTGCAATGATCTGGGGCGTCATCATCGGTACCTATTCGTCGATCTTCGTGGCCTCCACCATCCTGCTGTGGCTGGGCGTGAAACGCGACTGGACCAAACCGTCGAACACCGCAGGCAATCAGTTCGCCAATATCGACGCCTGAGCCTTCGGGCAGATTTCAAATGTCAGAGGCCGCATCCCACACGGGTGCGGCCTCTTTTTATTGGCATCAGCCGGGCTGGTGTTTTGTCAGGGGGGCGAACATGTTATGCAGCCGGGCAGGGCGCAGCACCACGCGCCCGCCGCCGACCACGAACAGAGGATGCACGCCATGCGTTTGAACGAAGTTGCCTATACGGACGCCCTGCCAATTGACGGCTACGGGCCGGGTTTCTTTCGCGTGGGCGGTGAGGTGCATCAGGGTCATATCCTGACCGGGGCAACCGGGACCACGGGGTGGGGCGGCTATGAGGACGCTGACCCGCTATTGGCGCTTGTCGGTGAGGTTGATGTGCTGTTCATCGGCACCGGGGCCGAGGTCGCGCATATCCCCGCAAGCCTGCGTCAGCAGCTGGAAGGGGCCGGGATCGGGGTTGAGGCGATGAACTCTCCCGCGGCCTGCCGCACCTATAACGTCCTCCTGTCCGAGGGGCGCCGGATCGCCCTTGCGGCCCTTGCGGTCTGACACACTGCAGTTGTGAGCCGGGGCTTGATCTTGCGCAAGGACAGGTCGCCCCGGATCGGGTTTTTCGACAGGAACCAAAGAGGTAGGCGGATTTCATGACAGTGACCATCGCAGGGCTGAGCATCGCGCGTGGCGGCGTTCCGGTGCTGGAAGGCGTGAGCTTTGCGCTGACGCCGGGTCGGGCGCTGATCCTGCGGGGGCCGAACGGCTGTGGCAAGACCACCCTGTTGCGCACCATCGCCGGGCTGCAACCGCCACTGGCAGGGGATATTACGTTTGACGGGACCGTGGATGAAGACGACATCGCCTATGCAGGCCACGCCGATGGGATCAAGCTGACGCTGACGGTGGCGGAGAACCTGCAGTTCTGGGCGGCAATCTTTGCCACAGGTGCGATTGATGCCGCGCTGGATGCCTTTGATTTACGCGGCCTACGGGATCGTCCTGCGGGAGCCTTATCAGCGGGTCAGAAACGACGTCTGGGCCTTGCACGGCTGATGGTCACCGGGCGGCGCTACTGGATATTGGATGAGCCGACCGTTAGTCTGGATCGCGCGTCAGTGCAGCAGTTCGCGGGCGTGGTGCAGGGGCATCTGGACAGCGGCGGTGGGGCGTTGATTGCCACCCATATCGACCTCGGCCTGGATGGCGATACGCTGGATGTCAGCCGGTTTCGCGCCAAGCTGCCGGATCTGGATAATTTCGACGGAGCCTTCCTGTGAGGGCGCTGTTGCTGCGGGACCTGCGGCTGGCCCTGCGCGCGGGCGGTGGCTTTGGTCTGGGGCTGGCGTTTTTCCTGATCGTGACGGTACTGGTTCCGTTTTCCGTCGGACCGCAATCGGAGCTGCTGGGCCGGATTGCCCCCGGTGTGCTGTGGCTGGGCGCGCTGTTGGCATGTCTGTTGTCGCTGGACCGGCTGCTGGCGCTGGACTGGGAGGACGGAACGCTGGATCTGATGGCCACCGCCCCGCTACCGCTGGAAGCGGTGGTGACGATCAAGGCGTTGGCCCATTGGATCACCACCAGCCTGCCGCTGGTGCTGGCGGCCCCGGTGCTGGGGGTGCTGCTCAACCTGCCAACGGCGGGATTCCTCTGGCTGGTGGTCTCGCTGCTGCTGGGCACGCCCGCGCTGTCGGTGATCGGAACCTTTGGTGCGGCGCTGACTGTCGGGTTAAAACGGGGCGGGCTGTTGATGTCGCTTTTGGTGTTGCCGCTTTATGTGCCGACACTGATCTTCGGGGCGGAGGCCGCGCGGCGGGGCGCAGCCGGTATGGCAGTGGAAACACCGCTGTTGATGCTGGCCGGTATTTCGGCCGCGACGCTGGCGCTGCTGCCCTTTGCCAGCGCCGCCGTCCTGCGCGTCAATTTGCGCTAGGATGAATGAATTGAGATCCCTCCAAGCAAGAGCTAAATAGCCACTATGTCGATCTGGGAATATGCCAATCCAAAGAAGTTCCTGACCACCTCGGAGCGGGTGATGCCTGCGCTGTGGGTTTCGGCGGCTGTGCTGTGCACGGTTGGGCTGATCTGGGGGTTCTTCTTCACGCCTGATGACTACCGTCAGGGATCCACCGTCAAGATCATCTTCCTGCATGTGCCTGCGGCGCTGATTGCGATCAACGCCTGGTTCATGATGCTGGTCGCCTCGCTGATCTGGGTGGTACGGCGTCATCACGTCAGCGCACTGGCGGCGAAGGCTGCGGCCCCGGTCGGAGTTGTCATGACGCTGATTGCGCTGATCACCGGTGCGCTTTGGGGCCAGCCGATGTGGGGCACCTGGTGGGAATGGGATCCACGACTGACCTCATTTCTGGTGCTGTTCCTGTTCTACCTTGGCTATATCGCCCTGTGGGAAGCCATCGAGGACCCGGATACCGCCGCAGATCTGACGTCCATCCTGTGTCTGGTGGGGTCGGTCTTTGCAGTGCTCAGCCGCTATGCGGTCAATTTCTGGAACCAGGGGCTGCATCAGGGGGCCTCGCTGTCGCTGGACAAGGAAGAGAACGTGGCGGATGCGTTCTCCAACCCGCTGTATGTCTGCATGATCGGCTTTGGTCTCTTGTTTCTGGCGCTGGTGCTATACCGTACCGGAACGGAAATTCGCGCCCGGCGGATGCGCGCCCTGATGCTGCGGGAAAGGATGCAAGCATGATGCCAGATCTTGGAAAATATGCGGTTGAGGTGCTGTCCTCTTATGCCGTGTCTCTGCTGTTGTTGCTGGCTCTGCTGCTGATGACATTTGCCCGTGGTCGCCGCGTACGGCAGCAGATGCAGGAGATGGAACAGCAGATGCAAGGCCCGGGAGGAACGCCCCGTGGCTAAGATCTCCCCTGTGATGGCACTGCCCGTGCTGGTCTTTGGCAGTTTTGTTGCACTGGCCTTTGCTGGCATGTTTCGCAACGACCCCGAAAGCCTGCCGTCTGCCCGTGAGGGGCAATCCGCGCCACCGGTGGTTCTCACCAGCTTTGCCGATGATCCCGGATTTGATGATGCCATCCTGCGTGACGGCACGGTGAAACTGGTGAATTTCTGGGCCAGCTGGTGCGGTCCCTGCCGGGTGGAACATCCGAGCCTTGACGCATTGTCCAGCGAAGGGCTGGCGATCTATGGCGTCAACTACAAGGATCAGGAAGACAATGCCGTCGGGTTCTTAGAGGAACTGGGCAACCCCTATCGCGCAATAGGCCGGGACGAGGCTGGGCGGATGGCGCTGGACTGGGGTGTTTACGGCGTGCCGGAAACCTATGTGATCGACGGGGAGGGGACCATTATCCTGCGGTTTGCCGGTCCCATCACGCAGCGGGTGATCGACACCACCCTGCGTCCGGCGCTGGAGCGTGCCGCGCAGAACTGATCCGGGTCCAATGCCGCAAGGCAAGCGATTGGAAACATACTCAAGCGGGGCCGCATTTGGCTCCGCTTTTTGGTGTCAGCCAAGCGTATAGGTGCGGAAGATCTGCTCGTCGTGGATCAACTCGCCCAGACGCTCAAAGTCGCCCCGTTCCGCGCGCCAGGTCAGATAGGCGCTCTGGGCTTCGCTGCTTTCCCAGATTTGAAAAATCACCATCTCTTCGCGCTCCGGTGCCAGCAGCAGATGTGCCTCGATACAGCCGGGAAACTCGCGGGTCTCCGGCATCATTGCCTGGGTTGCGGCTGCCAACTCGTCGAACAGGCTGGGCACCGCTTTCACGGTGACGATAACGGCTTCTTTTTCAGGGGTATTTGTCACGGGCTGTCCGTTTGAGGTTGCTGTACCGCCGGGGTGGCAGGGCATGTTTGTTATCACTGATCCAGATAGGGCATCGGGATGTGTCGACCATCATCTCGAATGCTAGCCCGGTAAACGCTGTGTCGTCCAGACGGAAGTTGACGCAAGGGAAATTGGCGTCGCAGGTGCCCTTCATGCGGGTGCGGGGAAAGCGGGTTTTCGTATCCTAAACAAAAACGGGCACCGCTGTGGCGCCCGTTTTCTGTGCTTTGCCGCGCAGGGTACCTGCGCTGGTTTTTTACGATTTGGCGAGGTTGCGCAGCACGTAGTGCAGAACGCCGCCATGTTCGATGTATTCGATCTCAGGCGCGGTATCGATGCGGCACTTCAGGGTGATGGTCTTGGTTGTGCCATCGCCGTAGGTGATGTCGCAGGAGACCTCTTCCTGAGGTTTGATCGTGTCCAGACCGTGGATCGAGACGGTTTCATCTCCGGTGAGGTTCAGCGATTTGCGGGTATCACCGCCGGTGAACTCAAACGGGATGACGCCCATGCCAACCAGGTTGGAGCGGTGAATACGCTCAAAGCTCTCGGCGATCACGGCCTTGACGCCCAGCAGGGCTGTGCCCTTGGCCGCCCAGTCGCGCGAAGAGCCGGCACCATACTGCTCACCACCGAAGACAACCAGCGGGGTGCCCTGTTCCTGATAGGCCATAGAGGCCTCGTAAACAGAGGTCTGTTCGCCATCGGGGCCTTTGGTATAGCCGCCTTCGACACCGTCGAGCATCTCATTCTTGATGCGGATGTTGGCAAAGGTGCCGCGCATCATGATCTCGTGGTTGCCACGACGCGAGCCGTAGGAGTTGAACTCACGCGGTTGCACCTGACGGTCCAGCAGATACTGGCCAGCCGGGGTGGTTGTCGCGAAAGAACCTGCCGGGGAAATGTGGTCGGTGGTGACCATATCGCCAAGGATCAAGAGCGGCTTGGCGTCCTTGATGTTGGAGATGGTGCCCGGCTCCGTGCCCATACCCTGGAAGTAGGGCGGGTTCTGGATGTAGGTGGAGGCTGCAGGCCAGTCGTAGGTTTCTGCATCGGTGGTTTCCACGGCCTGCCACTTCTCGTCACCTTTGAACACATCGGCATATTTCGACAGGAAGGCTTCGCGGGTCACGGTCGCTTCGACCAGATCTGCGATCTCCTTCTGGCTCGGCCAGATGTCTTTCAGGTAGACGTCGTTGCCGTCCTTATCCTGTGCGATCGGATCGGTTGCCAGATCGATGTCCATGGTACCAGCCAGCGCATAGGCGACGACCAGCGGCGGCGAGGCCAGGTAGTTGGCACGCACATCGGGGCTGATACGGCCTTCGAAGTTGCGGTTGCCGGACAGGACGGAGGTCGCGACCAGATCCCCTTCGGCGATGGCGTCGGACAGTTCCTGCTGGATCGGGCCGGAGTTGCCGATACAGGTGGTGCAGCCATAACCCACGAGGTTAAAGCCGATCTTGTCCAGATCTTCCTGAAGGTTTGCGGCCTCCAGATAGGCGGACACAACCTGTGAACCGGGCGCAAGCGAGGTTTTGACCCAGGGTTTGCGATCCAGACCCAATGCGGCGGCCTTGCGCGCCACAAGGCCCGCACCGATCATCACATAGGGGTTGGATGTGTTGGTGCAGGAGGTGATCGAGGCGATCACGACCTTGCCGCTTTCCATGGTGTAGTCTTCGCCTTTGACGGCGATTTCCTTGCCCATGGGACGCTTGAACGTCTCTTCCATTTCCTTCTGGAAGGCCGCCTTGGCACCGGTCAGGGCGACATAGTCCTGCGGGCGTTTCGGGCCGGAGATCGCAGGCACGATGGTGCCCATGTCGAGGCTCAGCGTGTCTGTGTAGATCGGGGCGTAATCCGCATCGCGCCAGAAGCCGTTTTCCTTCGCGTAGGCTTCGACCAGCGCGATACGATCTTCGTCGCGGCCGGTGTTGCGCAGGTAGCGGATTGTTTCATCGTCGATCGGGAAGAAGCCACAGGTGGCACCATATTCAGGCGCCATGTTGGCGATGGTGGCACGGTCTGCCAGCGGCAGCGTGTCCAGACCCTTGCCGTAGAATTCCACGAATTTGCCAACAACACCCTTGGCGCGCAGCATTTCCACAACCTTCAGCACGAGGTCGGTGCCGGTGGTACCTTCGACCATGGCGCCGGTCAGCTCAAAGCCGATGACCTCAGGGATCAGCATGGAAATCGGCTGACCCAGCATCGCAGCCTCGGCCTCAATGCCGCCAACACCCCAGCCCAGAACGGCCGCGCCGTTGACCATGGTGGTGTGGCTGTCGGTGCCAACCAGCGTGTCAGGGTAGGCAACCATATCGCCGTTCTGATCCTCATCCGACCAGATGGTCTGGGCGAGATATTCCAGGTTCACCTGGTGGCAGATGCCGGTGCCCGGGGGCACAACGCGGAAGTTGTTGAACGCGCCTTGGCCCCATTTCAGGAACTGATAGCGCTCCATGTTGCGTTCGTATTCGCGGTCAACGTTCATCTGGAACGCGCGCGGGTTGCCGAACTCGTCGATCATGACCGAGTGGTCGATGACCAGATCAACCGGGTTCAGCGGGTTGATCTTCTGGGCGTCGCCCCCCAGCGCCTTGATCCCGTCGCGCATGGCGGCGAGGTCCACAACAGCGGGAACGCCGGTGAAATCCTGCATCAGCACGCGGGCCGGACGATAGGCGATTTCGCGGGGGTTCTTGCCGCCATTGGCGCCCCATTCGGCGAAGGCCTTGATATCGTCAGTGGAGACGGAGAAGCCGCCGTCCTCAAACCGTAGCATATTTTCCAGCACCACTTTCAGCGCGGCAGGCAGCTTGGCAAAATCGCCAAGACCGGCCTCGGTGGCGGCGGGGATCGAGTAATAGGAGATCGACTTGCCGCCTGCGCTCAGTTTGCGGCGCGTCTTGGCATTGTCCTGTCCGACGGTGATAGGCATGTTTGGCCTCCCTCTGGGATGTGAATACAGGGAATTCGCTACCGGCTATCTGCAACAGGTCGGGCGTGCATTCAATAGCTGAAACGCCGCAGGCGGTATTTTTGTATGCAATAGTACACAAAATTTGCACCAACGTCGCATTTTGCCCCAAATTGCCCTGCGCACGACGGTCTCAAGAATGATTGATTGGTCATTTCAACCCGGCGCCGCTACATCGGTAGATCAGAGCAAAAAGGGTTCGTTGCATGAAATTTATCGCATCGCTTTTTCTGGCCGTGTGGATGACGCTGCCAACCGGGGCCGCCGCCCAGAGCGGTGGACCGGCCACGGATCTGGTGGTGGTGGAGCTGTTCACCTCGCAGGGGTGCTCCTCCTGCCCGCCGGCCGATGCGTTGCTGCGGCAGCTGACGGCGCGGCCTGATGTGCTGCCGCTGGCGCTGCACGTGGATTACTGGGATTATATCGGCTGGAAAGATCAGTTCGCCGATCCCGCCCACACCCGCCGCCAGAAAGGATACGCCCATGTTGGCGGGCGTCAGATGGTCTACACTCCGCAGATGATCGTGAACGGTCAGGACGATGTGGTTGGGGCCAATGCGATGAAACTGAGCGAGACCATCGCCGCGCATCAGGCACGCCCAACCCCGGTTGCGATCACCATCGACAGTACTCAAAGCGGCACGGGCGGGATCGCGGTTCAGCTGCGCCGCGCCGATGCCGCACCGCTATTGTCAGGGCCGATTTCCATCCAACTGGTGCGCTATGCGCCGTTGAAAACGGTTGATATCTCTCGTGGTGAGCTGGCCGGTCGACGGCTGGACTATGCCAATGTGGTGGAGCAGATTGACCGGGTGGCGGATTGGGACGGGCAGGGCACATTGGAGCTGACCGTGGCGCTGACCGATACGCGTCCGGCGGCGCTGCTGGTTCAGCAGGCACCCTACGGCGCTATTCTTGCGGCGGCGACGCTCAACTAAGCGGCGCCTCGCTCTCAGCCGGGGCTGGAACCTGGCCCGTTCGGCGGGGATTTCGGGATCGGCACATAGGGTTTCCAGCGGCGATGAACCCAGAACCATTGCCCCATGTGCTGGCGTACCAGATCTTCCAGCCGTTGGCAGACGGTAGTGGTCATGGTGATCGGATCAGACGGGGCGATCTCCTCCTGCACGACAATCTCAAAATCGAGACCATTGGGCTGGCGAATGGCATAGACCGGGATCATCGCGGCCTTGTATTTCAGCGCCAGTTCCGCAGGCACGATGGAGGTCACGGCAGGTTCGCCGAAGAAGTCGATATTGACCCCGCCATGGGCGTGCAGATCCGCGACGATTGCAATGATGCCGCCCTGTTTCAGGTGACGGACCATCTCCATCATGCCGCGTTTGCCCTGTTCAAACATCGGTTTGCCGGTCTTTTCAATCGCCTGCACGTAGTGGTCGTTGAAATAGGGGTTGGCCATCCGGCGATAGAGCGCGCCCATGGCAAAGCCACGCCGGATTAGATTGGCGCGGGCGGCATCGTAATTGCCAAAATGCCCGGTGACCAGAATGACCGGTCGCCCCTCGGCGCGGGCGCGTTCCAGTGCTGGCAGGCCCGGGCCGGAGACGGGTGCCGCCCAGGCGCGCTCAAGGAAGGGCTGTCCGGCATAGAGCTCGGCCACCACGCGGCCCACGTTGTCGCTCACCTCATCACAGAGCCGCGCGACATCCGCCTCCGGCAGTTCAGGACGGGTGAGCGCAAGATTATCCCGGACACGTTTGTGAAACCCCACCAATGGGGCAGCCTTGCGCATCACCCAGCCCATTGCCGGAACACGCTTTTCATAAGGGATCAGCCGAAGCGCCCCGATCAGGCCACGCAGTGCCAGATTGCTGGCGTAGTAACTGGCGCGACGGCCTGGGGACAGGGTGGAGGGATCGACGGGCATGTCCGGAGGGCCTGCAATTGGAGAGACAAAATCAACCGCGACCATAAACGGCAGCGCGCAGAGGCACAAGCAAGCCCGGCGGCGATCCGCAGTCGCGGGCTGACCTTAGCGGAGCCGCCTCACCGGCAGAGGCCTGGCGTGCCGTTTGGCTAGGTATCACCTATGGACCAGTAGCCGACGGGTGGCTGGCGGCTGTCCGTGTTGCGCGCCGTTGGCCGGATCAGCCGTGGTTCGGACGCGCAGTCGCGGATCAGCTGCCGCGCCCGCCACTGCTCCGTATCTCGTCAGATCGAGGGTCAGATCATGCCAACGCGCCTTACAGCTATGACGGGCGGCAATGAACACCGGGCGAGATCACCCCGGGGGGTCGTAGCGGCGACGGGTTGCAGGCTCAGTCTTCTTCGTCTTCCTCGGCTGAGCGAAGCTCAACCTCGCCGGAGTTCACCAGCTCCCGCAGGGCGTTGACGATGGTGCTCATGGCGCCTTCTCCGACACTGCGCTTGACCTTGCCGCGCTCGCTCACCTCTTCGCGGATGTTGTTGGCCATGCGGCTGGACATATTGGCGAGCATGAATTCGCTGGTTTCGACATCTTCCTCGTCAGTGGCAAAGGCGATGGCGGTGACAAGATCCTGCTGCGCCAGAACACGGGCGATTTTCGGCACGTCCACCGGGCTCACCCGCTGGGCGATCAACGCATAGGTGAAGATCGATTTGCGCACGTCGCCGGCAAATTCCTCATCTTCCTCATCCAGGGCGGTCAGCACCTCATCGCGTTTGCCAGCTGCGGCTTGGGTCAGGATCGCGCCCATCCGCTGGCCCGGGGTCTCGTCAAAGGCGACCTCGGGCCGCGCCTCGATCTGCGCGGCGAGGGACAGGCCGATGCGATCCACCGTATCCGGGGTTACGGCGGCAGTCTGGCTGACGGCATAGGTAATGCGGCGGGCAACCGGGCCGGGCAGGTGGATCAACATCTGCGCCGCCTTGGTGGTGTCCAGCTTCGACAGCAGAACGGCGGCGACTTCTGTGCTTTCGGCCTCAGCCAGCTCGGCGAGATCCTCTGGTGGTAGGGCGCGCAGACGCTCCCACGGGTCGCCAAACTGGCGCACGCCAGCTTCCTTGCGCAGACGACTGGCGGTCTGGCGGCTGATCTTGCCCTCCATCGCAGAGAGTGCGCCGGCCAGCCCGTTGGGAAAGGACAGCCCGACATTGTCCAGCATTTCGGCAAATTCGCCGGCCACCTCATGCAGGGTGTCGCGGTCGATCAGCCCCATGCGGCCCATCTGCTGTGTCAGTTCGATCTGTAGATCATCGGGCAGGGATTCCAGCGGGATATCCGCACCTTCATTCAGCAGCAGGCGCACCACGATGGCTGCTTTTGCTTTGCCGCTAAGCTTGGATTTGGCGGGCATGCCGCCACCCATTGCGGGCATATCCAGCGCGCCACCGCTCATGCCGCCCATTCCCAGATCACCGCCGAGGTCCCCGCCGAAATCCATTCCGCCAAGCGGAGCAGGGGCGGAAAAATCACCCAAATCATCTGAGGAGGCCGCCATGGGAAGCGCCAAAGCATTTTCATTCTGCATTTATGAGCCCTAGCCAAAAAGATTCTCTTTCTGTTGTCTCCAATCTAGGGCCCAAGCAGTAAATAAATGCTGAAAATCAGTAGCTTTGCGTCTGCCCGGACAAAAGAGCCTCGCGCAGGGAGACTTCGGCCCAGCTGTCGCTGCCACCCGTGGCGCGGATGATCTTCCACTGTTCCAGCGCAAGTCCATATTTTCCTTCGGTTACAAAACCTTGACCCATATACGAACGCGCAAGGTGGTTCTGGGGATCCTGCGCGATGGCCTGAGTGTAATAGGACAGCGCCTGTTCAGAATAGCCTTGCTTACGATAGGTGAAGCCCCAATAGGTCAGCACCCGGCTATCCGTTTGGTCAGGCATCGCAGCCAGTACCGCCTGCGCGTCGCTATAGCGCCCGGCATAGGCGAGTTCGCGCACCGCATCATACATCTCGTCGGGGTCCAGCGAGGATTGTTTGGGCGCAACGCAGCGCTGTTTCTGATCATCCCAGACCTTGGCGCCCTTGCAGGTCTTGGTGGTGTTGGTTGGCTTTGGCGCGGCGCTGTCACCGCCTCCGGCTGCCAGGGCGCCGCTGGCAAATGCCGCAGAGAGCACCAGCGCGGGCAGGGTGGCGCAGCCGGCGCGTATTGCAGATGCGGGCAGAGAGCGGGCATGAGTGGCGTTACGTGTCAGCATGGCAGGCATTAGTTCGTCCTTTTGTCGCGCGCGCCGCAGGTCTGCGGCCTGTTGGATCGCTTCACCTTAGACGGTTGATCGCTGCCGCGCGATAACAAGACGGTGAGACGTGATCCCAGCGCTGTGTGACCAAAGAAAAAGGGCCGCCTGTCTGTGACAGAACGGCCCCGGATCTGTGGTGCAGATCGCCGACGGCTTAGGCGCCGAAGACCCGCTTGAAAATCGTGTCGACATGTTTGGTGTGATAGCCCATGTCGAATTTCTCGTTGATCGCCTCTTCGCCAAGGGCGGCGACCACATCCGCATCCGCCAACAGCAGTTCACGGAAATCAACGCGATCTTCCCAGACCTTCAGGGCGTTGCGCTGCACCATGGAATAGGCGTCCTCGCGGCTGACACCCGCCTGCGTCAGGGCCAGCAGAACCCGCTGCGACATCACCAGACCGGGGAATTTATTCATGTTGTCCAGCATGTTCTCCGGGAAGACCAGCATCTTGTCGATGACGCCTGCCAGACGGTTCAACGCAAAATCCAGGGTCACGGTGGCGTCGGGGCCGATGCCGCGCTCAACGGAGGAGTGCGAGATATCGCGCTCATGCCACAGGGCCACGTTTTCCATCGCCGGGATCACCGCCATGCGCACCAAACGGGCGAGACCGGTGAGGTTCTCGGTCAGAACGGGGTTCTTCTTATGCGGCATCGCAGAGGAGCCTTTCTGCCCCATGGAGAAGAACTCGGCCCCCTCCAGCACTTCGGTGCGCTGCATGTGGCGGATTTCCACCGCGATGTTTTCAATCGAGGAGGCAATCACCCCAAGCGTGGCAAAGAACATTGCGTGACGGTCGCGCGGGATCACCTGGGTCGAAATCGGTTCAGGGCTGAGGCCGAGCTGCTCGCAGACATGTTCTTCAACGCGGGGGTCGATATTGGCAAAGGTGCCAACCGCGCCGGAGATCGCGCCTGTGGCGACTTCGCTGCGGGCGTTCTGCAGGCGCTGTTTGTTGCGGTCCATCTCGGCGTAGAAACGGGCGAAGGTCAGACCCATGGTGGTCGGCTCGGCGTGGATCCCGTGGGACCGACCGACACGCACGGTGTCCTTGTGCTCGAGCGCGCGTTTCTTCAGCGCGGCCAGAACCTTGTCCATGCCACCCAGCAGGATGTCGGCGGCGCGCACCAGCTGCACGTTGAGGCAGGTGTCCAGCACGTCAGACGATGTCATGCCCTGATGCACGAAGCGGGCTTCCTCTGATCCGACATGCTCGGCCAGATGGGTCAGAAAGGCGATGACGTCATGTTTGGTGACGGCCTCGATCTCATCAATACGCGCGACATCGAATTCGACATCTTTGGCTTTCCATACCGCGTCGGCATTCTCGCGCGGGATCACACCCAGATTGGCCATGGCTTCGCAGGCGTGGGCCTCGATCTCGTACCAGATCTTGAATTTGGTTTCCGGCGACCAGATGGCAACCATTTCAGGACGGGAATAGCGGGGGATCATGGGCAGCAGCACCTTTTCATAGCAGGGCAGAAGGGAAGCGGATGATGCCGCGCGTCTTAGAGCAGCGCGCCCTACAGGGCAAGGGTGGGGGCGCGCGCCGCGACAGAAAGCCCGCAAATCCAGGTCTCTTATGGTACAAAGGCTGACGTCCGGCTTGCACGGATACGGAATTGCCCAGGGCCTGCCGATAATTGGGCAGTGCCTCAGGCTGGGGAGGAGCCCCCTTTTCGGAAGGGGGTCAGGCTGATGTCATCAGGGCCGACGGGTTTTCGGATCAGAACGGCAGATGGGCGGGATCGACATCCGCCTCGCTTTCAGGCTCATCCAACCGGGTGGTCACCTTGGCGCCATGTTCCAGCGTGCGATGCACCGGGCAGCGGTCGGCAATCTCCAGCAGTTTGGCCCGTTGATCATGGGTCAGATTACCACTGAGGTAGATCACACGGGTGAACTGGTCGATTTGCGCCGGACCGGACGGCAGCGCGTCCTGTGCATGGACCTTGTCATGGCAGACATCCACGCTGACCCCTTCCAGCGGCCAGCCTTTGCGGCGGGCATACATGCGGATGGTCATCGAGGTGCAGGCGCCCAGCCCGGCCGAGATAAACCCGTAAGGCGTCATGCCGCGATTGCTGCCGCCATAGGCCAGCGGCTCATCCGCGTAGGTGTGATGGCGCGGGCCGGACTGGATATCCTGCAGAAAACCGTTCGGATCAGCTTCGGTGACGCGCAACACACCCTCAGGCGCGCCGGGGGGCGGTGCCGGGGGTGACAGATCGATATAGCGCCCGGCCCAGGCGGCAATGACATCAGCGGCATATTCCGCATCACGGGGCCGCGTGATCAGATGATCGGCATCATCCAGGGTAATGAAGCTCTTTGGGTGTTTCGCGGCAACAAAGATATCGGCGGCATTGTCGATACTGACCGTGGCATCCAGAGGGGCGTGCATCACCAGCAGGGCGGCATCCAGACCGGCAAGGGCGCTGGTCAGCGCCTCGGCGCGGATATCATCGACAAATTGCTTGCGGATCAGGAACGGGCGGTCAGCCAGACAGACCTCCGCCGCGCCTTCGGCCTCAATGACCTCCAGCGCATCTCCAAACTGATGGGCCACATGAGAAGGGTCAGAGGGCGCGCCCAGCGTAACAACGCCGCGCACCGATGGCAGCCCGGCCCGCGCCCGCAATACCGCAGCGCCGCCCAGCGAGTGACCGATCAGCAACGAGGGCGCCAGCCCGCGCCCCGCAAGATATTGCCCGGCCGCGACCAGATCGGCGACATTGGAGCTGAAGTTGGTATTGGAAAATTCACCATCGGAATGGCCGAGGCCGGTGAAATCAAACCTTAAAACCGCAATGCCCATGGCCGCCAGACGGGCCGAGATGCGCCGTGCCGCGGGGATGTCCTTGGAGCAAGTGAAACAATGCGCAAACAGCGCAGTGGACAGGATCGGCCCTTCGGGCAGGTCCAGCCGCGCAGCCAGCTGGTCACCGGAGTGGCCGGAAAAAGAAATGCGTTCGGTGGGCATCAGGCTCGCCTTTATCTGGGGGTCACCCTAAGGTGCGGCGCCAGGCGGGCGGGCACAAGGCATCCGCCGCCCACGTCACGGGAAGGTGAGGGATATTGACAACAGAACTTTTGGCCGATGCCTGCGCAGGCATTGGAAGTTTCGCGCCGCAGGATAAGCGCGATCACGAGATGTGGCAGCGCCTGACCGCGTTTTGCGCGCGCGAACCAAAGGCGTTTGACCGGGATCCAGCCTCCGGCCATGTGACCGGATCGGCCTTTGTCCTTTCGGCGGATCTGTCAGCAGTGCTGCTGACCCATCACGCCAAACTGGACCGCTGGCTGCAATTGGGGGGACATTGCGACGGCATCGCCGATGCCCGGTTCATTGCCCTGAAAGAAGCCTATGAGGAAAGCGGTCTGGCCCGGATCAGCCTGTTGTCTGATCAGGTGTTTGACATTGATATCCACGAAATCCCTGCCAACAGCCGCGAGGCGGCGCATCTGCACTACGATGTGCGCTATCTGTTTCGCGCCGAGGCGGGGGATATCCGTGCCAGCGCCGAATCAAAGGCACTGGCCTGGGTGCCGCTGGCAAAGCTCTCGCAGTACAGTCGCGCTGACAGTGTGCTGGTCCTACAAGAGAAATTGGCCCGGTTACAAAGCGGAGGCGCCTGACGGCGCCACAGGTTCAGCCGCCTCTCCCCAGTGGGGAGAGCAGCCGTTTGGTCGTCGCACCCGCAGGCAGCAGAAACCTCAAACCCAACGGGTGGTGCCCATCAGAGCCGGATCAAACGGGTAGGTGGTGAGGTTTTCATAGCCAGTTTCCGTGATCAGGACCTGATCCTCCAGCTTGATTGAGAAATCGCCACCTTCGGGGCTGACCAGCGCCTCGACACAAAGCACCATGCCCGGCTCCAGATCATAATCGAAAGCGCCCTCGACCATGGCGTCCGGATAGGCCACCAGCGGCCATTCATCGCAAAGCCCGACGCCGTGCATCATGCAGCCGTATTTCTGCTTCTGGAACTGGGCATCCAGCAGATGGCAGTTGCGCGACAGCTCCTGCAGGTTCACGCCGGGTTTCAGCATCTCCATATTGCTCTGGATATGCTCAACCCCGTGCTGCATGGCATAGACCATATCGGCAGGCGGCGCGCGGTCGCCAATCCACCAGCTGCGCGAAATATCGATGCAGATCCCGTAGGAGCCGACCAGATCGGTGTCAAAGCTGACGATTTCATTGTTCTGGATGATGCGCCCGCCGCATTCCTGAAACCAGGGGTTGGTGCGCGGGCCTGAGGTCAGCAGCCTTGTTTCGATCCATTCACCGCCCCGGCGGATGTTTTCGGCGTGCAGAACGGCCCAGACGTCATCTTCACTGACGCCACCGCCGGGAATGGCGCTGCGGGCGAAGCGCTCCATCTCTGCGACGGCGGTTTCACAGGCGTGATTGGCGCAGCGCATGGCGAGGATTTCATCCGGCCCTTTCACAGCACGGCATTTTTCGGTCAGTTCTTCGCCGGGGAACACCTCAATCCCCTGTGCCTCAAGCGCGCGCAGCCCGTGTAGCATGATCTTGTCCACCGCGAGACGCGTGTTCTGGCCGCTATGTTCGGCCAGCAGCCGACGTACCTCATTGGCAAAGACGTCCGCCGCCACATCCACCTTATCGCCGCGATCAAAGTAGAACAGATCGGCCCCGGCCCGCTGTTCACGCACCAGAGGGTTGAATTCACTCAGGAACGGCGCCTGTTTGTAATCCCACATGACCATGTAGCCATCGGCGCAGATCAGCAGCGCGCGAAACGGATTATGGGTGTTCCACAGCTGCATATTGGTGGAATCCGTCGCGTAGCGGATGTTCATGGGGTCAAACACCAACAGCCCGGCATAATCGCGATCGTTGATGAACCGGGTCAGCCGCTCCCAACGGTAGCGGCGCATCGCCTGAAGGTCCGGCAGTTGCAGCCCTGCGGCGGCCCATTCACCAAAGGTCAGCTGGGTCGGCCCAATCTCGACGCGGTCCTGATCATTGGGGGTGTTGTCCCCAAGGGTGGCACCGCGTGTAGGGTCGATCTTGCGTGTATCGCGGTAATGCTCGTTCATCTCTGGCTCCGTATTCGACATCGTCTCGAAGGTGTCGCTGGACATCTCTGTCCAATGTTGTGCGGAGCGCGGAGGGGAGTCGCCACCAAATGCGACCGCGCAGACGGTCGTTTTCAGACAGATGTGTTTGGGGCAGCGTGTCGCATGTAGCGGGTGGTGCTACGCGTCGGGCTTGCTACAAAGTGTCATGACCGAGATTCTGCAGACCCGCCTGTCGTATAATCCGCTGGAGCAGCGGAAGTTGCCCGGTATTCAGCCATTGGCACCGGAGGACTGGCTGCATTTTGATGACGCTTACGCCGGGCAGATGGCGGAGCGGGAGCGGCTGTTGCAGCAGTGCCGCGCGCAAGTTGTGTATTGCGCGTCCGAGGCCACCCCGGCTGCTTCTGAGCTGTTGGAGGCGGTTCTGGCCCAGCTCTACCCAGATGCCGCGGGTCACAATGTGGTGCGGCCCGATGGGGGCGAGGTGACGGTAGATTGGGAGGATCCGCTGGGCACGCTTGGCCGGATTGCCCAGCAGGATTTCTGTATCCTGGAAAAACCGGAGGGCGCGCAGGAACATGTGCTGACCGGCGCGGTTCTGTGCTTTCCCGCAAATTGGACCCTGGCGGAGAAAGCGGGGCGGCCATTGATTGCCATCCACGAACCGGTCGACAGCTATGATACTGGCATTGCTGCGCGGGTGCAGCGGCTGTTTGACGGGGTGCAGGTGGGGCGGCCGATGTGGCGGTTTAATGCGTTGTGGTACGCCGATGCGACCCTGCATCAGCCGCGCCGCGTCAGTGGCGATCGCCCGCGTCCCGGCGCCGAAACGGCAGGCTATATGCGCAGTGAGCGCCAGACGATCCTTCGCCTTCCGCACAGCCGCGCCGTTATTTTCAGCATTCACACCAGTGTGTTACGTCGTGCGGATGTGATGGCCCAATGGGGGGCATCGTCGGCCTAGCCCGAATTCTCGGACTGGCTGGTCGCGAGACCGGGAAAACGGTCTAAAAGGCGACGGCGGCCGAGCTTTGCAAGGCAAGAAGGGCCGTTGCGCCGCAGACAATGTGTAGATGGCCACGCAGCTGGGGGCTGCGCAGGAGATGGCTGGTGGTTGCGATCATTCGCTGCGGCATGGCCGCGAGAAGACCGCCCAGCCGGGCAACGGCGGTTCCGCTGCCGCGGGGAGGTGTCATAACAGCTTTGGCACGCGCGCGGGCGCGATTGCGCGCCTCCAGAGCATGACGCCCGGTTGCACGGGTGTCAGGGGACTGCAACATCGCGGCGTAGTGTTCCTCCAGCTGAGCAACCGTTACCTCGACCGGCTCAAAACAGGCGCGTCCGCGCAGGCGCCCATTTGCAACCGGCTTGGCGCCGTTCGTGGGCTGGGGGAGAAGCGGCGGCGTATCAAGTGCGGCATCAATCGGTGTCGCAGCAGGGGGGGGCGCTTCGGGCGTCGTTTGCGGGCTGAGGGGCGCGCTCGACTTGGCGGCATGGATGCCGGCGATATCTGCGGCGATTTCGGTCACTGGGTAGGCGTCCGGTGCGGCGTGGTCTGCTGCTGCCTGCGCGTGGGATTCCGCCTGCGTTTCGGCATCTTCAAAAACCCCGAGGAAGGCGGCACGGGTCAGGGTGAAGGGCACGTGCAGCCAATCCACCGTCGCCACATCCAGATCCTCGGCCAGGCGGCGCAGGATCATTGCCAGCAACAGCTCGCTCAGTTCCACATCACAATGGTCCGGGTGGTTTGGGGTCAGCGTCACGCCAAGCGAACTGCGCAGCGGTGTCTCGGTGCTGTCAGCACCGGCAGCGCTGGCCTGCGTCGGTTTGATTGGATGGCGGCGATAGCGCAGCTCAACCCGGTAGTGATCACAATCAAGGCGGATCAGGTTGGGGTTTCGCGATTGGAACTGGCGCACGCTGTGGCCGTATTCTTCCAATGTATCGACCACTGCTGTCGAGCCGTTGGACAGCGCATCGGGGTCCCGGATTTCAAAACCCAGCTTGCCTTTATACTGATCTACCTGTGTCACCGTCAGGGTCCTCCGCTCAGGTGCTTCAGCAATTAAGTTAAAATTTGAAATGGCAGAAAGTGAGGCGGTGACAGCTGAGGGGTAAAAAATTCCTTTCCAATTTGATGATTGTGTTGCGATTGATTTAAGTCCCTGAAAATGAGTGAAAAAATAAGCGACTTCACCGCCGGTCTTTTTGAAATTGGGCAAGAACAGGGCAGCTGACGGCCATATTGATGCCGTAGCCCTTACAAATCAGGCCTGGGGACGAAAGTGTTTCCAATAGAATGACGCTAGGTCAACGTGGAAGGTTTGCGTGGATTTGCCGGGCTGTGCCGGGGAACCGGGGGCCGTGTTGAAAAACTGACATCCCGCATGCGACACGGCTCAGTTGGCAGCCAATCTGTCGACCGGGGCACCCGCGCGCCGATGTGGGGCACATGAGGCAGACAAGATCCTGTGGAGCCGGGTGCCGGGAAGCTGCAAACGAAAAAGGCGCCCCCAACAGATGGGAGCGCCCAGTAATTCCGCGTGATCGGGGATCAGCAGCTGTAGTACATGCCGTATTCCACCGGATGCGGCGTGTGTTCGTAGGTTTCCACCTCTTCCATCTTGAGGGCGATATAGCCTTCGATCTGGTCTTTGGTGAACACGTCGCCCTGCAGCAGGAAGTCGTGATCGCCAGCCAGCGATTCCAGCGCTTCGCGCAGGGAGCCGCAGACGGTGGGGATATCGGCCAGCTCTTCTGCAGGCAGATCATAGAGGTTCTTATCCATGGCTTCGCCCGGATCGATCTTGTTCTTGATGCCGTCCAGGCCAGCCATCAGCAGCGCGGCAAAGCACAGGTAAGGGTTCGCGGCCGGATCGGGGAAACGGGCCTCAACACGCTTGGCTTTCGGGCTTTCGGTCCATGGGATCCGCACGCAGCCGGAGCGGTTGCGGGCCGAATAGGCGCGCAGAACCGGGGCCTCAAAGCCGGGGATCAGGCGCTTGTAGGAGTTGGTCGAGGGGTTGGTGAACGCGTTGAGCGTCTTGGCGTGCTTCAGGATACCACCAATGAAATACAGCGCTTCATTGGACAGATCCGCGTATTTGTCGCCTGCAAAGAGCGGCTTGCCGTCTTTCCAGATCGACATGTTCACATGCATGCCGGTGCCGTTGTCACCGTAGATCGGCTTCGGCATGAAGGTTGCCGATTTGCCATAGGCGTGGGCCACATTGTGGATCACATATTTGTATTTCTGCAGCTCATCGGCCTGTTTGGTCAGGCTGTCAAAGATCAGGCCCAGCTCGTGCTGGCAGGAGGCCACCTCGTGGTGGTGCTTGTCGACCTTCATCCCCAGACGCTTCATGGTGGACAGCATCTCGGAGCGCAGGTCCTGAGCTTCGTCGATGGGGTTCACCGGGAAGTAGCCGCCCTTGATGCCGGGACGGTGGCCCATATTGCCCATCTCGTATTCAGTGTCAGTGTTCCAGGAGGCGTCGGTTGCGTCGACCTCAAAGGACACTTTGTTGATGGTGTTGGAGAAGCGCACATCATCAAACAGGAAGAATTCCGCCTCGGGCCCCATATAGGCCACATCACCGATGCCGGAGGACTTCAGATAGGCCTCTGCCTTCTGCGCGGTGCCGCGCGGGTCACGCGGGTAGGCTTCGCCGGTGTCGGGTTCAACCACGGAGCAATGGATGCAGAGGGTCTTTTCGGCATAAAACGGATCGATATAGGCGGAGCTGGTGTCGAGGATCAGCTTCATGTCGGAGTTTTCGATCGACTTCCAACCTGCGATGGAGGAACCGTCGAACATGAAGCCTTCTTCGATAAAGTCTTCGTCCACTAGGTCGACATCAACGGTCACGTGCTGGAGCTTGCCCCGCACATCAGTGAAACGGATGTCGACATAGGCGATGTCTTCGTCCTTGATCATCTTCAGAACTGCGTCTGCGCTCATTTCCAATGGTCCTTCTGATCTTGTAATCTTGAGTGTATCTGGGCTGCCGCGCCAATCAGCGACGGCGGACAACCGCGTGTTCTGGTGTCAGGCTCAGAGGGCGTCCGAGCCGGTCTCACCGGTCCGGATGCGGATGGCCTGCTCCACGGGGGAGACAAAAATCTTGCCATCGCCGATCTTGTCAGTCTTGGCCGCTGCCACGATTGCCTCGATGGCGGCGTCCACCTGATCGTCGTCCAGCACGACTTCGATTTTCACCTTCGGCAGGAAGTCGACGACATATTCGGCACCGCGATAGAGTTCGGTGTGGCCTTTCTGACGGCCAAAGCCCTTGACCTCGATCACCGATAGGCCTTGCACGCCGACGTCCTGCAAGGCTTCCTTCACCTCGTCCAGTTTGAACGGCTTGATGATGGCTTCGATCTTTTTCATCGGGATGGCTCCTCGCAACCTTGTCGAGAGAGGTCAGATCACTTCTACTGAGCCGGGACAATAATAGCCGCAAGCGCTGCGGCGAAACTGCGCATGATTTCGCGACGACTGCCTAAAAATTAATCACAACGCCTGATTTCTGCGCAATTTTGAATCGCTGCATGACCACGACATGAAAAAGAGGCTCCTGACATGACCGAATTGCTGACCGCCGCCCAGATGCAGGCGATTGAGCAGGCCGCTATCAGGTCCGGTGAAGTCACCGGGCTGGAGCTGATGGAACGGGCCGGGCAGGGGGTGGTCGAGGCCATCTTCGAGGAATGGCCGGAACTGGCTCAGCCTGTTGAAAGCGGGCGAGGGGCCAGCCCCTCGCGCTCCCCGGAGTATTTGGGGAAAGATGACGCGCCGCGCCGGGCAGTGGTCCTGTGCGGGCCGGGCAACAACGGCGGCGATGGTTTTGTGGTGGCGCGGCTGCTGAAGGAACGCGGCTGGGCGGTGGAGGTGTTCCTGTATGGAGAGCCTGAAAAACTGCCGCCGGATGCGAAGGTGAATTATGAGCGGTGGCAGGCGATTGGGCGCGTAGCTGAATGGGACGGGCGACGGATTGGCGAGGCGGTTGCGGACCTGTTTGTTGATGCGCTTTTCGGCGCTGGCCTGAAACGGGCGCCATCGCGCGAAATACTCGAACCCCTGACCAAGCTCTACACCGAGGGCAAGACATTCGGGCGTATGGTCGCGATTGATGCGCCAACAGGTCTTTGTATGGACAGCGGGCGCGTGCTTTGTTCAGAGTTCGGGGCGGTCTGGAGCTGGCTCACGGTGACCTTTCATAGTCCACGTATAGGTCATTTCATTGATGAGGGGCCGAGTTACTGCGGGGCAGTGAGGACCGTCGACATTGGGCTGGGTGGGCATGATTGGGGTGAGGCTGCACGAAAGGCATTGGCCGACTTCCATCGGCTTGAGAAGGGCCGAGGAATGGGGCGGGTCGTTGCTACTCTTATGTCTCCCGAACTGGTCTCGTCATATCTTGGGAAAGAAACGGAGGAGCACAAATACACCTACGGCCACGCCCTTCTCCTGTCCGGTGGACATGGTAAGACCGGTGCCGCCCGCCTGGCCGCCCGGGGCGCACTGCGGATCGGGGCGGGGCTGGTCACGGTTGGCTCACCGCGTTCGGCGATGATGGAAAACGCCTGCCAGCTGACTGCGATTATGTTGTGCCAGATCGATCGAGCAGATGAGCTGGACCAGCTATTGGAGGATCGGCGCATAAATGCGGTTTGTCTCGGTCCGGGGCTTGGGCTGGGGGCAGAGGCGCAGATGCTGGTGATGTCTGTGCTGAAACAGGAGCGCGGTACGGTCTTGGATGCGGATGCGCTGACACAGTTTGAGCAGAATCCCGGGGTCTTGTTTGAGGCGCTGCATGGAAACTGCGTGATCACGCCCCATGGCGGCGAATTTGCCAGACTGTTCCCGGACCTCGACGAAAAGCTGAACGCGCCAGCCACCACCGGCCCCGCCTATTCCAAGGTGGACGCCACCCGCGAGGCCGCCAAACGCGCGGGCTGCGTGGTGCTGTTCAAGGGGCCGGATACGGTGATCGCTGCGCCGAATGGATGTTGCTCGGTCAACTCTGCCCACTACGACCGCTCTGCGCCCTGGCTGGCGACGGCCGGGTCCGGCGACGTGCTGGCTGGATTCATCACCGGATTGATGGCGCGGGGATTGTCCCCGATGCAGGCGGCAGAAACAGCTGCATATCTGCATGTTGAATGCGCGTTGAACTTCGGCCCGGGGCTAATCGCTGAGGATCTGCCGGAGCAAATTCCTGCTGTTCTTCGCAGGCTCGATATCCCGTAGATGGAGGATGGAGGCAAAGTATGGAAAAGTTTGCCCGAAGGTCGCTTTCCCTTTTGCATCCGCCGAAAAGCTTTGCTATTGAGCGCCTCACGATGGGTCGGCCCATCGTGAGGATGCGGGTGTGGCGGAATTGGTAGACGCACCAGATTTAGGTTCTGGCGCCGCAAGGCGTGGGGGTTCAAGTCCCTTCACCCGCACCATTTTGTGTCAGTTCAACTAGATTGAGGCGGCCTTGGTTTGTCGCGTACTCGGGCCCTTTTGCCGGGACCTGTGCCGGACGGTTGCCTTGAGCTGAGAGACACCCGTGATCTCGGATGTCTCTCTACCTGTGCATGTCCAATGGATGCAGTGTTGCCTTCCCCAATCAGGCTGAGCGGGCGTAGGCGTCCCTGTCATCAAAGGCGGTGTCGGCCCAGTCGTCGGAGGCGGGCGGAGGGGCGCTCGCCTTGGCTTGGCTGGCGGGATCGATGCGAAAGCCGGAGACTGCCTGCACCAATGTCTGGGCCTCCTCGCGCAGCATCTGGCCGGCAGCAGCGGTCTGTTCCAGCATGGCGGAGTTTTTCTGCGCATTCTGATCCAGGCTGACAACCGCGGTGTTCACCTCGGAAAGCCCATTGGATTGTTCGACCGTGGTGGCGGCGATCTGTTCGACCTTGCCCACCACTGCTTCGACCGAACTTTGGATGGAGGCGAGTGCTGTGCCGGTCTGATCGACCAGTTTCACGCCCTGCGCCACCTCATGGGTGCTGACCTCAATCAGCTGGTTGATCTCCTGCACCGCATCTGCGGAGCGCTGCGCAAGGCCACGCACCTCGGACGCGACGACCGCAAAACCGCGACCGGCCTCGCCGGCGCGGGCAGCCTCGACCCCGGCGTTCAGCGCCAGAAGGTTGGTCTGGAAGGCGAGATCTTCGATCAGGTCCGTAATCTTGGCGATGGCGCCGGAAGAATCCTCAATCCGCTGCATGGCGCTGATGGTCTGGCTGGCCAGTTCGCTGGTGGTACGGGCCTGGGTGAAGGCGTCGCGCACGATGTCTTTGGCCTGTTCTGAGCCTTCTGCGGTGCCCCGCACGGTGTCATCGAGCGTTTGCAGCGCGGCGGCCGTTTCCTCGAGGGAGGCGGCGGAGGTTTCGCCCCGGCGCGAGGCGTCATCTGCGGCTGCGGCGATTTCTGCGGCGGTGGAATTCAGGACCTCACTGCTGTGCGACAGTTGCTTTACCATTCCGGTCAGATTGTCACTGAGGTTGTCGACCGCGTTGGCGATTTCCTTGAAGATACCCTTCTGTCCATCCGGCATCCGCTGGGTCAGATCGCCGGCGGCCAGCGTATCCAGAACCTGGCGAATGTCGCCCAGCCCGCCCTCGGCGGCATCGCCAATGGCATTCACGCCGCGGCCCAGCTCAGCAAAGGAGCCACTGGCCCCCTCCACCTGCAGGCGTTTGGAGAAATCGCCGGCGGCGCAGGCGCGGATCACCTCCGAGATGTCGCGCGTCAGCCGGTCCTTCATCTCATTGTCGGCCCGCAGCTCCTCAACGGCGGTGGCAATGGTCGATACCTCCCTGATGCGCGACTGCGGCGCCGGGGTGGAGAAATCACCGGCCATGATTTTCTGAAGGACGACATTGACCCGCGACAGCGGGCGCGAGATGCCGATGGCCAGGAAAAACGCGACCACGACAAAGATGCCGAGCCCGCCAAAGCCAGCCTTCAGCGCATTGGAATTGGCTGTGGTGATCGCCTCGGCGGCGCTGGCATGGATCCTGTCCAGTCGGGCAGTCGTCTGCTCATTCATGGCCGCGAGCACCGGTTCAGCGGCTTTTTCGATGGCGTCCAGCGCCTTGTAATGGCCATCGATATTGGTGACTTCCTCAGCATAAGCGTTGAAGGAATTCTGATAGCTGGTCAGCAAGCTGCCAATCCGGGCGCGCTGCGATATGTTCTTGTAGTAGCTGCCGGGAAAGGCACGGAATTCATCAACCCGCGCGTTCAGCCGCTCAATGTATTTTGCGGCGTGGCGCATGATGAAATCTTTCTCATGGCGACGCATCATCAGCATTTTGACTGTCATCTCGGGCTCGGCGGTGTCTTTCAGCGCCGTCTCAATGCTGCGAACGGAGCTGCGCAGGGCCCCCTGCAGCCCATCAGTTTCGTCAAACCCCAACCGATCCTGACTGGCAACAACCTCTGCGAAACCAGCCTCATAGGCCGTGATCGCCGTCGCCAGCTGGCGCAGATTATCCGCAGCGTCCGCCATGCCGTCCAGCTCCGCGATCTGCATTTTTGCGACCTCAATCCGGTTGGAAAGATGCGCCATCGTTTCAGCCTGCGTGGCAAGAGTGTCGTGGCTTGGTTTCAGGCGAAAGCTCATCTCCACCAGACGGGTGCTTTGAAAGTCGGCGCTCACCTCTGACAGCGTCTGTGCAAACCCTTCGACTGCCGTGACCTCCGCCTCGATCTCCGTGCGCAGCTGTTCCGTGTAGCGTGACAGCCCAATCAGGGCGAACATGACTGCGCTGGCCAGGAAAACGATCAGAAATACGGCCGTCTTGATGGAAGTCTTGAATTTCATAGTCTCAGTACCTGCTTTGTCGATCTGTCACGACTATCGGCGGGCTGTTAAGAAATCATGCAAGCTTGCGCAAAATCTGCTGGTTTCTCCCTCACAGCCGACCGCGGCCCGTACAGGTTTTACGTTCCGTGATGTCCGCCGGATGGTTGACCGGGTTTTCGCCCGGACAGATGATTGTGGTCGTGGCCTGAGGTATCGGCAGGCGACGGGGACAACGGGCAGGGGGCAGAAAGCTGGGAGCGGCGATCACAATTCTGAGAGAATTTCCCCGGCTGCTGGCAGGGGAAGCAGCGCGGTATATTTCAAGAGTATTGCCGCGAAAAAACGCGTGATAGCACCTGCGCCAGGTCAGCCCCTCAGGGATGGAGAGGGAGCTGCCCTGAACAATATTGGAGCATCTCCTCATGAACACCAGATTTGCCTCTCAACTCGGGGTGACAGCCTTGGTCTCCGGGCTTTTTGCCGGTCTTGCAGCGCCTGCGGTGGCCGGGCCAACCTACGAGAACAACTCGGGCGGAACCTTCCGCTACTATGGTCAGTTCAACCCCTCCTTCCAGTCGTTTGACGATGGCGGCGACGATTTCAGCACGCTTGTCGACAACGCCAATTCGAACTCCCGTATCGGGTTCTGGCTGGAACAGCCTTTTGGCGAAAACACCCTGCGGTTCAATTTTGAGACCGCGCTTGGCCTGCGCTCCTCTGACGGGGTGGACCAGAATGGGCGTCCACAGAATATCAGCTGGGACCGCACCCGAATCCGCAAGGTCGATATTCAATACGCAACACCGCGCTATGGCACGTTTTCCTTTGGTCAGGGGTCCATGGCGTCGGATGGGCTGGCCGAGTCTGATCTCTCCGGCACCGGCGTGATCCAGACGTCCTCGATTGCGGATTCTGCTGGGGGCTTCCTGTTCCGCACCTCTACAGGCACGCTTTCCGGTGTCAGTATCGGATCTGCCTTCCGCAGCCTGGATGGCGGTCGCCTGGGCCGGGTGCGCTACGATACGCCTGAATTCAGCGGCTTCACCGTGTCGGCGTCCTACGGCGAGGAAATCCTGCGCTCGAATTCTGACCGCGAAGCCTATGATGTTGCGGTGCGTTACACCAATGATGACCTTGGCGACTTTACCATCAATGGCGCGTTGGGCGCGGTGTGGAATGAGAACGGTCCCGGCACCAAAACCCGCGATATTGTTGCCTCTTTCGCGGCACTTCACGAGCCGTCGGGCGTGTCCTTCGCCGTTGCCGGCGGCGATCGGGACACCGGCGGCGACTATGCCTTTGCCAAGCTGGGCTATACCGCGAATTTCCTGTCCGTAGGCGCGACGTCCTTTGCCATCGATTACTATGATGGGTCGGATATGGTCACCAGCGGCGACAGCGCCGAATCCTGGGGCATCGCGGCGGTTCAGAATTTCGACAATCTGAACCTTGAGACCTATGTCGCCTACCGTGACTACTCCTACTCGGACACCAGCGCGACCAGCTATCAGGACAGCTCGTCCGTTATGGCCGGGGCCCGCTGGAAGTTCTGATCCGACCAGTCGAGACAGCGCGATCCTGTCAAAGCTGCCACATAGGCACGCGCCCTCTGACCGATTGGGCCTTCACCGGGTCGCATACCCTCAAAACACGCCCCTCTGGGCGTGTTTTTCTTTTTCAGGGGCCAAAAAACGCCGCATCCGCCCCGGTCTGAGCCGCTCTGGAGGCAATCCCTCTTGCGCCGCCGCTCATGTGCAAATAGAAGGCCACAAATTGTCTGGGGGAGCGCCTGCGCGCGCGCCCCGAATCTCTATGGGGAATATGATGCAGGTCACCGAGACGCTGAACGAAGGTCTGAAACGCGGTTACGCGATCACCGTCACCGCCGCCGAGCTGGACGCAAAGGTCAATGAAAAACTGGTCGAGGCACAGCCCGAAGTCGAGATGAAAGGCTTCCGCAAGGGAAAGGTTCCCATGGCGCTGCTGAAGAAGCAGTTCGGCCAGCGTCTGATCGGCGAAGCCATGCAGGAAACCATCGACGGTGCGATGAACAAGCACTTCGAGGAAAGCGGCGAGCGTCCGGCCATGCAGCCCGACGTGAAAATGACCAACGAAGACTGGAAAGAGGGCGACGACGTCAACGTCGAGATGTCCTATGAGGCGCTGCCTGAGATCCCCGAAGTTGATCTCTCCGGTGTTGAGCTGGAAAAGCTGGTTGTCAAAGCAGACGACGCAGCGGTTGACGAAGCGCTGGCCAACCTCGCGGAGACCGCGCAGGATTTCGAAGCCCGCGAAGACGGTGCCGCAGCAGAAGATGGTGATCAGGTTGTCATCGATTTCGTTGGCAAAGTTGACGGCGAAGCCTTTGACGGCGGCGCAGGCGACGACTACCCGCTGACACTGGGCTCCAATTCCTTCATCCCCGGTTTCGAAGAGCAGTTGGTTGGCACCAAAGCGGGCGAAGAAAAAGACGTCACCGTCACCTTCCCCGAAGAATATCAGGCCGAGCATCTGGCCGGTAAAGAAGCCGTGTTCTCCTGCACCGTGAAAGAGGTGAAAGCCCCGAAAGCGGCAGAGATTAACGACGAGCTGGCGCAGAAATTCGGTGCCGAAGACCTCGCCGGCCTGAAAGGTCAGATCTCCGAGCGTCTGGAAGCTGAATACGCCGGTGCGGCCCGTGCCGTGATGAAGCGTGGCCTGTTGGACAAGCTGGACGATCTGGTCTCCTTTGACCTGCCGCCCTCGCTGGTCGAGGCAGAAGCCAAGCAGATTGCACATCAGCTGTGGCACGAGGAAAACCCCGAGGTTCAGGGCCACGATCACGACGAGATCGAAGCCACTGACGAGCACAACAAGCTGGCCGAGCGCCGCGTGCGTCTGGGCCTCCTGCTAGCAGAACTAGGTCAGAAAGCCGAAGTCGAAGTGACTGACGCGGAAATGACCCAGGCGATCATGCAGCAGGCACGCCAGTACCCGGGTCAGGAACGTCAGTTCTTTGAGTTCATTCAGCAGAATGCCCAGATGCAGCAGCAGCTGCGCGCGCCGATCTTTGAAGACAAAGTGATCGACCACATCGCCGAGCAGGCGAAAGTGGACGAGAAAGAAGTCTCCAAGGACGATCTGCAAGCTGCCGTTGAGGCACTGGAAGACGAGTAATCAGACCTCGGGCCTGCGCGCTGGCGCAGGCTCTTGCTTCTGACTATGGAACAGGCCGCCTCTTAGGGGTGGCCTTTTTCTTTGTCAGCTCAAACGGTCCCACCCGGACCGGTGGGGCTGCCCCTCACAAGCAGAAACCGCCCCCGGGTCTATCCAAGGGCGGTGCAGGATGACGTTGACTTGGGTTTTCCGATCGACGCCGGAAACAGGTATCAGAACAAGAAGTTATCGGAACTTGACAGCTCCGCTGCTGAGACATTCTCCACCGTCACAACCACGTTGTCGAAGGAGATTACAACGTGATCGCCCTTCGCGGTGAAATCAATCTGACTGAGAGACTCTGCCCCACTAATAATGTCGATTTTGTCGACACCCACCTCGAAATCGCGGATCCGCGCGCGCCCGTGATTGCTGCCGAAAGCAAATGTATCGGCGCCGTCACCGCCGATCAGCAGGTCGTTGCCCTGCTGGCCGTACAGTTTGTCATTACCGTTGCCGCCAATCAGTGTGTCGTTGCCTGCGCCGCCACGGATCGTGTCAGCCCCGTGGGAGCCGTTCAGCTTGTCGTCACCATTCTGACCGATCAGCCGATCACGTCCGCCACCGCCGCGCAGGTCATCGTCGCCGGCGCGTCCGGCAAGCCGGTCATTACCACCTCGGCCTGAAATCAGATCATCCGCTCCGGTCCCATCGAGAATATCGCGGCTGACGGTTCCCAGCAGCGTTTCACCGACCTCAGGCTCTCCCATATCCAGCGGCGCGTTGCCACCTGCTTTGCGGTCCTGCCAGAAGGCGATCAGCGCGTCCGCAGTGGGGCTGTCGTAGCCGCCGAAATCCTTAACGTATTTCAGAATTGAGGTGCCGTATTCATCCGTCGACGCGGTATCGCTCAGCAGCAGCGTGGCCAGCCCTGAAGCGCCGCGCAGATGCGCCGCCGCCATCAGCCCGGTCAGGGACAGGGTGACGTCGACCATCGCACCATTCACATCGCGGTAAGAGACTGTTTCGCCCACGTAGTCGGCAATACTGCGTCCCTGCTGGCCCAAGTAGTGGGTGAGCATTTCGAAATTATAGCCAAAGGCCTCATTGATGGCGGTGTCCTGCGCGGCGTGGGTTTTGAAGTCATCCAGACTGTTGACGCCATTCTTGCCGGTCCAGGTGCCATCCCAGCGATTGATCGTATCACCGCCCAGGTAGTAAACATCATCCCGGTAGTAGCCGAGATCAATGAGCAGCGCCTCGCCGAATTGATAGCCGACAAAGCCCAGAGAGTTGGTCGAATGATACGCCATATCGCGCCACTGGGTGGCGTCCAGCTGACCCCAGCTGCTCAGGCCAGGATAGAAACTGCCAACCGGCGCACCGGCCCATTGTGTCAGCTGCGCATCGCTGATCTGCCCCGCATCATAGCGGTCCCGGTCCCAGCCGGATTCAAACGCCAGAAGCGCATTGCGAAAATCATTGAAACTGCCGTTTGGCATCGTCACTGCTCCTCTTGCGTATCAACCGTCTTGACGCGGACTGCTGGTGTTCAGCGTTGTCCGACACATGGCATGTCGGAAAACTCTGTCGCAAGAAGGGGGCAGAAATTTGGCAAACAAATGCCTAAAAAAGAGTAAGGGCAGCGTAATTTTGCTCGAAATTTGTAAAAATTAACCTTTAGGGCGCACCTCAATAAATAGTGTGCAAGCGGGGCGTGTACGCCTAAATATGCCGCCCGACTACGTTTGGCCGGGCGGCGAGAATCATTTCATTTTGCACAAATCGGAAACAGTCTGTTCACAGCGAGATTCTATAGCGTGCAAAGCCATCCGGGCCTTCACCTGCAGGTTCAATCGCAATGCTCTCGACGCTGTCGACATAAGCCGCCGCCTTTGGGCCGGTGTCAAACAGAACCGATGTGTCCGCCAGCGGCGCAAAGCGCCAATTGGCATCCGCACGCGGGCTGATGGTGCCTTTCTCAACGATATAGCGCACGATCACATCACGGTTGGTGTCCGGCCCCTCAAAGACAACGGTATCTCCCATCGCGCCCGGGAAGGCGCCACCGCCGCCTGCGCGGTAGTTGTTGGTGGCGATAATGAACTCCTGCGCGGGATCAATCGGCGCGCCGTCGAACTCAAGATTGACGATGCGATTGGCGTCGGGGTTTTCCAACGCGCCCTTGGGGCCGAACTTGGAGGGTTGCGACAGATCGATCTGATAGGTCACCCCGTCGATCACGTCAAAGTTGTAGCTGGGGAAGGCCGGATTGAGCAGCACCTGATCCGCCGCGCCGGGGGTAATCTGATTGAACATACCGGCAGAGCGTTCCAGCCAATCCTTTACCTGCGCGCCGGTCACACGCACCGCACGGGCAGTGTTGGGATAGAGGTAGAGATCCGCGACATTCTTGATCGCGACATCGCCCTTGGGCACATCGGTGTAATACTCCGCACCACCGCGACCGCCAGCTTTGAACGGGGCCGCTGCAGAGAGGATCGGCAGGCCTTCATGTTCGGTGCCCTTCAGCATCTGTTCGATATACCAGGTCTGCGCAATCGACACGATCTGCACCGATGGATCATCGGCGACCAGTGCAAAATAGCTGTGCAGCGGTGCGTCTGTTTTGCCCACGGCACGGCGCACATATTGCAGCGTCTCGTCATGTTCTTTCTGCGCGGCCGCCAGCACCGCAGGGGCACTTTCGACCAGGGCGGTGATCGACCGGTCCTCTTCGCGCCGCGAAATGGGCCGTGCCTCTGACGCGTGGCCGACGACGCGCCAGCCGCTGCCATCGCGTTCCAGCATCAGATCAATCAGACCCATATGGCTGCCCCAGAATCCGCCCATGGTGGCAGGTGTGCCGTGGATGGTGCCCTTGTCGACATCCACTCCGGCAAAATCGGCATAGGTGGAGGAGGGGAAGACCAGATGCGAATGGCCGGTCATAATGGCATCAATGCCCTCAACCGCCGCCAGCGGTACCGAGGCATTCTCCATCCCGTCGACTTCCTGTGCGCTGCCAATACCGGAATGTGAGAGCGCGATAATGATGTCAGCGCCTTTCTCCTTCATCTCCGGTACATAGGCGCGGGCAGTTTCCAAAATGTCGCGCGCCTGAACGTTGCCCTCCAGATGGCGGCGATCCCAGTTCATTACCTGCGGTGGCACAAAACCAATCAGGCCTATCTTGATCGGATGGGTGTTGCCCGCGCCATCAGTCAGTTCGCGCTCCAGGATCACATAGGGCGGTAGCAGGGTTGTGTCGTCGCGCGGACCGGCGCCGGTTGATTTGGCGACATTGGCGCAGACCACGGGGAAGTCGGCCCCGGCGAGGGATTTCATCAGGAAATCCAGCCCGTAGTTGAACTCATGATTGCCCAGCGTCGAGCCATCAAACCCCACGGCATTCATCGCCTGAATGACGGGGTGGGTGTCGCCTTCCTTCATGCCCCGCTCATAGGCGATGTAGTCGCCCATCGGATTGCCCTGCAGAAAATCGCCATTGTCCAGCAGCAGCGAATTGGTCGCCTCGGCGCGGATATCGCCAATCAGCGAGGCCGTACGGGCCAGTCCGACCGTGTCGCGGGGTTTGTCGGCATAATAGTCATAGGGAAACACATGCACATGCAGGTCCGTGGTCTCCATCAGGCGCAGATGCACCTGGTTGGAGGCCGCCTGAACAGAAAACGGATGCAGTGCAATAAGCCCTGCGCTGCCAGCCAGAAAGGACCGGCGATCAAGTTGGATAGGCATTTTTCACTCCGACGTCTTTTTATAATAGACATCTATGCTAGCAGAAAAATGCGCATCGTCATGTGACAGTTTTGCGCTAACAGGTTTTGCGGCAGCCTGTCGCGCAATTCTGAAATAGATTATGGTTTTCAGATGGTTGTGCGTGCCGCCTAGGGGCGCAACCCGGTTTCACGCAACATGCCCCGGCGTTTGGCGGCGTAATAGTAGCCGCGCGAATAGTGCTTTACCGCCTGATCATAACTGCCATCGGAGAGGAGCCAGGCCCCGCGCAGATATTTCACCGCGTATTTCAGATTGGTATCCGCATCCAGAAGATCCTTCGGTTTGCCCCGAAACCCCATGGAGCGGGCCGTCGCGGGCAGGATCTGCAGCAGACCATAATAGGGCCGGTTGATGGCCCAGGGGCGATGCGTGCTCTCACGGATGGCGAGCCGATGCACCAGCGGGCGCGGCACCTCATAGTGGTCAGCCCAGAAATTGATCTTGCGCCGCAGTTCGGGTGTCTCATTGGGATAGAGCGGCGGTTTGGCGGCGCGTTTTGTTGCGGCGGGTGCATCACCACAGGCCGCCAGAGCGAGCGGGCTGAGAAGGAAGGCCAAAGCCGTTCTGCGATCAATCATGGAAACTGCCTGTTAGATCCCCGGTCTGGCCAGGTCGGCGGCAGATTAGGCGGGGGATGGGATTTGGGCAAATGGCAGATATGGGCATCGGCGGATATCCCCCCCTGTCGGGGACCGGGGGCGAGGGGCGGGTGTCGCTGGCTAAAATTTTAGCGGCTATTCAATTGTGCCGGGCCGCCCGACACCGCAAGATTTTGACGCGCATGAACCGGGCACAGCCCCGTCCCAACACGGCTCCCGTGCCTGCGGCCCGCTTGGGATGCACATGCAAAGGGGCCGCGAGGGGGAGCCTTCGCGGCTCCGCCTGCGCTGTCAGGGCTGAATGAACCTGTGCGGATTGTGTTGGGTCAGCTCCGCCGTGATCAATTCCGGTGGCACCAGATTGCTGATTGCCTCGCCCTTATGGCGCGGATTTTCAAAGCTGAATCCCCGCAGCAGCCGCAACAGCAACCGGCGGCGCAATGCAGTTTCTTCCCGGATCAGTTCCTCTTCCATGGTCACCCCCAGATGACTGAATATCGTCGAGCACAGATGCGAGGGCACAAGCCCCGGCGGGGTCCAAGACTGGCAGAAACCACCGAAGATGAGATTACCAGCGCAGAGTTTATGCGGCGAGTTTGAAGCGAGTTTGATCTGTCTGCGCCCGCAGGATATCAGGCGGCATACGAAAAAGGCCGCCCCGGATGGAGCGGCCTTTCTCAATGTCGGATAGATCCAATGCCGATCAGGCGTTGGTCTCTTCGTCGTCGCTTGCAGCCGGGGCTGCATCATCGTCGTCGTCAGAAGCGGCAGAGCCGATATCGTCGAACAGCTCGGAGATTTCGAATTCAGCAGCGGCTTCTTCTTCAGCGGCCAGCTCTTGAATCGATTTGCCCGAGGCCTGCAGCTCAGCTTCTTCAGCCGAACGTGCAACGTTCAGTTTGATCTGAACTTCGACTTCAGGGTGCAGCTTCACAACAACGCTGTGCAGGCCCAGATCCTTGATCGGCGAGAGCAGAGCGATCTGCTTCTTGTCGACCGAGAAACCTTCTTCGGTGGCTGCGTCTGCGGCGTCACGGGGGGTGACGGAACCGTAGAGCGCGCCCGCGTCAGAAGCGGAGCGAATCACGATGAACTGCTGACCGTCCAGCTTTTCAGCCAGAGCTTCCGCTTCTTTTTTGGTTTCCAGGTTGCGCGCTTCAAGCTGCGCTTTCTGGTCCTCAAAACGAGCGATGTTGTTCTGCGACGCGGTCAGCGCCTTGCCTTGCGGCAGCAGGAAGTTGCGAGCATAGCCGGGCTTGACGTCCACGACTTCGCCCATTTGGCCCAGCTTGGCCACACGTTCCAGAAGGATAACTTGCATGTGCTTATCTCCTTACTTCACGGCGTAGGGCAGCAGGGCGAGGAAGCGGGCGCGCTTGATAGCACGGGCCAGTTCACGCTGCTTCTTTGCCGAAACGGCGGTGATGCGCGAAGGCACAATCTTACCACGTTCGGAAATGTAGCGCTGCAGAAGACGGGTGTCTTTGTAGTCGATTTTCGGCGCATTGTCGCCCGAGAACGGGCATACTTTACGACGACGGAAAAACGGTTTGGCTGCCATGGTTTAGCGTCCTTTTCTCAAGCGTTGATCAGCGGCGCTCACGACGCGAGTCGCGCTCATCGCGCTTCTGCATCTGAACCGAGGGGCCGTCTTCATGTGCGTCAACCTTGATGGTCAGAACGCGCATAACGTCATCATGCAGGCGCATCAGACGCTCCATTTCCTGGATCGCCGCTGCGGATGCATCGGTCTTCAGGAAGGAGTAGTGGCCCTTACGATTTTTGTTGATCTTATAGGCCATCGTCTTGACGCCCCAGTACTCGCTGTCGACCAGGCTACCGCCGTTGTCGGACAGAACAGCACCGAAATGTTCGATGAGGCCTTCAGCTTGCGAGTTGGACAGGTCCTGACGCGCAATCATGACATGCTCGTAGAGTGGCATGTGAACTCCAGTTTGTGTCTAGGCGCATTTCATAGACGGGGCGGTTGATCCTTCCGCTGCCCTGTCACGAGAGTCTGCGCGGATCGAAAATGTCGCGGAAGGAAGCCCCCATATACAGGTTGCCGACAAAAGGGCAAGACCCGTTTCCCGGCAGCCCTTGTCCGCGCGGGTTTTCGGCGGCGATTAGGCCGTGCGGGGCCGGTTCAGCGTATGTGAACCAAATTTTAGCAAAATCATGCCATTCTGAAGATGGCCAGAAGATTTTGAATGGATCCAGTGCGGCAACCACGGGTGCCGCCCCCATCAGCCCCCGCCTGAGGGGGGCACTGATCAAGGCAGTCAATGATCCGGGCAGCCAGCGGGAAACGACGGCGACCACCGGATCCACAATAACCGCCGCTCTGCTGAAATCGTGTCAAAGACGGGCAGGGCAGGACCAACCACTGGGCAATCGCATGGGCGCGACCTGTATTTACCGCAACTCCGCCCCATTTCAGCCCCAATGCTGGCGTCAATCTTGGTTAATGAAGCGTTAACCGGCCAGCCAGACCCAGACCAAAGGCGCAGAAAGCGCCGCAGAGAAGGCAGGACAGACCGACCGCGTTAAGAGTGAGAAGGACCAGAGATGAGCATCATCGAACCATCCGACATCGGGTTTCAGCCTGCGCATCAGCCTCGTTTTGGTCATGCCATGCACGGTACGTCAGCTCAATCCTATGTCAGACAGTCTCGTGCCGCGCGACGTCTGGCGGATCTGGCCCGCTCCACGCCTTTGAACCTGCAAGTACAGGCCAATTGGCCGGTTCGCTCCATTCTGCTGCGCATTCTTGGCGGTGGCATGGTGCTTGGCTCCACGGGGCTGTGGCTGCTGCCCGATGCCGGGGTTGATCCGCAGATGTCGCTGATCCGGATCGGGATTTCCATCGCCTTCCTCTTTGTCGGTCTGATCCTTCTGACCACACATCACCCCGACAGCCAGCCGGAGGCCTGTTTTGACCCGGTCCGCCGCGAGTTGCGGATCCTGCGCAAATCCCGCAATGGAGCCCCCCGCGTTGTCCTGCGCCGCAGCTATGCCAGCCTTGGCGGCGTGCGCCTTTCGGCCAATGCCATTTCGGTGCTGGACAGCGATGGCTCCGTTCTGATGGACCTGCCGATTGACAGCGCGGACACCCGTCTGCGGCTGCGCGATCAGCTCAATGGCGCCTTGCCCATTCTCAGCTGACCGCCCCGGCAGAAACCACCCCAACAGGCGGCGCTATTGCCGATCTGTTCCGGCCCATTTCATACCGCGACCCATCACAACTGCGCGAGAACCCGCCGCTCTGCACAGATGCAGCTTTGGTTGTTCATCTGAACACAGATAGTGTTGGGTTTTGCGGGCTTCCCTTTCGGGCGAGAAAATCCTCAACTGGGAAGTGATGTTACACGGTCCAATGGAGCCAAAATCATGAAAACCACTCTTCTCGCTGCCGCCCTGATGGGCGCTGCCGCCACCACTGCCTTTGCTGCGCCCGAAGCCTATAACCTGGATGCAAGCCACAGCCAGGTGGTGTTCAGCTACAACCACCTTGGGTTCTCCACCACCTATGGCATGTTCTCCGGCTTTGAGGGCGAGATTGCCTTTGATCAGGAAAACCCCGAAGCCTCCAGCGTCTCCGTCTCGATGCCGGCAAAATCCATGCTGACTGGCTGGGAAGGGCGTTTTGACCACTTTATGTCGAAGGATTTCTTTGGTGCCGATGACAAGGAGATGATCACCTTCACCTCCACCGGCATTAAGGTGACCGGCGAGAATACCGCTGAAATCACCGGCGATCTGACCCTGAACGGAGTCACCAAATCGGTGGTTCTGGACGCCAAACTGAATCAGGTTGGCGATCACCCGATGGCGGGCAAGCCCTGGGCCGGTTTCGACGCCACCACCACGCTGCTGCGCTCCGACTACGAACTGGGCAAATTCGCCCCCTTCGTCAGCGATGAGGTCGATGTGAAGATCTCGGTTGAGGCGATGAAGGCCGAATAAGCCGGAGACCACATCACGGTGCGACCATAAGGCTCACTGCGCGTAACCAGAAACCGCCGCCCCAAAGGGTGGCGGTTTTTTCTCGACACAGCACGTTGGTCCACTTTGAGCCCAAACTGTAAGATGCTGCGCTTGACGCCAATGTCTGCTAACTTCGAATTCAAGGGTTTCAGCTAGGGTTTGTTTTGAATTGAGACTATCCATCGCCGTTTTCGCTGCGCTCTTTTGGTTTGGGGTTTCATCACCCGTCCAAGCGCATTCGCCCTACTTTGGCCAAAGCGAGAGGATTGAACATCCAAAATTTGGCGTTGTTGAGTTCGCCGTTCTATACGGCGACGGCATATTCTTCGCTGATCCCTCGCAAGTAGTAGCACTTGATAGCGAAGGATATTTGCTTGCTGCAACGCCGCAGTCAAAGGCATTACTCATCCAATGCGACAGATCAGTCAGCCCACCAGATTGCCGGATTTACGATGAATTGCAGGGCGTTGTTCTTGAGCCCGACTACAAACAGTGGGCGCGGGGCAGAATAATTGAAGAAGAAGGCAGGCCGCCCCGTGACGCATATCCAGAATACATGGACATACATTATGGTTTTTCCAAGCGCCCCGCGACGCCTATAGAAAAACTCAGATTTGAGATGGCCGGGGTTTGGGGTTCCCTTACGGGTAGCGCTTTGTCAGTGCTCTGGTGGGTTGTGACTTGGTCGCTTTTAACGCGTCTCACGTGGAAATGGAAACGCAATGGCTGGCAGCTAAGACCTTTCAAAACTACGGTGTTCGCACTGGCTGTTCTTGGTCTTGCAGTGTTCATAGGAATGAGCTTCTTGGCCGCCTACGGCTGGCTGCTATCGCCGTACTCACCCTACTTCTTCGCATTTGCTTTCATATTGGGGGCGCTGATCGCTACAATCCTGACGCGACCCAAAGCAGTCGTTCAGCGAGATTGACCCAGCGTCCGGTTTGTCCCGCATAGCTGACCAAGACTCTGTGTGCATACCCTCATCCACCGGCCGTGTGCCTGCTACAGTCCCCCTCACGGCGCGCGGCTGGCGGTCAGGTCGACGGCGATGGTCACCGCATAGGCCAGAGAGCCTTCGTCCTGCACACCGCGCCCGATGTTAAAATCCAGCCGGTTCACTTCGGCGCTGCCGGACATCACCGCGGTGTCACCGTTCAGATCCAGCGTGAAGGGCAGGCGCAGTGGCACCTCCTGGTCGCGGATGCGCAGGGTGCCGTCAGCGACATAGCCCTCCGCCAGCTTCTCAATCTCGGCGCGGAACTCGGCGGAGGGGTGGCTGGCACTGTCGAAATAATCCGGCCCCATCGCCTGATCGGTGACCGATCCCAGCATCAGCGACGGGATCGCCACGGAGACGGTGACAGTGCCTGCAGGGCCGGGGGTGTTTGGCTCCTCAAACTCAATACTTGCCTGCCATTGGTCGAACTGACCGCGCACTTCACTGCCCATCTGTACGATGGCGATGGCCAGCGTGCCGTCCTGAACCACCCAGCCGCCAGCGGGCATTGTGTCGGTATCCGTGCCTGCCTCGTGGTCATGGTCATGCCCGTGGGCAGTATCGGTGTCGGCCGGCGCGTGGCTATGCGGCGCATAAAGCCCGAAGGCCCCCCCGCCCGCCAGCACCAGACCCCAGATTGCCAGCGCCACCAGAAACGGCAGGGCACCATGGGGCGTTTCGGTCTGGGCGGTGACCTCAGGTGCGCGCCCCGGCAGCATCCGGCGCAGGGTGGCGTCGCGGTCAATCACCTCATGTTTCAGCGCACCGGCAATATGCAGCCCCAACGCCACCGCAAGGGTCCAGACAAACAGCCAGTGCAGCCCGCCAAACACCGCAGCCACCGCCTCTGATTTCGGCACGAACGGCAGATCCTGACCAAACGGCCACCAGATCGGCGCAAAGCCGGTGGTCGCTGCGTGGTGGATCCAGCCCGTCAGCGGCGCGGCAACCAGCGCACCATACAGCAGCCAATGCACCACCTCAGCCAGCACTGTCTCCGCCCGTCGCTCCGGATGCAGCGGCACCGGCTTGGGCTGGCTCAGCGCCCAGAGAATGCGCAGCAGCGCGGTCAGAAACAGCGCCAGTCCCAGGGTTTTGTGCAGCGAGAACAGCAGCGCCGCGCGGGTCAGCGTCGCCTGCGCGCCGTCGAAATCGGCGCTCTGGATGTGATGTGCCAGATCATTCGCGAAATACCCCAACGGGAACACCGCCAGCATCAAGAGGGCGGTCAGCCAGTGAAACCCCTTGGCGACGCTGCCATAATGGCGGGCGGTGTTGTGGCGGGCGGCGGGAGAGCTGGCAGGGGAGGACACGTCAGGAAAAACCTTCTCTTCGGGAGCGACAGGATTACCCTATCTTCTCAGCAGACTGAGACAACACGCATCTCTGTCACCTGATGCACAGGCTTGGTGCGCCCGCGCGAAGGCTGTGCTTGTACGCAGCGTCACCTGCGTCTAAACCCGGTGCAACGCAGATGTGCAGAGAAGATGAGGTCTCAGATGACAATTGCATTCGTGTTTCCAGGGCAGGGCGCGCAGACCATCGGGATGGGCAAGGCGCTGGCCGAGGCCTATCCGGCGGCCAAAGCGGTCTTTGACGAGGTGGATGCCGCACTGGGAGAGGCGCTGAGCCAGCTGATCTGGGACGGGGATATCGACACCCTGACCCTTACCCAGAACGCTCAGCCGGCGCTGATGGCGACCTCGCTCGCCGCTATGCGCGCGCTTGAGGCTGAGGGTGTCAGCATCGATAAGGCCGCCTTTGTCGCCGGTCACAGCCTCGGTGAGTATTCCGCATTGGCCGCAGCCGGTGCGATTTCGGTGGCCGATACAGCGCGCCTGCTGCGCACCCGTGGTCAGGCCATGCAAAGCGCCGTGCCGGTGGGTGAGGGCGCAATGGCCGCCATTCTGGGGCTGGACCTTGAGGCCGTGCGTGCCGTCGCTGAGGAGGCCGCGCAAGGCGAGGTCTGTCAGGCCGCCAATGACAATGACCCGACCCAGGTGGTGGTTTCGGGAGCCAAGGCTGCCGTCGAGCGCGCCGCTGAGATCGCCAAGGAAAAAGGCGCGAAACGCGCCGTAATGCTGCCGGTCTCCGCCCCGTTCCACTGCGCCCTGATGCAGCCTGCCGCCAATGTCATGGCCGAGGCGCTGGCCGGGGTCGCCATCACATCCCCCGCCGTGCCTCTGATCGCCAATGTGCGCGCCGATGCGGTGACGGATCCGGATGAGATCCGCAAACTGCTGGTCGAACAGGTGACCGGCTCGGTGCGCTGGCGTGAAAGCGTGCAGTCCATGGCCGCCAAAGGTGTGACCGAGTTCTGGGAAATCGGCGCGGGCAAGGCGCTGTCCGGCATGATCCGCAAGATCGACCGCAATCTCACCAGCCGTCAGGTCGGCACTGCTGAGGAAGTGGCAGCCATCACCGCGGGCTGAACGCGGAATTTTCATTAAAATTCCGGCCCGTTTTCTTCCAAAGAAAACGGCGGACCGCGGGCCGGGGATGAGACAAAGGAAACCATATGTTTGATCTGACTGGCAAATCTGCCCTCATCACCGGGGCATCTGGCGGCATCGGTGGTGATATCGCCCGTGCGCTGCACGCCTCTGGCGCCACTGTTGGCCTCTCTGGCACCCGCGAAGCGCCGTTGCAGGAACTGGCGGCCGAACTGGGGGAGCGCGCGCATGTGCTGCCTTGCAATCTCTCGGATGCAGAGGCGGTCGAGGCGTTGCCGAAACAGGCCATCGCGGCGATGGGATCGGTTGATATTCTGGTCAACAACGCCGGTATCACCCGTGACAATCTCTTCATGCGGATGAAGGATGAGGAATGGGCCAGCGTGCTGGAGGTGAACCTGACCTCTACCATGCGCCTGTGCCGGGGTGTTCTGCGCGGCATGATGAAGGCACGCTGGGGCCGGATCATCAATATCTCTTCCATCGTGGGGGCGACGGGCAACCCCGGTCAGGGCAATTATGCCGCCGCCAAGGCCGGCATGGTCGGCATGTCGAAATCGCTGGCCTATGAGGTCGCCAACCGGGGCATTACCGTCAATGCCGTGGCGCCCGGCTTTATCGCCACCGCCATGACCGACAAGCTGAACGACGCCCAGAAAGACGCGATCCTGACCCAGATCCCCAGCGGTCGCATGGGCAACCCTGAGGAAATCGCCTCAGCCGTGTTGTATCTGGCCAGCGCTGAAGCAGGCTATGTCACTGGCACCACGCTGCATGTGAACGGCGGTATGGCGATGCTCTGATCTGGGGCTGAGAGCTCTTTGGATGAGGCGCCAGACGCCCGAGTCACTTGCCCCGTCTCCGGTCGTCCGGCGGCGGGGTTTTTCATTGTAAGTCCCTAACCGCAACCGAGCCGATATGTGATGCGGATGCCTCAGGACTTGTGCCGGATCCCGGCCCGCCTCGGTGGTGATTTGCGGGAGATTTCGGGTCATTTTGCGATGGGTTTGCGTATGATTGCACTAAGTATGCGGGCGAAACGCTGCCTTGCGAACCGGTGCATCTGGCTGAAACCCGCTGAAAAATAATGCAAAAATCATACCGTTGATCCACATGGGATGAAAAATATCGCATACAAGTCTTGCATGTGCCGCCGCCTGTGGCCAAATGCTCACCCTGTTGCCTGAGCCCCAGGTGACAGGCTTCGGGTCGGCGGGTGCAGTGATGCTGCGAAACCGTTTGCCTCTGCGTCGGTCTGTGTTATAGGCGGCGCATATTCGCCATCTGCGGGTCCGTGCCGGACCGGCAGGGGCACGTTCCGCTATGCGGAACACGATCGCCCGCATCGGGCACAACCACGCCGCCCCGAGCGGGCAAGGGCAGAACCGGGCGAAGGCCTGACAAACCGGGCGAATGCCTGAAAAGATGAGGAATTGACATGAGCGACGTCGCAGACCGCGTAAAAAAGATCGTTGTGGAACACCTGGGTGTTGAAGAAGACAAAGTGACCGAGAACGCGTCGTTCATCGATGATCTGGGCGCAGACAGCCTGGACACCGTTGAGCTGGTTATGGCCTTCGAAGAAGAGTTCGGCATCGAAATCCCCGATGACGCAGCCGAGACCATCCAGACCTTTGGCGATGCGGTGAAGTTCATCAGCGAAGCTTCCTGATCTCACCTAATTGGTGACGATTGCAGACGGCGCTTTCCAAGCAGGAAGGCGCCGTTTTGCGTTTGTGGACGTTTCCGACCCATGCGAGGTCGGGTTTTCTCCTTAGGGGTGATCGGTCTCCGTGCTAGCCTTGGCGAAACTGCCGACGACAGGAGGGCATTGCGATGATGATCTACCCCACGATGGAGCTGAAGGACGGGCGCTGCGTGACGCTGGACAAGGGGCGGCTTGATACCGCCATGGTCTGGCATGTGGACCCGGTGGCCACCGCTTGCAGCTTTGCGGCGGATGGTGCCGAATGGATGCATCTGACAGATTTCGATGCCATCGAAGGCGACAACCGCAATGCCGGGCTGGTGGAGGAAATCATCCGCACCGCAGGCATTCCAGTGCAGTTGGGCGGCGGGATGCGCAGCCGCGAGCATGTCGAACATTGGATCGACAAGGGGGCAGGCCGGGTTGTGGTTGGTACCCTGGCCGCGCAGGATCCGGAGATGGTGCGCATGTTGACCCGTCTCTACCCCGATCAGATCGTGCTGGCGGTGGATGTCTGGGAAGGTCAGGTGATGACCGATGGCTGGCGTCAGGCCGGGTCATTCACGCCCGAAGCCTTTATCGAAGCCTTTGCCGATTGCCCCTTTGCAGGGATCATCATCACCGACATCGAAAGCGATATGAGCGATGTAGAGGCGCAGCTGGGTCTGATCGCGGGGCTGGCAGAGAAGGCCCGCACACCGGTGATCGCCAGCGGTGTCGTGCGCACTGCTGATGATGTGGCGCGGTTGAAATACATCGGCTCGGTCTCCGGAACGCTGGTCGGGCGGGCGCTGTTCCGCAAGACATTGACACTGGCCGAAGCGCTGGAGGAAGCGGCCCCCAGCCGCGAACCCGTGGCTGAGTTCCGCTGATCCAATCAGGATCGGGCCAGGATCGTGCTGAAAATGTGCGACGATGGTGCAAGGATCGCAGGATCCACTACCCAAAGGAGGCTGCGTAGGCGACTGCGCAGCCTTTCGCCATCTTGCGTTGCTGTGTTTTGGTGGCGCGCAATCCGCGCATCAGGCCGGGTGTGATGATCTGGGTGTGATGATCCGGGTGCGATAATCCGGGGCTGGGCGTCCGGGGGTCAGCCAGAGACGGCGCTGTTGGTCTCCAGGTCCGGTGGCGTGTCGCCGCGCGCAAACCCTCGCTTGGCAGGCGATGGCGCCCGGCGGAATCCAGCCAGAGTTTTCACCACATCTCGGGGCAATCGGTCCTTGAACTGAATGCCAAAATAATTGGCGTTGCACCATTGGACCTGGCCAGACAGGTCAACCTGAGGCGCATCTTTGGGCAGATTCAGCGAGATCTTATCCCCGACAGCACAGATAACATCGGATTTGATCTTTGCTCCTTCCTGGCTGATGTCCAGAAGTGTGGCCTCCGCTTCCTCTTCTGCATACAGCAGATGGCAGTCCAGATTGCAGGTATGGCGCTTGCGCCGCCGCTTCAGCGTGGTCATGCGCCGCTCAAACAGGATAAAGCAAAGCGCTCCGAACGCCACCAATCCCAGCGAGCCCGCCGCCGCGGTGGTGCTGGAAATCTGCCCAAGCGCGGGCAGCGCGCCTAAATTGCCATCCGTGGTCCCTTTCTTATGGGCGTTCTGGCAGGGCATACGTGCCAGCTCCCGGCGATAGGCGGCCAGGGTTTCGCGAGCGAACAGCTTGATCGACGTCCGCTCCGCCGTGCGCCGATCCTTGATTGACAGAACCCGCAGCAGGCTGCGCTGCTGGGCGATCAGGTTGTGCGTGGCCTTGGACAGCTCATTCAGCTCTTCGCGCTGCATGCCACGATGCAGCTCCGTCTTGGTGGTGTTGGACAAAAACCGTTCCAACTCCTGCACGGCGCGCGAATTGCTGCCGGTGCGCAGGTAGTTCAGCATCTCCTCACTGGCGAGTGTCAGTGTCATCAATTTGTTGAACACCCGGCATTCCCGTGCGGCCAGCGGTTCGGCGCCCAGGAAAAAACTGGTCACTATCAGAAGGGCGAACAGGCTCACCCCCCACATGCGCGAAGGGCGGCGCTGTGCTGCTCGCCGCCCCTGTTGCAAATCGGGGTCCGATGACGCGGGGCGTCTGAATAATAACTGAATATACACCATTTACGCCTTGCCCCAGAGCCGTAGATCCAGATTTTGCGCCCCGTCAGTCGGGCGCGACATGTTGCGTCGCAGATGCCGTTGAGCCGGGATGACCCGGAGAGACGCCGCGAAACACCCTAGGGATACCTTCGTGAGGTTAATTGCAATCTAAGGGCGTCATTAAAATACCGTAAAACCGCGCGACTGTTCCGGCTCTTGCACCTTTGCGCCAATCCAAGCTATTTGGAGACAAATTGCCGAGGCAAAGGAGGGCAAGAAATGCGTCGAGTAGTAGTCACCGGACTGGGCCTGGTCACACCGCTGGCCAGCGGCGTCGAAGAAAGCTGGTCACGGTTGCTGGACGGGCAGTCCGGCGCGGGTCCGATCACGCATTTTGATGCGGTCGAAAGCGGTGTCGCAACCACATATGCCTGCGAAGTGCCGCGTGGCGATGGCTCCGAGGGGACCTTCAACCCTGACGACTGGGTGGTGAAGAAAGACCAGAAGAAGATTGATGATTTCATCCTCTACGGCATTGCCGCCGCTGATATGGCCGTGCGTGATGCAGGTTGGACGCCCGAGGATGAGGCAAGCCGCCTGCGCACCGGCGTGATGATCGGCTCCGGCATCGGGGGTCTCAGCTCGATCGCGGACACCGCCGTGATGATCAAGGAAAAAGGCCCGCGCCGGGTCTCGCCCTTCTTTATTCCCGGCGCGCTGATCAACCTGATTTCAGGTCAGGTCTCGATCCGCTTTGGCTTCAAGGGTCCGAACCACTCCGTTGTGACCGCGTGTTCGACCGGCGCCCACGCCATTGGCGATGCGGCCCGTCTGATCAAATCCGGTGACGCCGACGTGATGATTGCAGGCGGTGCCGAGGCGGCAATCTGCGAAATCGGCATCGCGGGCTTTAACGCCTGCAAGGCGCTGTCCACCAAACGCGCGGATGACCCTAAGGCAGCCTCGCGCCCCTATGACGCCGACCGTGACGGTTTTGTCATGGGTGAGGGCGCCGGCATTGTGGTGCTGGAAGACTATGAGCACGCCAAGGCCCGTGGCGCCAAGATCTATGCCGAGGTGCTGGGCTATGGCCTGTCCGGCGATGCCTATCATATCACCGCGCCGTCTGAGAACGGCGAAGGCGGCGAACGCTCCATGCGGGCGGCGCTGGCCAATGCAGGGCTTGAGCCGAAGGATATCGACTACATCAACGCCCATGGCACGTCCACGATGGCCGATACCATCGAACTGGGCGCGGTTGAGCGGATGATGGGCGATGCCGCAGGCAAGGTCACTATGTCCTCCACCAAATCCGCCACCGGCCACCTTCTGGGCGCGGCTGGCGCGATTGAGGCGATCTTCTCCATTCTCGCGATCCGGGATCAGGTGGCACCGCCCACCATCAATCTGGACAATCCGGCAGTGGACACGGCGGTTGACCTTGCCCCCAATGCCAAGCGTGAGCGCGAGATCAACGTGGCGCTGTCGAATTCCTTCGGGTTTGGCGGCACCAATGCGTCGGTCCTGTTCGGAAAGCCTGAGTGATGTGGCGCAGCCTCGCCTCTAATATGCTGACGGTCCTGGTGGTGGTGCTGTTCCTGCTGGGCGGCGTCATTCTCTGGGGGCAGTCGCAATACACCTCGGAAGGTCCGCTCGAGAGCGCGATCTGCCTGCGGGTGCCGTCGGGCAGCAACATGACCAAGGTCAGCCGCAACCTGCAAGAGCAGGGCGCGATCAGCTCTGGTCCGTTGTTTCGGATCGGGGTGCGTTATTCTGAAAAGACTGATCAGCTGAAGGCCGGCAGCTACCTGGTGCCTGCCGGGGCCTCCATGGATGCCATCGTTGAGCAGATCACCCGGGGCGGTGCCAGCAGCTGCGGCACTGAGATCGTCTATCGCGTGGGCGTGACCCGCGTGCTGGCCGAGGTGCGCGAACTGGATCCGGCCACCAACCGCTTTGTTGAGCGCGCGGAATTCGTGCCCGGCGTCGATGAGGTGCCAGCCGTCTACGAAGAGAAGAAAGCCGACGCCGACACCCGCTACCGCATTGCGCTGGCAGAAGGGGTGACCAGCTGGCAGGTGGTGGACTCCCTGAAGGCGATGGATATCCTCGACGGCGATCCGGGCACGCGCCCGGCGGAGGGGATGCTGGCACCCGACAGCTATGAGGTCTCCCCCGGTGACAATCGCGCCGAGATCCTGGCCGAGATGCAGGAGCGTCAGGTGCTGCGCATCAATGCTGCCTGGGAAAACCGCTCGGACCGTGCGGCCGTCACCAGCCCGGAGGAGATGCTGATCCTCGCGTCGATCATCGAGAAGGAAACCGGTGTCGCCGAGGAACGTCGTCAGGTGGCGTCGGTCTTCACCAACCGTCTCAACCGTGGCATGCGGCTGCAGACGGACCCGACAGTGATCTATGGCGTCACCAAAGGCGAGGGTGTTCTGGGCCGTGGTCTGCGCCAGAGCGAGCTGCGCCGGGCCACCCCTTGGAACACCTATGTGATCGAAGGGCTGCCGCCGACCCCCATCGCCAATCCCGGCATGGCCAGCCTTGAGGCGGCGGTGGATCCCGATCAGGGCGACTACCTGTTCTTCGTCGCGGATGGCACCGGCGGTCACGCCTTCGCCGTCACGCTGGAAGAGCACAACCGCAATGTTGCGAAATGGCGCGAGATCGAGGCCGAGCGCAACAGCAACTGATCGCAACCGCAGCATAAAACAAATCTGGGAAAGGGACGCTTCGGCGTCCCTTTTTTCATGCGCCGACCCGTTAACTCCATCGTAGCAAATTTGGCTATTTCCTTAACAAAACCGGCAGCTTGCGCACGATACTTCAGGTGGTGAATTTTGACTTTTGCGCTGCTTTATGCCATGCTCTCTAGGCAGCTGGGAAACTGATCGATCCGCCGTGCAGAGACCTCCACCGGTGCCTGCGCCTATGGCTGGATCCGTGGTTTTGCGGATGGAGGTCCATCACTATGAGGCCCCAACCATGAGCACCTACACACCGGAAAATCGGCTGGCGAAGACCGCCGATCTTCTTTTCTCACTCCACAGCTCCATCGAACGGCTCCGGCAGGAGGCCGAGCAGATGCTCGAACGCCTTGCCTGCGATGAGGATGAGGGCGGCAGCACTCCGCGCATCGCCAAATTGGAAAGCCTGATCCGTGACAGCCAGAAAGTGGAGAAAACCCTTGTCGAACAAAGTGAACAGCATCAGGCCGCAGCCGGTCTCGACATCAAGGCCGCCCGCGATGAAATCGAAAACCGGTTGGCTCGCCTGCGCGCCAGCCTCGACGCAGAAGATGTTTCTGGACCGGCTCAGCGATCATGACCTCTGTGCGATGCCCTATGTCTTTGATCTCTGGGCGCTGCCGCATCAACTGCCGCCGGCGGGGGACTGGCGCAGCTGGGTCATCCTTGGCGGACGGGGAGCGGGAAAAACCCGCGCCGGCGCCGAATGGGTGCGCACGCTGGCCGAAGGGGCAACACCGCTGTCCGCTGGCCGCGCCCGCCGCATCGCGCTCCTTGGGGAAACCTACGATCAGGTGCGCGATGTCATGGTGCAGGGCGACAGCGGCCTCCTTGCCTGCACGCCCCCCGATCGCCGCCCAACGTGGAAAGCCACCGAAAGACGGCTGATCTGGCCCAACGGGGCCACCGCGCAGGCGTTTTCGGCCCATGACCCAGAGGCGCTGCGTGGCCCGCAGTTTGATGCCGCCTGGGCGGATGAGCTGGCCAAGTGGAAGCGCGGGCAGGACAGCTGGGACATGCTGCAATTTGCTCTGCGTCTTGGTGACGACCCGCGCGTCTGCGTCACCACAACGCCGCGCAATGTGGGCGTGCTGCGCGATCTGCTTGCCAGCCCCTCCACCGTGCAGACCCATGCCGCAACGGAGGCCAACCGCGCCAATCTGGCCGCCTCCTTCATTGCGGAGGTGCGCACCCGCTACGCAGGTTCCCGCCTTGGCCGACAGGAGCTGGACGGCATCCTGTTGCAGGATGTCGAGGGCGCGCTCTGGACCAATGCCGGGCTGGTTGCGGCGCAGATCGCAAAGGCCCCGACACTGGACCGGGTGGTGGTGGCGGTTGATCCGGCGGTGAGCGCGGGCAAACGCTCCGACGCCTGCGGTATTGTGGTGGTTGGGGCGACGTTGCAGGGGCCACCACAGGACTGGTGCGCCTATGTGCTGGCCGATTGCACCGTGCAGGGGGTTGGCCCGCTGACCTGGGCGCAGGCCGCCATTGATGCGCGCGACCGCTACGGCGCCGACCGCGTGGTCGCCGAGGTCAATCAGGGCGGCGCATTGGTCGAAAGCCTGCTGCGCCAGATTGATCCGCTGGTGCCCTTTACCGCGCTGCATGCCAGCCGGGGCAAGGGCGCGCGGGCGGAACCGGTCTCCGCCCTCTACGAACAGGGCCGGGTGCGTCATGTGCCGGGGCTGGGCGCGCTGGAGGACCAGCTCTGCCAGATGACCCCGCGCGGCTATCTGGGGCAGGGGTCGCCCGACCGGCTGGATGCGCTGGTCTGGGCGGTGCAGGAGCTGATCCTGACCCCGGCCAACCGCCACCGGATGCCCCGTGCGCGCATGTTGTGAGCTGACAATATCCCGCTGACAGCCCCCGAAACGCCCGCAGTGATGCGGGCGTTTTTCGTTTTACCACAGGCGTTTGCCCTGGGTGTTGCGCGCCCGGCGCGCGCCTCGCTCAAATCTTATTCAATCCCGGCAGGCATAAAGGATCACAGCAAACAGGGGCATGGTTCGCCCCTTCAATCAAAGGAGTGGCCCATGGTCTTTGACCTCCTGCGGCGCAAGCAACAGCCCGTCGAAACCAAGACAAGCGCCGCCGCCCGCGTGGTGGCCTGGCATGGCAGCACCGGTGGCGCCGGCTGGAGCCCCCGCGACAGCAGTTCACTGACCCGCAGCGGCTTTGCTGGCAATCCAGTCGGCTACCGCGCCGTCAAGATGATCATTGAGGCCGCCGCCGCCCTGCCGCTGGTCTTGCAGGACGGCACACAGCGCTACGACAGCCACCCATTGCTGGCGCTGCTGGCCCGGCCCAATGCGGCCCAAGGCCGCGCTGAGCTGCTGGAAGCGCTGTTTGGCCACCTGCTGCTGTCGGGCAACGCTTATATTGAGGCGGTCTGCGATCCCGACGGTCGCGACGTATTGCCGGTCGAACTGCATGTACTGCGCCCGGACCGGATGAGCGTGGTGCCCGGCAGCGATGGCTGGCCCGTGGCCTATGATTACAGCGTGTCGGGGCGCAAACACCGCTTTGATGTGACCATGCCCTGCGCCCCGATCTGTCATCTGCGCAGCTTTCACCCGCAGGACGATCACTACGGGTTGTCGCCGATGCAGGCCGCAGCCATGGCGGTGGATGTGCATACCTCGGCGTCGCGCTGGTCCAAGGCGCTTCTGGATAATGCAGCCCGGCCTTCTGGCGCTCTGGTCTGGACTGGCAGCGATGGTCAGGGGCTGATGGCCGAGGATCAGTTTCGCCGCCTAAGTGACGAAATCGAAATGAATTTTCAGGGCGCGCGCAATGCCGGCCGTCCGATGGTTCTGGAAGGCGGGCTGGATTGGAAACCGATGGGGTTTTCGCCCTCGGATATGGAATTTCACCAGACCAAGGACGCCGCCGCGCGTGAAATTGCGCTGGCCTTTGGGGTGCCGCCGATGCTGCTGGGACTGCCGGGCGACGCCACCTATGCCAATTACCAGGAGGCCAACCGCGCCTTTTATCGTCTCACCGTGCTGCCCCTTGTGACGCGTGTCACGGCCACGCTGTCGGACTGGCTGTCGCGCTATCAGGGGTCTGCGGTGACGCTGAAACCGGACCTTGATCAGGTGTCTGCATTGGCCTCCGAACGTGAGGCGCAGTGGCGCCGTGTGGCCAGCGCCGACTTTCTGACCGTGGCAGAAAAACGCCGCCTTCTGGGCCTGCCGCCGCAAGAGGAGGCCGAGCGCGATGACTGAGATCCCGATCCCGCCGTTTGAATGCTCGCCGGGGCTGCGACTCACCGCCCATGAACGCATCGCCGAAATCCAGCAAGAGGCGATGAACCGTCGGCTCGACCGGCTGGAAATGATGATGGAGCGGATGGAAAAACGGCTCTGGCTCACCGTCTACGGCGTTGCTGCGGTCATTCTTGCGCAGGCTTTTCAGTCCTTTTTGGCGGTGCAGTAATACGCATGAATTCAATGAGATATAAGGGGAAGATGATGCGACATGATGAGCATCTGGAACATAAATTCGCCCGCTTCGGCGAGGATCTGACCATCGGGGCTGAGGCCGACGATATGGTTGTGATCAGCGGCTACGCCAGCCTGTTTGGTTGCGTCGATGGCGGCGGTGATCTGGTGCAACCCGGCGCCTATCAGGCGTCCCTCGACCGTCTCTCAAAGGCGGGTATCGCGGTAAAAATGCTCTGGCAGCATGACCCGGCCCAGCCCATCGGTGTCTGGGACGTCGTGCGCGAAGATGCCCGTGGCCTGCATGTCAAAGGTCGCATTCTGACCCGCACCCAAAAGGGCGCCGAGGCTGCGGCGCTGATCGCGGTTGGCGCGCTGGATGGTCTTTCCATCGGCTATCGCACCCGCCGCGCCACCGCGCGCAAAGGCGGCGGTCGCTGCCTCGCGGAACTGGATCTCTGGGAGGTGTCGCTGGTGACCTTCCCGATGTTGCCCACCGCCCGTGTCACCGCCACGGCACAGCCCGTGACTGCCGCCAAATCGACATCCGCTGAGCCGGATCTGAGCGATCCGCGCGAGACACCGCAGATCTGGCGCGAGGTGATCGAGATGTTGCGCAGCGGGGCCAGTCTCGCCCCCCTCGGCTGAGCACATCGCCGTTTCCCGTCTTCTCCAACCGACCCAAAGGACAGACAGATGAGCCACACCCAATCCCATCCGGACCCAACGGCCCACTCCCATGTGGCCCCGCAGGAGGTCAAGCAGGCCGTTGCTGACTTCGTGCATAATTTCAATGGGTTCAAAGACGACATTGCCCTGAAACTGAAACAGACAGAAGAGCGTATGACCATGCTGGATCGCAAATCCCACTTTGCCAATCGTCCCCCTCTGGCCGCTGCTGACCCAGGCGGCGCGCCCCATCAAAAGGCCTTTGATGCCTATCTGCGCTGTGGCGATGACGCCGAGTTGCGCGGCCTGGATCTGGATGCCAAAGCGATGAGTTCAACCGTCAACGGCGATGGTGGCTATCTTGTCGACCCTCAGACCGCCGAGACGGTCAAATCGGTGCTGACCAGCACCGCCTCCATCCGCGCCGTGGCGTCGGTGGTGATGGTAGAGGCGACGTCTTATGACGTGCTGATTGACCATGGTGATGTGGGCTATGGCTGGGCCAATGAGACCGGCGCCTTGACCGAGACATCCACCCCGGTGATCGACCGGATCACCATCCCGCTGCATGAGCTGAGCGCGCTGCCCAAGGCGTCGCAGCGGCTGCTGGATGACAGCGCCTTTGATATCGAGGGATGGCTGGCGGGGCGTATCGCGGATAAATTCTCCCGTGCAGAGGCCGCCGCCTTCATCATGGGGGACGGCAATGACAAGCCGACCGGCATCCTCTACCACCCGGTGGTGGCCAATGGCAGCTGGAGCTGGGGCAACATTGGCTATGTTACCACCGGTGTTGAGGGCGATATCGGCGATGGGGATGCGATCATTGATCTGGTCTATGCGCTTGGCGCGCAGTACCGGGCGAACGCCAGCTTTGTGATGAACTCCAAAACCGCCGGTCTGCTGCGCAAGCTGAAGGATGCCGATGGCCGCTTCCTTTGGTCCGATGGTCTGGCTGCCGCAGAACCGGCGCGGTTGATGGGCTATCCCGTTGTCATTGCTGAGGATATGCCCGACGCCGATGTGAACGGCTATGCGGTGGCCTTTGGCGATTTCGCGGCTGGCTACACCATCGCCGAACGCCCGGATCTGCGGGTGCTGCGCGACCCCTTCAGCGCCAAACCCCATGTGCTGTTCTATGCCACCAAACGTGTGGGCGGTGACGTCAGCGACTTTGCCGCCATCAAGCTGCTGAAATTCGGCCTGAGCTGAGGCTTGGACCGATGGCGGTGCCGGCTCGCCGGTGCCGTCCGCGGATGCGCGCCCCGGCCACTGTCGTCCAGCTGCTCCCCTTCCGTCCCGCGGCAGCAGCCCGGCGCGCATCCGCCCCGACCCATCCGGCAACAGCCAGCCCGAGCAGCCCCCGAACGAACAGCCGTTGGAGTGAAGAGATGATGTTGAATGAAGTGACACCGGTGCCAGAGGCAGTCCTGCCGCAAGAGGCGTTCAAGGCGCATCTGCGTCTGGGCACCGGGTTTGACGAGGCGGGGTTGCAGGAGGCGGTGTTGATCAGCTTCCTGCGCGCGGCCATCGCGGCGATCGAGGCACGCACCGGCAAGGTGTTGCTGGCGCGGGATTTTTTACTGACCCTTTCGACCTGGCGCGACCCGCAGGTGCAGGCGCTGCCGCTGGCGCCGGTGCAGATGATTCAATCGGTAACACTGGTGGATGGATCAGGCAGTGAACAGCTGCTGGCCCCGCAGCGCTATCGGCTGGAACCCGACAGCCAGCAGCCCCGGCTGCGCCCGGTGGGGGGACCGCTGCCGACGGTTGCCAGTGGTGGTGCGGTGCGGATTGCGATCCGCGCAGGCATGGCCAACAGCTGGGCGGCGCTGCCCGGTGATCTGGCGCAGGCGGTGCTGATGCTGGCGGCGCATTACTATGAATTTCGCGATGACACCCGGCTGCAGGGCGGTTGTATGCCCTTTGGTGTCACCAGCCTGATTGAACGCTACCGCGCCCTGCGGGTGAGCCTGGGGGTGGGGGCCGCTGGGGACCGTGGGTTTGGTCGCAACTTCGGACCGGGGGCAGGCGCATGAGCCGCCGCACCACCTCCCACCGCGCATCCGCCACGACACCACGTCTCAACCGTTGTCTGGCGCTGGAAGATCCGCGCCGCACCTGGGATGGCGCGGGCGGGTTTCTTGAGGCATGGCAGCTGCTTGGCCACCATTGGTGCGAGCTGCGTGCCCTCAGTGGCCGCAGCACCGACCAATCCGGCACCAGCCTGTCGCTGCAACGCTACCGCATCACTCTGCGTGCCCATCCCACCGGCAGCCCTGCGCGGCCCCGGCCGGACCAGCGGCTGCGCGATGGTGTCCGGATCTTTCGCATTGATGCGGTGGCCGAGGGCGACCCCGACGGCCGCTACCTGACCTGTTTCGCCACCGAGGAGACCACCGCATGACCTATGCTCTGGCCCTGCCATTGCAGGAATCCCTGTTTCAGCACCTCAGCGCGGACCCCGATCTGACCACCGCGCTGAGCGGCGCGATTTATGACGCGCTGCCTGCAGGCACGCTGCCGCAGACCTATGTGACTCTTGGCCCCGAGGAGGTGCGCGACCGCTCTGATCGCAGTGGCGCCGGTGCCCATCACCGGGTGGAGATCACCGTGCATACCGATACTGCCGGGTTCGCCGGGGCAAAGGCGATTGCCGCCATGCTCTGTGACAGCCTCGCCAGCGCCTCGCTGACCCTGTCACGCGGGCGGCTGGTGGGCCTGTGGTTTGAACGCGCCAGCGCCAGCCGCAACTCTTCCGGTGGCCGCCAGATCCGCCTGCGCTTTGCCGCGCGGCTGGAGGATGTCTGACCGCAGTCAATCCATAACAGTTCATATAATTCAGATAATTACGCGGTTCAGCTCATGTTTTTTGTGCCGTGCCGCCCCCTTCAACCACAGGAGATCACCACGATGAGTGTCCAAAATGGCAAGGATCTATTGGTCAAGGTCGATATGACTGGCGACGGTCAGTTCGAAACCATCGCAGGGCTGCGCGCCACGCGGATCAGCTTCAACGCCGAAAGCGTCGATGTCACCAGTCTGGAAAGCCAGGGCGGCTGGCGCGAGCTGCTGTCCGGCGCGGGGGTACGTTCGGCCAATATCTCCGGCTCTGGCATCTTTCGCGATGCCGGGACGGATGAGCGGGCGCGGCAGCTGTTCTTTGACGGGCTGACCCCGGCGTTTCAGGTGATCATCCCCGATTTCGGTATTGTCGAAGGCGCGTTTCAGGTGACCGCGCTGGAATATGCCGGCAGCCACAATGGCGAGGCGACCTATGAGCTGTCGCTGGCCAGCGCCGGGGCGCTGGTCTTCACCGCGATCTAAGGAGGGACCGATCATGACCTCCTCTCAACAGTCAGCCTCAGCCGTGCCCACCCAAGCAGCCAATCCCTATGCGGGCGAGGTGGCCCTTCGGATCAATGGCGAGACACTGGCGCTGAAACTCACTCTCGGGGCGCTGGCGACGCTGGAAACGCGGCTCAGGACAGGATCGCTGATTGATCTGGTGACCCGGTTCGAAAGCGGCGGGTTCTCGGCGGCGGATGTGCTGGCGCTGCTGGCGGCAGGGCTGCAGGGCGGTGGTCACCGGCTGAGTGAGGCCGATCTGGCTGCTGCCGATATCGACGGCGGTCCGATGCAGGCCGCACGGACCGCCGCACAGCTCCTGGCGCGCAGCTTTGCGCTGCCGGGAGAGGCAGGCGCGCAGGTTCCGGGAGAGGGGCCGGGATCGGTGGCCCCATGACGCTCCGGCAGCGCACCACAGATGGGCAGAACACCGGCCTTGACTGGCCGGCGCTGATACGGGCGGGGCTGGTGGGGCTGCGCCTCACGCCGGATCAGTTCTGGCGCCTCACCCCGGCAGAGCTGCGGCTGATGCTGGGGCAGGACACTGGCGCCGTCCCTTTGGGGCGGGCAGGTCTGGATCGGCTGATGCACGCCTTCCCGGATCCCGCCGCGCCGAAATCCCCAGAAACAGGAGCAGTGAGCGATGAGTGACACAGGACTGAACCAGCTGGAACAACAGGGCGAGGCGCTGAGCGACAGCCTTGGCGATGCGGCGGGCATGGCCGCCACATTCGATGCCGAACTGCGTCGGGTGCGCGCCGCCTTTGCCGCCACCGGCAAGGACGCCGAAACACTGGAGCGCGGTATGTCCAAGGGGCTGCGCCGTGCCTTTGACGGCGTTGTCTTTGACGGCATGAAGCTCTCGGATGCGCTGGATACCATGGCGCAGTCGATGATCCAGACCACCTATTCGGCGGCCATCAAACCCGTGACCAGCCATGTGGGCGGGTTGCTGTCGGATGGGGTGGGCAAGCTGATGAGCGGCATTCTCCCCTTTGCCGACGGGGCGGCATTTTCACAAGGCCGGGTGATGCCCTTTGCCAAGGGGGGGATCGTCAGCGGCCCGGTGAGATTTCCCATGCGCGGCGGCACCGGGCTGATGGGCGAGGCAGGCCCAGAGGCGATCCTGCCGCTGACCCGTGGCGCTGATGGCGCGCTTGGTGTGCGCAGTCAGGGGGGCGGAGCGACCTCAGTCGTGATGAACATCCAGACCCCCGATGTGCAGGGATTTCAACGCAGTCAGGGCCAGATCGCGGCCCAGCTGAGCCGCGCCCTGTCGCGTGGCAATCGCAACCGCTGAGCCGGAGGACAGCAGATGAATTTTCACGAGGTCAGATTTCCCGCATCGCTGAGCTTCGGCTCAATCGGCGGACCGGAGCGGCGCACCGATGTGGTGACGCTTGCCAATGGGCATGAGGAACGCAACACCCCCTGGGCGCATTCGCGGCGCCGCTATGACGCGGGGCTGGGTCTGCGGGGGTTGGAGGATATCGAGGCGCTGATTGCCTTTTTCGAGGCACGGCAAGGCCAGATGTATGGTTTCCGCTGGAAAGATTGGTCCGACTACAAATCCGCCCGCGCCACGCAGGACGTGACCTTTGGGGATCAGGTGATCGGCATGGGCGACGGGGCGCAGCAGGTGTTCCAGCTGAGCAAGACCTATCGCTCAGGCAGCTTTGCCTATCAGCGTCCGATAACGAAACCTGTGGCGGGCAGCGTGCGCATCGGGATTGAGCAGGACGCCTTGCAGGAGACGGTTGACTACACGCTCGACAGCGCCCTTGGCACCATCACGCTGGCGCATCCGCCAGAGGCGGGCCTGTCGGTGAAGGCGGGGTTTGAGTTTGATGTGCCGGTGCGCTTTGACACCGACCGGATCCAGACCAGCGTGGCGTCCTTTCAGGCGGGCGACGTGCCCAATGTCCCAGTGGTGGAGGTGCGGGTCTGATGGCGGGGGTAAGCGAGGCGTTTCAATCCCATGTGGCCAGCGGTCTGACCACGCTGTGTCGTTGCTGGCTGGTGACCCGCAGCGATGGCGTGCGGTTTGGCTTTACCGATCATGACCGCGACCTACGGTTCGAAAGCGCTGCCGAGGGCGAGGCCGGTCTGCTGTTTCGCGCAGGCACAGGCCTGACGGCGCGCAGCCTGCAACAGGCCACCGGGCTGGCGGTCGACAACACCGAGGCGCTCGGTGCGCTGAGCGATGCCGCCATCCGCGAAGACGAGATCGAGGCCGGGCGCTTTGACGGCGCCGAGGTGCGCTGCTGGCTGGTGAACTGGGCCGATGTCTCGGTGCGCTGGTTGCAGTTTCGCGGCAGCTTTGGCCAGATCCGCCGTGCCGGTGGCGCATTTGAGGCGGAGCTGCGCGGCCTGACGGAGGCGCTCAATCAGCCGATGGGGCGGATCTACCAGAAACCCTGCACGGCGGTGCTGGGCGATGGCGCCTGCCGCTTTGACATGACAACGCCGGGTTACACGATGGAGCTGGCCGCCGAAGAAATCCGTGAGGGGCAGTATTTTGGATTTGCCGCCCTGCCGGGGTTTGAGCCGAACTGGTTCACGTCGGGTCGTCTCACGGTGAGGAGCGGTGCAGCAGCGGGGCTGTGGGGCTGGATCAAGCAGGACCGTCAGCAGGTCGGACGGCTGGGACAGGACGCAAGCGCCCCGGATCCGAACGCAGAGCACCGCCAGCTGACCCTGTGGGAGCCGTTGCGGGCGCAGATCCGCCCCGGCGATCTGCTGCATCTGGCAGCGGGCTGCGACAAGCGGCTGAAGACCTGCCGGCTGAAGTTTAACAATGGCGTCAATTTTCAGGGCTTTCCGGATATCCCCGGCGAAGACTGGGTGATGAGCGTGCCGCGCCAGAGCGGCAATAACACCGGCGGTAGCCGCAGATGAGCGGCGCCACGGGGATATCGCGCGCCCAGCTGGTTACAGCGGCGCGGGGGTGGCTGGGCACGCCCTATGTGCATCAGGCCGCCCGGCGCGGTGCTGGCTGCGATTGCCTCGGCCTGATCCGGGGGGTCTGGCGCGAGGTCTACGGCCAGGAGCCGGAGGCGGTGCCGGGCTATACGATGGACTGGTCCGAACCGCAGGGCGAAGAGGCGCTGTGGCAGGCGGCTCTGCGCCATCTCAGCCCCCGACCGCTGCATGAGGCGCGCGCCGGTGACGTGATCCTGTTTCGGATGCGCCGGGGGGCGGTGGCCAAACATATCGCGCTGCAAACTGAAGCCGGCACCATGCCGCGGTTCATCCATGCCTATAGCGGCCACGGTGTGGTCGAGAGCGCATTGAGCCAGCCGTGGCGACGGCGGATCGTGGCGCGGTTTTCCTTTCCTGATGTTGATGCTGATGAGGTGACGTGATGGCGACCATTCTTCTTTCTGCGGCGGGGGCGGCCCTTGGCGGCTCGGTTGGGGGGGCTGTGGCGGGTCTGTCCTCGGTAGCGATTGGCCGCGCACTTGGCGCCACCGTCGGACGCGCCATCGACAGCCGCCTGCTGGGGGCGGGCAGTGAGCCGGTGGAGACCGGCCGGGTGGAACGCTTCCGCCTGACCCATGCCAGCGATGGCCAGCCGATTGCGCAGGTCTATGGCCGGATGCGGGTGGGCGGGCAGGTGATCTGGGCGTCTGAGTTCCGCGAGACCTCCACCACCAGTGGCGGCGGTGGCAAGGGCGGCGGTCCGCGCCAGCCCAAGGTCACCAGCTACAGCTATGATGTCTCGCTGGCGGTGGCGGTCTGCGCCGGAGAGGTCGCCTCCATCGGGCGGGTCTGGGCTGATGGGGAGGAGGTCGCGCCTAAGGATCTGAACATGACCGTCTATCGCGGCACCATGGACCAGCTCCCCGATCCGGTGATTGAGGCGGTGGAGGGTGCGGGCGAGGTGCCCGCCTATCGTGGTACCGCCTATGTGGTGATGGAGAACCTGGCGCTGGAGCGTTTTGGCAACCGGGTGCCGCAATTCTCGTTTGAGGTGCTGCGTGCAGAGCAACCGGCCTCCAGCACCTATGATCTGGATCTGCCGCAGCTGGTGCAGGGGGTTGCCCTGATGCCGGGGACCGGGGAATACGCGCTGGCCAGCACGCCGGTGCATTACGACCACGGGCCGGGACAGGCCAAGCCCGCCAATTCGCACAGCCCCTCGGGGGAGACCGATCTGGTCACTTCGCTGACGACACTTGGCGAGGAGCTGCCCGCCTGTGGCGCGGCCTCGCTGATTGTGTCGTGGTTTGGCAATGATCTGCGCTGTGGGGCCTGTACCGTCAAACCGAAGGTGGAGCGGCAGCATATCGAGGGGGCGAATATGCCCTGGTCAGTGGCCGGGCTGGCCCGCACAGAGGCCGAGCTGATCGCGCGGCAGGATGACAGACCCATATACGGCGGCACCCCCACCGATGCCTCGGTGATCGAGGCCATTCGCGCAATGCAGGCGCAGGGCAAGCGGGTGATGTTCTACCCGTTTATCCTGATGGATCAGATGGCGGGCAATGATCTGCCCGATCCCTGGAGCGGTGAGCCGGGACAGGCGCATCTGCCCTGGCGTGGACGGATTACCCTGTCACGGGCACCGGGCCAGCCCGGCAGCCCCGATGGCACGGCTACGGCGCGTATGGAGGTGCAGCAGTTCTTTGGCACGGCAACGGCGGCGGATTTCACCGTGGCTGACGGGAGCGTCACCTATAGTGGCCCGTTGGAGGATTGGGGGCTGCGGCGGTTTATCCTGCATAATGCCGCGCTTTGTGCGGCGGCAGGCGGGGTGGAGGCGTTCTGCATCAGTTCGGAGATGCGTGGGCTGACCCAGATCCGCGATGAGGCAGGCTTTCCTGCGGTGGCGGAGCTGCGGGCGCTGACACAGGAGGTGCGCCAGATCCTCGGGCCGGACACCCAGATCGGCTATGCCGCCGACTGGTCGGAATACTGGGGCTACCAGAGCCCGGAGGGGGATCGCTATTTCCACCTCGATCCGCTGTGGGCGGATGAGCAGATCGATTTCATCGGCATCGACAATTACATGCCGCTGTCCGACTGGCGCGAGGGGGAGGATCATCTGGACGCCAAAGCGGGCGCGCCCAATATCTATGACCTCAGGTATCTGCGCGCCAATATCGAAGGCGGCGAGGGCTATGACTGGTATTACCACTCGCCCGAGGCCGAGGCGGCCCAGATCCGCACCCCGATCACCGATGGCGCCTATGATGAGCCGTGGATCTGGCGTTACAAGGATCTGCGCAGCTGGTGGTCCAAGCCGCATCATGACCGGATCAACGGGCAACGTGCCGCGCTGCCCACGGCATGGGAGCCGCAGAGCAAACCGATCTGGTTCACCGAACTGGGCTGTGCCGCCATCGACAAGGGCACCAATCAGCCGAATAAGTTTCTGGATCCCAAAAGCTCGGAATCCAAACTGCCGAAATTCTCTGACGGGCAGCGCGATGACATGATGCAGCTGGCCTATCTGCGTGCTCTTTTGGGCTATTGGCAGGAGGAGGGGAAAAACCCCGTCTCCGAGGTCTATGACGGCCTGATGCTGGATATGTCGAACGCCTATGTCTGGGCCTGGGACGCGCGGCCGTTTCCGACCTTTCCCAATGCGGTGGAGGTCTGGAGCGACGGGGAGAATTACCTGCGCGGCCATTGGCTGAACGGGCGGGTGGGGCAGCGCACGCTGGCCTCGGTGCTGGAGGAGATCTGTGCCGCCTCGGGTGTTGCGGCGATTGATGTCAGTGACCTGCCAGCGCTGGTGCGCGGCTATGCGATCAGCGACGTTGGTGAAGCGCGCGCCGCGCTGCAGCCACTGTTGCTGCGCCACGGGGTGGATGCCATCGAACGCGACGGGCTGCTGCGGTTCCGCCTGCGCAATGGGCGACAGGACGCAGCGCTGGATCTGGCGCAACTGGTTGAGGGGCAGGAGCTGGACGGGGTGCTGGAACAGACCCGCGCGCCGGAGGCCGAGCTGGCCGGGCGGATGCGGCTGCGCTTTGTCGAATGGGGCGGGCGCCATGATCTGCGCGGCGAGGAGGCGGTGCTGCCCGATGAGGCCACCCATGCGGTGAGCGACAATGAGCTGCCGATGGCGCTGACCCGCGCCGAGGGGCGGCAGGTGGTGGAGCGCTGGCTGAGCGAGGCCCGTATGGCCCGTGATACCCTGCGGCTGGAGCTGCCGCCCTCGGCTATGGCGCTGGGCGCGGGCGATGTGATCCGCCTGCCGCTTGCCGGGGCAGAGGCAGGCCCGGAGGTAGGCTCAGAGGCAGGTCCGGAGGTTGGCAGCCGTGCGCAGGCCCGGTACCGGATCGACCGGGTCGAACAGGGCGCGGCACAGCTGATCGAGGCGGTGCGGATTGAGCCGGAGAACTACCAGCCTGCACCAGTGCCGGAGGAACTGCCCGGTGTCACCGCCTTTGCGGCTCCAGTGCCGGTGCTGCCACTGTTCATGGATCTGCCGCTGATTGGCGGCGATGAGGTGCCCCATGCGCCGCATCTGGCAGTGACCGCGCAGCCCTGGCCGGGGAGCGTTGCCCTGTATGGCGCGCAGAGTGATGCGGATTATGTGCTGGAAGAGGTTGTGGCCGCGGCCTCCACCATTGCCATCACCAACACGGTGCTGCCTGCGGGCGCGCTGGGCCGCTGGGAGCGCGGTGCAGATCTGGAAGTCGATATGATCACGGGTCAATTCCAGAGCCGGGACCGGGCAGCGGTGCTGAACGGGGCTAATCTGGTGGCGATTGGCGATGGCAGCCCCGGCAATTGGGAGCTGCTGCAATTTGCCAAGGCCGAGCTGATCGCGCCGGGCCGCTATCTGCTGCGCGACCGGCTGCGTGGGCAGCAGGGCAGCGATGCGCGGATGCCGGTGGCCTGGCCCAAGGGGTCTTATGTGGTGGCGCTGGATGGCACGCCGCAGCAGATCACTCTGGCTGCCAATCAGCGCGGCCTTAGCCGTCACTACCGCATCGGCACCGCCCGGCGTGCCTATGATGACCCGAGCTATGTGCATCTGGAGGCGGCCTTTGCCGGTGAAGGTCTGCGCCCCTATGCGCCGGTGCATTTGCGCCAGAAAGGCGTGTTGGGCGCCGGTGCGGTCGGGCTGGACTGGATCCGCCGCAGCCGCACCGACGGCGACCGCTGGGATCTGGCGGAGATCCCCTTGGGCGAGGATCTGGAGCGCTACCGCCTGCGGGTGCTGCGCGGCAGTGACGTGCTGCGCGAGGAGCTGCTGGACAGTCCCGGCTGGAGCTATCCGGTGGCGGCCCAGACAGCGGATGCGGTGGCGCCGGGCGATCGCGTCGAGGTGGCGCAAGTCTCGGCCCGCTACGGGGCGGGCGCGGCCACGGCCCTACGGCTCGCCTGAGGCGGGACGGGGATGCGGCGTCCTATCCTGCCCGGCGACATCACCAGCACCGCCCGGGCGTTGCTGGCGGTGGCCCCGGCGCAGCGGCGCGTGCTGTGCGAGCGGATCTTTGCCGGGGCCGGGCAGGCGTTGCGCCATTCGCGCCGCCATCGGCGGCTCTGTCCGGACTGGGGGGATGGCTCCCTGAGTGCTGCGGCGCGGAAATTCCCGCTGGCGGATGAGCCGTTTTACGATGCGCCGCAATATCTGTCCTGTACCCGGCTGGTGCTGGCCCAATTGGCGCGTCATGTCAGGCATAATCCGGAGTGATCCGGTGCCACGCTGCGCTGACGCCACCGGGTGTCGCGGCTGTGAGGATCGAAGGGGGTAGCGCGCTGGCACAGGCTGTCAGCGCGCTCACATTTCGTGCCGCACAGAGGCTGTGCGGATACGCATGTGGCCTGATCTTGCGCGTGGATGGCCGTAAAATCAACGGGCTGCCCGACCATATCTGCTGAACCTAGGCGAAAGATCAGCAGATCCGATGGCTGTCATCACGGATTTGCGGTTGGCCTTTTTGCGCTTACATAGGTAATCTGGTCGCAACACAGGAGGCAGAGCCATGCTTGAGACGCGCCACGCCGTTAGTTCCGTTGATCCGGTTTGGGATCAGATCACCACCGAGGCGCAGGACGCCGTGCGCCGCCAGCCGCTGATGGGCGGGCTGATCCATGCCTGCATCCTGCATCACACCTCGCTTGAGAAGGCGCTGTCCTATCGCATTGCGGCCAAGCTCTGCTCCAATGAGATGTCGATGGTGATCCTGCGCGAAATTGTCGACAAGGCCTATGGGGAAAACCCGGATCTGATTGCCGCTGGACGTGCCGATCTGATGGCGGTCTATGAACGTGATCCGGCCTGCCATCGCCTGTTGCAGCCGATCCTCTACTTCAAGGGCTATCAGGCGGTGCAGGCTTACCGGGTCGCCCATTGGCTGTGGCAGAAGGGTGATTACGACCTGTCCTATTTCTTCCAGATGCGAATTTCCGAGATCTTTGGCGTCGATATCCATCCGGCGGCCAAAATCGGCCGCGGCATTATGATCGACCACGCCCATTCCATTGTTATCGGTGAAACCGCTGTGGTTGGTGACAATGTATCGATGCTGCATTCGGTGACCCTCGGCGGTACCGGCAAGGAAGAGGAAGATCGCCATCCGAAGATCGGCGATGGTGTGCTGATCGGGGCCGGTGCCAAGGTTCTGGGCAACATCAAGGTCGGCCATTGCAGCCGCATTGCGGCCGGATCGGTGGTGCTGCAGGAGATCCCGCCCTGCAAGACCGTGGCGGGCGTGCCGGCCAAGATCGTCGGCGAGGCGGGCTGCGATCAGCCGTCAGTGAGCATGAATCAGGTGCTGGGAGGCGGCAAGCCGCAATAGGCCGCGCCGCTCTGCGGGTCTGAACATGGCGGGCGGTGCGCGTGCCGCCATTGGTGCATTTGTGAGTATTTTTGGAAAGATGACGATGGAGAGGGGCGGCGCTGGCGGCCCCTTTTTTCGTGGGGTGGAGGGTGATAGTGCGGCCTCAATCACAAAGATAACACTGTCGGCGCTCTTTGAACCGTTTTGAGTGTGATGACGCCCTGTGGATGTCGGCAACGCGGGGCAAACTTACCTGTGAGTTTAGAGTAATCAATGGCTGTTTTTGATCTGTCGCAAGGATCAGACCTGCTTTTGCCAGTCTCAATTGTCATTGTTCGAGTGCGGGGGCGCTTGTGATCAGCCCCACCCTAAGTGGCCGAGTTTGAATGTTCGTCCATGATCGGCCTGGGTCCATCGGAGTGATGACCTCCGGGGCTGGTGGGCGGTCGCCTTACAGTCGTGAGCGGTTGTTCGCAGATCGGGATGGTTTACTGCAGTTGATGCCGCCTGAAAATTCGGCTGATGACGCATCCTCATGACAGTTTTTGGCATGATGTCAGAATATTGCTGGAACTGATAGTAAAGGGACTTCTTATGCTGAAACTACTCACATTTCCGCCCAGTTTTGACGAACCGAGCCACAGCCCATTTTGCGTAAAAGCCATGATATTGCTGCAGATGTCAGGCCAAATCTGGCAACGCGAAAACATTGCCAACCCGTCATCGATGCCACATGGAAAGCTGCCGGTTCTGCGAGTGAAGGGACAGCTCATTCCTGATAGTGAATTGATAGAAAACTGGCTGACCAGCCAAGGCGCAGATTTTTACCTCAACCTCACAGATGAACAGAAATCTCTCGGACATGCCGTTATCCGGATGGTTGAAGAAAGCCTACGGCTATCGCTTATCTATGACAGGTGGCTGGACGACCAAAACTGGGCTCATATCTGGCCAGTTTTCTTCGCGGAGGTTCCTGGACCAATACGGAAACTTGTATCCGGTATGGCGCGTAGAACTGTAAGATCCGGACTGTTGAGCAACGGCGTCGCTTTGATGTCGCAAGAGCAACGTCTTCAAAAGGCAGAAAACGATTTGGACGCGTTGGGCCAGATCATCGGATCAGACGCTTTCATACTTGGGGATACCCCCACAGCTGTTGATGCAGCGGTCCTGCCAGTTTTGAGCATGATTGACAGGCTTCCGGTTGCGACCAAGACAACATCTCTCCTGCGTAGCAAGGAATGGGTTCAAGGATATTTGGAGCGCGGGCGTTCTGCTCTTTATTCAGACCTCATTTGACGGCGAGGATGAATAAAAGCGCATCGAAGGGAGTACAGGCTAATTGAGGCAGCACTGGCTGAGCCAAGCAGACGTTCAATTCATAGCCGCCACCGTGCCCGCACTGAGTGAGTTTTGTTAGCCTGAGCTCGCGCTCGCGCCGACGGGAGGCTCTACCAGTGAGCATGTGGCTTGGATCTCCTTCTGTGCCGCAATAGCCGACGACTTTGTAAAGTCCTCAATCTGCGAGGAGGTTACACTCGTGAACACCTAACGGTGCTTGCGGCGCTCCAGGGGATGTCCGAACAGGCCCTTCGAACCAATTACTCAAGACACAAAAAAGGACCGAGGATAACCCGGTCCTTTTTAATTCTGTACCTGTCAATGCTGGCGGCGGTTTAGGCCAGCATCATCATCGGGTTTTCGAGGTTGTCCTTGATCGCGTTCAGCAGTTCGGCGCCAAGGGCGCCGTCGATGACGCGGTGGTCGACGGACATGGTCACCGACATCACGGTGGCCACGGCCAGCTCGCCGTCTGCACCGACAACCGGTTTTTTGACCCCGGCGCCGACGGCAAGGATGCCTGCGTGCGGCGGGTTCACGATGGCGTCGAAATTGTCGATGCCGAACATGCCGAGGTTGGAGATCGCGAAAGAGCCACCCTGGTATTCATGCGGCGCAAGCTTGCGGTCGCGGGCGCGTTTGGCGAGGTCTTTCATCTCCGTCGACAGCGTCGAGAGCGATTTGGTGTCGCTGTTCTGCAGGACGGGCGTGAACAAGCCGCCCTCAATCGCGACGGCGACCGCCACATCAGAGGCCTCCATCTTCAGCACGCGATCCCCGGCCCAGACGGCGTTTGCGTCCGGCACGGCCTGCAGCGCGAGGGCGCAGGCCTTGATGATGAAGTCATTGACCGAGAGTTTGACGCCACGGGCCTCCAGCTGTTTGTTCAGCTCGCCGCGGAACTTCAGCAGCGCATCCAGCTGGATGTCGCGGCGCAGGTAGAAATGCGGCACCGTTTGCTTGGCTTCGGTGAGGCGGGCGGCGATGGTCTTGCGCATGCCGTCCAGTTTGACCTCCTCATAGGTGCGGCCTTCGTACATACGGGCGACCTGATCGGCAGAGGGACCAGTGGAGGCAGCTGCGGCTGGGGCTGCGGCGGTTGCCGGAGCGGCTGCTGCCGGGGCTGCTGCGGCCTGCGGTTTGGCGTTTTCCACGTCGGCCTTCACGATGCGGCCACGGGGGCCGGAGCCGTTCAGCTGGGCCAGATCCAACCCCTTGTCAGCCGCGATACGGCGCGCCAGAGGCGACGCAAAGATGCGGTTGCCATCGGCGCTCTGCGGGGCTGCAGGGGCTGGTGTTGCCCCTGCGGCGGCCTGAGCCGGTGCAGGAGCAGCTTTCTCGGACGCCGCAGGGGCGGCCTCGTCTGCGGCGGCTGCAGGTGCAGCTGGGGTGGCGCTGATGTCGTCAGCGCTTTCGCCATCTTCCAGCAGCACGGCGATGGGGCTGTTGACCTTCACGCCTTCAGAGCCTTCGGGGATCAGGATCTTGCCGATCACCCCTTCGTCGACGGCCTCAAATTCCATCGTCGCCTTGTCGGTTTCGATTTCCGCCAGAAGGTCGCCGGAGGCGACGGTGTCGCCTTCCTTCACGAGCCATTTGGCGAGCGTGCCTTCCTCCATGGTGGGAGAGAGGGCGGGCATCAGGATTTCTGTGGGCATCGCTGTCTCTCCTTACCGGTAGGTTACTTGTTTCACCGCTTCGATCACCTCATCGGTGGTGACCAGCGCGTGTTTTTCGAGATTGGCGGCATAGGGCATGGGCACGTCCTTGCCGGTGCAGGTGATGACGGGGGCGTCGAGGTAATCAAACGCCTCCTGCATCACGACGGAGGAGATATAGCTGCCAACAGAGCCCTGCGGCCAGCCTTCCTCAACTGTAACCAGACGGTTGGTCTTCATCACCGATTTGATGATGGAACCGGTGTCCATCGGGCGCAGGGTACGCAGGTCGATGACCTCGGCGCTGATGCCATCCTCGGCCAGTTTCTCCGCCGCTTCCAGCGCATAGGTCATGCCGATGCCAAAGGAAACGATGGTGACGTCAGAGCCTTCCCGCCAGATCCGGGCCTTGCCAAAGGGAACGGTGTAATCATCCAGCTTCGGCACATCAAAGGATTTGCCGTAGAGGATTTCGTTCTCAAGGAAGATCACCGGGTTGTTGTCGCGGATGGCGGTTTTCATCAGACCTTTGGCGTCGGAGGCGGAGTAGGGCATCGCCACCTTCAGGCCGGGGATCTGCATGTACCAGGCGGCATAATCCTGGCTGTGCTGTGCGCCCACGCGGGCGGCGGCGCCATTGGGGCCACGGAATACCATCGGTGCGCCCATCTGCCCGCCCGACATATAGAGCGTCTTGGCGGCAGAGTTGATGATGTGGTCAATCGCCTGCATGGCGAAGTTGAAGGTCATGAATTCCACAATCGGGCGCAGACCGCCAAAGGCCGCGCCGGTGGCGATGCCGGCAAAACCATGTTCGGTGATCGGGGTGTCGATCACGCGTTTGGGGCCGAATTCGTCCAGAAGACCCTGAGAGATCTTATAGGCCCCCTGGTATTCGCCGACTTCTTCGCCCATCAGGAAGACGTCTTCGTCGCCGCGCATCTCTTCAGCCATGGCATCGCGCAATGCTTCACGGACTGTGGTCTGGACCACTTCGGTGCCCTCGGGCCAGTCGGGGGTTGTGTCAACCACGGGTGCAGCGGGGGCCGCGACAGCAGTGGCTGGTGCCGCAGACTGGGCTGCGGGCGCCGCAGGGGATTCTGCTGCTTCGCTGGGTGCGGAAGACGCTGCACTGGCGTCGTAGGTTTCGCCCTCTTCGACCAAGACGGCAATAGGAGCGTTGACCTTGACGTTCTCGCTGCCTTCAGGGATCAGGATCTTGCCAATGACACCTTCGTCAACGGCTTCGAATTCCATTGTGGCCTTGTCGGTTTCAATCTCGGCGAGGATGTCGCCAGAGGTTACGGTATCGCCCTCTTTGACCAGCCATTTGGCTAGAGTGCCTTCCTCCATGGTCGGCGACAGGGCGGGCATCAGGATTTCAGTTGCCATATCGTGTTACGTCCCCTCAGGCGGTTTCTTGCGGCAGATCGTCCGCATAAATATCGGTCCAGAGTTCTTCGAGCGCCGGTTCCGGGCTTTCTTTGGAGAAGTCTGCGGATTTGTTGACGATGTCTTTGATCTCTTTGTCGATCGCCTTCAGATCATCCTCGCTTGCGTGGCTGCCAGTCAGCAGCATTTCGCGAACTTGTTCGATGGGATCGCGTTCTTCACGCATTTTCTGCACCTCTTCGCGGGTGCGGTATTTGGCGGGGTCGGACATGGAGTGACCGCGATAGCGGTAGGTTTTGACCTCAAGGATATAGGGGCCTTTGCCCGCGCGGCAGTGGGCGACGGCGCGTTCGCCGGCCTCTTTTACCGCCAGCACATCCATGCCGTCCACTTCTTCGCCCTTGATGCCGTAGGCTTCGCCGCGTTTCCACAGGGCGGGGGATTTGGTCGAGCGCTGGACCGAGGTGCCCATGGCGTATTGGTTGTTTTCAATGACAAAAACCACCGGAAGCTCCCAGAGCTGGGCCATGTTGTAGGTCTCGTAGACCTGACCCTGGTTGGCCGCGCCATCGCCGAAATAGGCGAATGTCACGCGGTCGTTGCCTTTGTATTTGTCAGAGAAGGCGAGGCCTGCACCCAGTGGCACCTGCGCGCCGACGATGCCGTGGCCGCCGTAGAAATGTTTCTCCTTGGAGAACATATGCATCGAGCCGCCCTTACCCTTGGAGTAGCCGCCTTCGCGGCCGGTCAGCTCGGCCATGACGCCGTTGGGGTCCATGCCACAGGCCAGCATATGGCCGTGATCGCGGTAGGAGGTGACACGTTTGTCGCCGTCTTCGGCGGCAGCCTCAAGACCGACAACAACCGCTTCTTGTCCAATATAGAGGTGGCAGAAGCCGCCAATCAGACCCATGCCATAGAGCTGGCCGGCCTTTTCCTCGAATCGCCGGATCAGCAGCATCTCGCGGTAGTATTCGAGCAGCTCATCGGCAGAAACGTTTGGTTTCTTGACACTTTTTCTCGCAGCCATAGTGGCGGGCTCCCCCTTAAGGCTAGATAGTTTAATGCTAAACTAGTTCATAATGGATTTTACGACGTCATGCGAGTGTTATTATGACGTGCGGTCACCAAGGGGTAAAGACGATGGCGTTTTCCGGGGGTAACGTTGGGCGAGGTGGCAGGCATGATGCCGGTTTTAAGAGGCGTCTGCGCTGGGGTCGAAATGGCAAGCGGCGGGCAGGGCGCGCAGGGTTCCCCCATCATGGCAAAACGCCCGCAAGCGGGGCTGCGGGCGGTGACACATCGATGACTGTGGTCTGCTGGCTGGGCACGTTAGCGGATGACAATCTCATCAGCGCGCAACAGGCCAAGGACCGAGCGGGCCTGCTCATCCAGCAGATCCAGATCGAGATAGTCATCAGACAGCCGGTGGGTGAGATTTTCCATCTGCGCGGTTTCGCGTTTCAGCTGGTCGAGATCCTGACGCAGCGCTTCGGCCTCGGCCTGGATCTCGACCCGCCTGAACAACCCGAAGTCGCCCTGCACGGCGGCAAAGGTAAAATATGCGCTGAGTGCGAATGCAATCGTTGAGAAAACGAATGCGCCCAGAGAGGGTCGGTTGCTTCGGGTCACGGTGGATAGCCTGTATGATCTGCTGCTCAAGTCTCGCGCCAGTTTGCCCGGCGTCTGCAACAATACTGCCACAGGCAACATGGTTTGTGAAACGTAAAAATTGTTAATTTTGAACATTCTCAGGCAAAACCGCACCCCAACCGGGTGGCAGGGGTGCGAATGGTAAACAGATGGTTAATGCGCTCTGCGGATCGCTGCGATCTTAACCTTTTGCGGCAGCGATGGCGTCAGGTCGACGACAGACCGCGGGGCCGATTCAACCTTCGAGGGCGGCAACGCCGGGCAGGGTCTTGCCCTCCATCCACTCCAGGAAGGCACCGCCCGCGGTGGAGATATAGGTGAAATCAGCCGCAGCCCCGGCCTGATTGAGGGCGGCCACGGTGTCGCCGCCGCCTGCCACGCTGACCAGCGCGCCGGATTTGGTGAGGCTGGCGGCCTGTTGTGCAGCGGCATTGGTGGCAGCATCAAAGGGCGCGATTTCAAAGGCGCCCATCGGGCCATTCCAGATCAGCGTTTTGGAGGCGGAAAGCGTATCGGCGACGGCGGCGACGGTCTGCGGGCCTGCGTCCAGGATCATCGCATCGGCGGGGCAGGCGTCGGCGGCGACGGTTTCATTGTCGGCCCCGGCCTTAAACTCGCGCGCGACCACGACGTCGATGGGTAGGATGATCTTACAGCCCTGAGTTTCGGCCTTGCTCAGGATCTCGCGGGCGGTGTCGGCCATATCATGCTCACAGAGGGATTTGCCCACGTCGATGCCCTGTGCCGCGAGAAAGGTATTGGCCATGCCGCCACCAATCACCAGATTGTCGACCTTGCCGACCAGATTGCCCAGAAGCTCGAGCTTGGTGGAGACTTTGGCGCCGCCGACGACGGCTGTCACCGGGCGCTGGGGTTGGCCAAGGGCGGCTTCAAGCGCTGTCAGCTCGGCCTGCATCAGACGACCAGCACAGGCGGGCAGCAGACGGGCCAGCGCTTCGGTCGAGGCGTGGGCGCGGTGGGCGGCAGAAAACGCATCATTGCAGTAGATATCGCCCAGCTTGGCCATCTCAGCGGCAAGATCGGCGTCGTTCTTTTCCTCGCCCGCGTGGAAGCGGGTGTTTTCCAGCAGCAGCACGCCACCGGCTGGCAGGCCCCGAGCGGCGGCTTCGGCAGCGGGGCCACGGCAATCCGCGGCAAAGGTGACGGGGGCGCCGAACGCGGCCTCAAGTGCTGGCACCAGTGGGCGCAGCGACATCTCTGCGACGACCTTGCCCTTTGGACGGCCGAAATGCGCCAGCAGAATTGGCGTGCCGCCTGCGGCGAGGATATCCTTGATCGTGGGGGCGACGCGCTGGATGCGGGTGTCATCGGTGACCCGGCCATCCTCAACCGGGACGTTGATATCGACGCGCACCAGAACGCGCTTGCCTGCCAGGTCCATCGTGTCGAGTGCGTTCCAGCCCATGATCATATCCTTCTTTGGTCTTGGTTTGATGCGCCAGCGGCGGAAACTGTGCCGCTGGCGGTGTTGGCGCGATGTTTCGGGGCTTTTTGCCGCTCAGTCAATGCTCTGTGACCAAAGCTCCCTTGGCAATTGCGGGCGCTGGCCTTAACTATCGGGCAAATGCAAAGAACAGGAGCGCCACATGGCCGAGATCAAAGACCCCGAAAACACCATCATCATGGAGCTGAAAGACGGCAAGGTGGTGATCGAACTGCTGCCCGACGTGGCCCCTCAGCACAGCGCGCGCATGAAAGAACTGGCCCGTAGCGGCGCATATGACAATGTGGCGTTTCACCGGGTGATCGATGGTTTCATGGCGCAGACCGGCGACGTGCAGCACGGCGACATGGAAGACGGGTTCAACCTGCGTATGGCGGGCACCGGTGGCTCTGATCTGCCGAATGTTCCGGCGGAATTCTCCAAGCTGCCGCATGACCGTGGCACGCTGGGCGCGGCGCGCTCCGCCAACCCGGATTCGGCCAACTCTCAGTTCTTCATCAACTTCAAGGACAACCACTTCCTGAACGGTCAATACACGGTCTATGGCCGCGTGATCGAGGGGATGGAGCATGTCGATGCGATCACCCGGGGTGAGCCGCCTGCGAACCCTGACCGCATGGTCAGCGTCAAGGTGGCAGCCGATGTATAAGCTGGCAGCGGTATTTGCGCTGATGGCGGGTCCGGCACTGGCCAGCGGTCTGGAGATCGCGGTTGAGGGTGAGGGCGCCAATGGCACCATCAAGATCGACCTGTTCGAGGACGTGGCCCCCAAGCATGTCGAGCAGATCACCGCGCTGGCGGCTGAGGGCAAATATGATGGCGTGGTCTTTCATCGCGTGATCGAAGGCTTCATGGCGCAGACCGGTGATGTGGAATTCGGCAAGCTGGGTGGCGATATGCGCCGCGCGGGCATGGGCGGTTCCGAGCGCTCGGACCTGCCGGCCGAATTCTCCGATCTGGAGTTTGATCGCGGTGTGGTCGGCATGGCCCGCTCGCAGGATCCCGATAGCGCCAATTCGCAGTTCTTCATCATGTTTGCGCCGGGGCATTTCCTGAACGGTCAGTACACAATTGTGGGCAAGGTGACCGAGGGCATGGATGTGGTCGACGCGATCAAACGTGGCAGCGGCAGTCAGAACGGCGCCGTTGTCGGTCAGCCCGATGTGATGAAAACGGTCTCTGTGACTGAGTGAGCCTTGCCTCGCGTGATCTTGTGATCCGCAGGTCATTGTTTGAACGGCCCGTACCTTGACTGGTGCGGGCCGTTTGCTGTTTTCCGCCTAGGACACGGGCGCCTGTCACGGGCTTGTGCGATGCATGTGAGGCCGATTTGCGGCAAGCTGTGCCCCTGATTTGGGCCGGGGAACCCATGATCTGTGGGGTACAGGAAGGAGGCCAGCGATGTCACAGGCGGTCAGGAGAGAGAGATCCAGAATGCAAGATCGGGCCGTGGCGGTGCTGTCGCTGCTGTTGATGCTGCCATGGTTGGCGGCGGCCCGTGCTGATCCGGCCATCTGGGCGCGCGAATGGCCGACCACGGATTTTAGCCGCACCACTGTTGCGGATTGGGGCGAAATCAAATCAGGTGGTCCGCCAAAGGATGGCATCCCGGCCCTGAGCGATCCGGCGTTTCACCCTGCCGCGCAGGTGAAGGGGCTGAGCCCCGCCGAGCCGGTTGTGGTGCTGGATCTGCCGGGGCAGGCGGCGCGTGCCTATCCGCTGCGCTACCTGATCTGGCATGAAATCGTGAATGACCGGGTGAGCGGCACCCCGGTGGCAATCACCTATTGCCCCTTGTGCAATTCCGCGATGAGCTTTGACCGGCGGGTGGCTGGTCGCACCCTGAGTTTTGGTGTCACCGGCAAGCTGCGCCAGTCCGATATGGTAATGTATGACCGCGAGAGCGAGAGCTGGTGGCAGCAGGCCACCGGCACCGGGATCGTCGGAGCGATGACTGGCCGGGAGCTGCGGCAACTGCCGAGCTGGCTGGACAGTTGGCAGGGATTTCAGGCCGCCTACCCAAAGGGGTTGGTGATGGCCGAGCCGCGCCACAACCGTAGTTACGGGCGCAACCCCTATCAGGGCTATGACCGGTCGAACTGGCCGTTTCTTTATGATGGCGCGCCACCGCCCCATGGTATCGCGCCGCTGGCGCGTGTGGTGCGGGTGGGGGATCGGGCCTGGCCCTTGGCGCGCTTGGCCAAGGCCGGGGAAATCCGCGAGGCCGGGGTGATCCTCAGCTGGCGGGCCGGGCAGGCCTCGGCGCTGGATGCAGGACACGTCGGCAAGGGGCGCGATGTGGGGTCGGTTCGGGTGCAGGGACGCAATGGCGCGGATCTGCCCCATGATGTGATGTTTGCCTTTGCCTATCACGCCTTCTGGCCCAAGGGGGACTGGATGCTGGAGTGAGGGGGCGGCGCTCAGCTGAGTTCTGCACAAAAAATGGGCGCACCGACAAAGGCGCGCCCAAGGCCATATTCTGAGAGCGGTAACTGATCAGAACAGGAAGTTATCGGTATTCATCAGCTGGTCGACAGTCACGTCTTCGACCAGGATCGAGACATTGGCGAAAGTGATGCGTACATCCGCGCCCAGCTGTGCAAACCCAAGATGGTCGATCCGGTCGGCGCCACGGGTGATCTGGATCAGATCCTCACCCAGCTGGAAATCGGTGATGGTGTCACGGCCGGAGCCGCGGGCAAAGACAAAACTGTCGCCGCCGCTTCCACCGGTCAGACGGTCATGACCGGACTGGCCAATCAGCCGGTCGGCCCCATCGCTGCCAAACAAGGTGTCGTGGCCACGCCCGCCAATCAGCAGATCGTTGCCTCCATCGCCGCGCATCACGTCATGGCCTGCGCCGCCGCTCAGCCGGTCGTTGCCGGCGCCTCCGGTCAGCGTATCATTGGCGCGGCCTCCGGCCAGAGTATCGCGCCCGTCATCGCCGGTGATCAAATCGCGCCCACGTCCACCATTGAGGATGTCATCACCTGCGCCGCCATGCAGCGTATCGGCGCCATTGCCGGCCTTCAGCGTGTCATTGCCGGCGTTGCCGTCGAGGCTGTCGTGGCCGCTGCCACCGATCAACAGGTCATCGGCGTTGTCATCGGGGCCCACATCATTGTCGCCGCGCAGCGTGTCATTGCCCGCGCCGCCGATCAACGTGTCATTGCCGAGGCTGCCGCGCAGATTGTCATCACCTGCATTGCCGGAGAGGTGATCATCATCAAGCCCGCCATCAAGGAAGTCGTCGTTTTTCCCCCCGGAGAGCCTGTCTTCCCCGGCGCCTCCCAGCAGGAAGTCCTTGCCCGCACCGCCGGTGATCGTGTCGTCGCCGCCCCGGCCATGGATCATGTCAGAACGGTTGGTGTCATCGACATTGGTGCTGAGGAGGGCCTCATCCGTGGCGCTGCCTTCCTGAATATGCAGGGTCTGGTTGGTGAGCCGGACGGTTTCCACATCAAAGAGCATGTCGCGCCCCTTGGTGGTGGTCAGCAGTGCCCCGGCGCTGTCGTCAAAGGCGAAGCTGTAGGTGTGAACACCGTCTCCCAGAACCAGCTCATCCTGACCGGCGCCGCCAAAAATGGTGTCATCGCCGTCACCCGCGCGAATGGTGTCATTGCCGGCAAACCCGTTGATCCGCTCGCCGCCGTTCCAGGCAGAGGTGATGATGTCATCCCCGGAGAGGGCCACCGCCAGCAGCGCGTAGAGATCCCCATCCGCAATCATCTGCGAGGGCAGGGTGAAGCCGCTCACCGACATGATCAGCGACTGGTCATAAAACAGGCCAAAGCCATTGAGCGGGCTGTCGGGGCTCAGATTGCCACTTTCGTCAAAGCTGAAGCTGCCCTGAAACACCATGACAAAGGCACCATATTGCACCGCGATCTGGGTGTCCGTGGCGCTGAGGACCGCGACCTTGGTGAAATCGAAGTCACTGAAATCGAACGGCGGCGCCACATTTGACGCAGCCGTGACGAGAAGTTCTGCCATGGTCTGACCTACTGCTTGAATGCCTGACGCATCTTTTCGATGCTTTTGCGGTCAGCCTAGGCGGGAGGCTTTGGTCTGGGAAGGTTGCCGTTAATGAATTCTTAACCTTTGTTAAGCCTGTTGCGCAAATTCTTCACACCCGGATCTGTGTTTGTGCCGTCAACGGTTAGGAAAAAGGCGCATCCCTTGCGGGATACGCCTGTGATCTCGGGTAAACAGTCTGCCTCAGCAAAGACGAGGCTCAGAACAGAAAGTTGTCCGCATCCTCAATCTGCGCCAGCGTGCTGTTCTCCACCATGATGGTGACATCGGCAAAAGTGATCTGAACACTATTGCCTTGGCTGGTGAAGGTCAGATCATCGATCCCGTCAGCCCCGCGACCAATCTGGATCCGATCTTCGCCGACGGTGAAATCTGTGATGATGTCGGTGCCATAGCCGCGATGGAAGACAAATGTGTCGGCATGAGCACCGCCGGTCAGGGTGTCATTGCCCTCTTGGCCGATCAGCCGATCCTGCCCGCCATCGCCATAGATGCGGTCATTGCCGCGCCCGCCCAGGAGCTGATCCCAGCCGGAGTTGCCGCGCAGTACATCGTGACCATCCTGTCCGCGCAAAGTGTCGTGACCACCACCGCCGATGAGCTTGTCACCGTGAGAACCGCCGCTGATGGCGTCCTCGCCGAGGTCGCCGGCCAACCAGTCCCGTCCGGAACCACCCAGGAGGATATCGTGCCCATCGCCACCTTTTAATGTGTCGTGGCCCTCGCCGCCCATCAGGTGGTCGTTCCCCTCTTCGCCCAGCAGCATATCGCGCCCGGAGAGCCCGGCCAAAGTGTCAGCGCCAAGGCCGCCCAGCATGATGTCGCTGGTAAGGGTGTTGTCGCGATCGCCGCTCATTGAGGTGCTGCTGCTGGTGTCCACGCTCAGGGAAAAACTACGGTTGCTGAACTGCAGCTGTTCGATCGACAGCAGGGTATCTCTCCCGTCGGCAGAGTCGATCCACACGCCGCCGTAGACCGAGGAGATGTCCGCCCGGCCATAAGTGTCGTGAATGATCAGCCTGTCGGTGCCGTACCCTCCGTGAACGTAGTCATCGCCGATACCTAGGCTGATGACGTCATCACCGCCGTAGGCCAGCCAGCGGGTTCCTTCGGCCATATTCGAGGTGATTGTGTCATCACCTGTGAGAATGGCTGCTTCCAAGGCAGCGCCGCTGCTGGCGCTGAAGCGATAGAAGTTCATTGAGAACTCACTGATCGCGTAGACCGGTGTACCACCGGAGTTAACCGCCATCGACTCAATCGTCCAAAAATAGGGTGATGAAGATGAAAAATCCCCAGTCAGCGTGATGCTGGTGCCAGTGGGGCTGGTAAAAAACAACTGATTGACCGATCGGCTGTTCAGGCTGATGTTGTCAAAGCCAAGGTCGCCGAGGTTATTCAGCGACAGCGTGCCTGTCGGGTCATTTACGGTGAAAATAGCCATTGTCGAAAATATATGTCCTGATTGTGAGGGCGGCACGCATGATGCATGCAAATTTACCTATTTCCTACATTCGGCAACTTATAGGTGCAAGGCCCAGTGTTTCAGGTTGCGCACTCTCCATATGCGACGTTGCGTTCGCTCTGCCTGCCAGTAACGTAACGTGCGCAGCACACAAAAAACGCCGCAGGGGGTGACCTGCGGCGTTTGGCTATTCTTGGCTGCCTGAATAGGCAGCTGTGGGATCAGCCTTCGGATTTATGTGCCGCGGTGGCTGCGGTGACAGCGGCTGAGGGGGCTGGCGCCGGGGCTGCGGCGCGGGGCGCTGCGGCTTTGCCGGGGTTCAGCGGATCGTCCTGACGCTGAACGGAGCCTTCGAAATGAGCGCCGCTTTCGATCGCGATGGTCTTGTGGATGATGTCGCCTTCGACGCGGGCGGTCGAGGTCAGGCGCACCTTCAGGCCGCGCACGCGACCGACAATACGACCGTTGATCACCACGTCATCGGCAGTCACTTCGCCTTTGATGGTCGCGCTCTCGCCGATGGTCAGCAGATGGGCCCGGATGTCACCTTCGACGGTGCCTTCGACCTGAATGTCACCGGTGGTCTTGAGGTTGCCGGTGATGTGCAGATCCGAGCTGAGCACGGATGCCGGCGGCTTCGCCTTGGGGGCGGTTGCCTTGAAATCGCTGGCGGGCGGAACCGGAGCGGAAGACGGCGCAGGCGCCGCAGGGGTTGCTTCGGCCGCTTTCTGGCCGGGCTCGTTGATTTTGCTCTTAGAAAACATTTCTCGCAGCCTTGATATAGATCATCGGGTTTACGGGGTTGCCATTGACCCGAACCTCGTAGTGGAGGTGGGTCCCGGTGGACCGTCCGGTGTTACCCATATCACTGATGTGATCGCCGCGCGAGACCCTTTGACCGACCTTGACGCGGATGTTGGAGTTATGGGCATATTTCGTCTCAATGCCAAAGGCATGTTGAATTGTAACAAGTTTTCCGTAGCCGGATTGCCAGCCCGCATGGGTCACAACCCCATCAGCGGTAGCAAAGATATCGGTGCCGGTGCGGCCAGCGAAATCGGAGCCCTTGTGCAGGCGGCGACCGCCTGTTTTGGGGTCACGGCGATAGCCGAAGCCGGAGCTGCGGCGCACCAGATTGAGGTTCACCGGCGAGGCAAAGGGCGCCTTTTGCGCGGCCAGCCGATAGAGGTTCAGCTGATTCATCTGATGCAGCAGGTTATTGGCGCGCAGCTCCTCGCGGGTGGGTTCCTCACCGCGCGTGGACAGGGCTAAAGGGCTGAGCGGACCGCCCTGACCGCTATATCCGCGCCGTACCTGTTCCAGGATACGGTCGGTGGGCATTCCGGCGCTGCGGAACATTTTGTCGAGCGGTGCGACAGAAACTTCCATCGCCTCTTCCAGCTGGCGGAAGATCTGATCGTTGCGTTCATCCAGCAGACGCAGTTCCAGTTCCAGCGCGTCGCGCTGCTCAAGCGCGGATTGGGCGTTGGCCTCAATCTGGTCGCGCTGTGCGGCGGTTTCGGCCAGCGCGTCGGCCATGAATTCCATCTGAACCGGGGCGCTGACGGCCATCATCTGGGCGGGGCTGTCGGCGGCGGTTTCCTGCTTCAGCGCCACCAGCGCGTCGCGGGCGGTTTCGCGTTCCTTCATGGTCTGGCGCAGCGTGGTCTGAATCACCTCGATACCGGTTTCGAGTTCGCGGCGACGAGTCTCTGACGCGAGCAGTTCCGATTGCATGGAGGAGATCTGCGTCAAGGCGGCGTTGAACCGTTCCTGTGCGGCCAGCGCCTCGGCGGCGCGATCGTCGCGTTCGCCTGACAGCGCATTCAGCCGGGCGCGGTAGGTCATCTGATCGCGCTTGGCCTGCTCCCGGAAATTGCCGGAGCCGATGCTGTCCATCAGAACAATCGCAGTGGCAACAATAGACCAGGCCACCAGCAGCGCCATGCCCGCAAAGGCGATGAGCTGGGTTTCGGACCGGAGCCGAATGAAACGTGTATCTGAGTCAGACTTGAGGAACACCCGCCGTTCCGGAAACCGCCGTTCGAGAAATGCGTGAATTTTGATTGCCAGACGTGTCCGCACGCTTTGGTCCTTAGTCCTGCCCCAGTTGCGGCGCTGCGGTCACCGGCGCTCCTCCTGCCGGTTTCTTCTGGCCAGATCCGGTCCCATCGGAGCTGCCCTGCTGCAGTGCCAGGCCGCGTTAGCGCGCCATGGCGAAAGGGAATAGCCAGCCGGATGGGTTTGGGCAAGCCTGTTGACCCGCTGTTCGGCGGGTCCGCGCGGAAACGGCGCGGCAGCTGTGGGGATCAGCTGCGAAATGAGCGAAAATTCGCCGATATCTGACGGGGGTTGGCGGGATGATGACGGCGCAGGCAGGGTGCCGGTGCGTGCGAAAAGAGCGGCCCGCCGATGATAGGCAGGCCGATTTTATCTGTGGCGGGCAAAGGTTGCGCGGAATTCACCGCTGAAGGCCCGGCTGGGCGACGCCTAGCGCAGGGCCGGGGGTTTGACCGGGATTTCGTCGGCGAGCGGCCAGTAGAAATCCGGCGGTATCCCGGCCTCGGCGCGTTTTTCCTCGTTGAAGGGCGGCTTCAGATGGCCATGGAAATATCTGCCGACGAGATCATGAAAGACCTCCTTCGGGTCCAGATTGTCGCGCCCACAGAGGAAGTGGAACCATTTTGATCCATAGGCCACATGGCTGACCTCTTCGGCATAGATCACCTCCAGCGCGTCAACCGCCTGAGTGAGCTTTGCCTTGCGGAAAACCTCGATCATGCCGGGGGTGACGTCCAGACCGCGCGCTTCCAGCACCATCGGCACGACGGCGAGGCGGCCCATCAGATCCTCGGCGGTGTCTTCGGCGGCGCGCCACATGCCGATATGGGCAGGCAGCTCTCCGTAGTAGCTGCCCAGGGCTTCAAGACAGTCGCACATCAGGTTGAAATGCTTGGATTCTTCATCCGCCGCCTTAACCCAGTCGTCAAAGAAGCCGAGCGGCATCGGCACATGGGAGAACCGCGCGATGATGTCCCAGTGCAGATCAACCGCGTTCAGTTCGATATGCGCCACCGCGTGCAAAAGCGCCTTGCGTCCGGCCTCGGATCCGGGGCGACGACGGGGCACGTCGCGCGGGTTCAGAAGTTCGGGCTTATCGGGACGCGCGGGGTGCAGTGGCGGGCTGGCGGTGCCGACCTCAATCTTTGCCACATCACCGGCGCGATAGGCAAACCAGTGCGCGGCATGGCGGCGCGACAGGGTGGTTTTCTCGCGGCCATCGGCGGTGGTCAGCACCTGCTGCGCCATTTGCGCAAGGCTGAGCGGGCGGTCAGGGCTGTCTGCGTTGGTCTGTGATGCGTCGCTGGTCATCTTCGCGGATCCGTTTCGGCGGTGGGCTGTTGAGCTGGGCTGTTGTTGGCCATTCCCTGCCACCGGGCGCGCTGACCTGCAAGCGGATAGGCGGCCCTGCGCCCGGCCAATGGGCATATGCAGGGCTGCCAGAATGGGCGATCAGAGCGCTTTGGCGGCCTCCAGCACCTCGGCGACATGGCCGTCGACCTTCACCTTGCGCCAGATCTGGGCAATGTTGCCCTCGGCGTCGATGAGGAAGGTCGAGCGTTCGATCCCCCAGTGTTTCTTGCCGTACATGTTCTTTTCCTTCCAGACGCCATAATCCTCGCAGGTGGTGCCTTCGGCATCAGAGAGGAGCGGCGTGGTCAGGCTGTGTTTGGCGACAAATTTGTCGTGTTTTGCGACCGGATCCTTGGAGATGCCATAGACCACCGCCCCGGCATCGGCAAAGGCCTGCAGATGCTCGGAAAATCCGATGGATTCCTTGGTGCAGCCCGGGGTATCATCGCGGGGGTAAAAGAACAGCACGACGGCCTTGCCGCGCAGCTCCTCCAACGTCACGGTGCCACCGCCATCGCGGGGCAGGTTAAAGGAGGGTGCGGGGTCTGAGGGGGCGAGCATAATTCGAGGTCTCCAAAACGGTTTCGCAGGGTTTGCGTGCCACAGTTAGGCCATCACAGGCAAAGGGAAAGCAAGGATTAAACCAGCCTCATCCAAAGCGGTGGATTCTGAACAGGAGCCATCTTCCTCTGCGTCGGCGGATGCCGTGCAGGATGCCGGGCCCAGTGGGGCCGTGGCCGCGGAGGGTGTGGCTGTCGCAAAGGCGGTGCCGCCGCCGGACGGGCCGGGGTTTCTGGGGCCGGATGAGGAGGCGCCGGAGGTGACCGCAGCGCCCGAAGGGGAAGAGGCCGAGGCGGAACGCATAATGCAGGACGAGGCGGTGCCGGTGCCGGTTCCGGGGCCACGGGCGTCCGATGGCATTTCCGCCGGGGATCTCGTCAAACCTGCTGACGAGGATGCAGAGACAGTGGCCGCTGCAGTGTCACAACCCGCTTCGGATGTCAGAGCCAAGCCGAAGCCCCGCATCCTGCGCCGGATGCTGCGCAGTGCAGCCATCACCGCCGTGGTTCTGGCATTGCTGGCAAGCGGGGTTGTTTTCCTTGGGCTGGGGACGCGGCTTGACGCGCCAGACTGGGTGCGTGACCGGGTGGAGCGGCGGATTGAGCGGCATCTGGGCGGGTTAAGCATTGAATTCGGCGCCATTCATCTGGTGGTGAACCGGGGCTGGCGGCCCCGCATCAGCCTGCGCGATGTGACCCTGCGTGATGAGACCGGCGCGCGGGTGGCGCGGTTGGCGGATGCGCAGGCCTCGCTGGCGATGCGGCCCCTGCTGCGCGGTCAGATCCGGCCTAAGACCATCATGTTGAGCGGGCTTTACGGAACCCTGCGGCGGGACAATAGTGGCGGTCTGGCACTGAGTTTGGCCGAGGGGGAGGCACCGCTGCGGCAGGCGGCCACCCTGCCTGCGCTGATTGAGCAATGGGACCGCCAGCTGGAGTTACCGGTGCTGTCAGCGCTGGTCGAGGTTGAGACCGACGCGCTGACCCTGCGCTATGAGGATGCGCGTCTGGGGCGGGTCTGGACGCTGGATGGCGGCAGCATTCGCATGAACCGCAGCGGTCAGGATATTGAACTGGCCGCCGGGTTCTCGCTGCTGAGCGGGCGCGATTACGTTGGGACTGTTGAGGCGAATTACAGCTCCGCGATCGGCGACAAGGCGGCGGAATTTGGCGTGCTTGTCAATTCGGTGGCGAGCAAGGATATCGCTGCCCAGAGCGCAGCACTCGGCTGGCTGGATGTTCTGGACGCGCCGATTTCGGGGTCTCTGCGCGGCGCGATCAGCAGCGAGGGGGCCTTGCTGCCGGTCTCTGCCAGCTTGCAGATTGGCGAAGGGGTGATCCAGCCCACCGCCGCCACCCGCCCGGTGCCGATCACCGGCGCGCAGAGCTATTTCACCTATCTGCCGGACCGGCAGGAACTGCGCTTCAACGAGCTGTCGGTGAACAGCGGCTGGGGCTCCGGCACGATGGAAGGGCGGGCGCGTCTGATCGGGGTGGAAAACGGCCAGCTGACCGATCTGGTCGGACAATTGCGGTTTCAGGGCCTGAGCCTCAACCCGGCGAAACTCTATGATACGCCACTGGATCTCGCCGGGGTGACGGCGGATTTCAAACTGGAGATGGCGCCGTTCCGGCTGCGTCTGGGCGAGATGCTGGTGCGCGACGGTGAGACGCGGATCCTGCTGGATGGCGAGATTTCGGCGGGGCAGACGGGTTGGGATTACGCGCTGAACGGACGCGCCAACCGGATGACCGCCGAGCGGCTGAAAGAGGTCTGGCCTGCCGCAGCGCCCCCAAAGCCGCGCGAATGGGTGCGCGAGAACCTGTTGGGTGGTTATGCGCGGGATGTGAATTTTGCCATGCGCGGCAGTGGCACGGCGAAACCCTTCGTCTATCTCGATCTGGCCTTTGAAGATGCGGCGGTGAAATTCCAGAAATCGCTGCCCCCTCTGCGGGAGGCCGCCGGGCAGTTCAGCCTTTACGGCAACCGGTTGGTGGTGATGGCGACAAAGGGCTGGGTGACGGCGGATCAGGGCGGGCGCGTGGATGCGGCGGGTACGTCGTTCATTATTCCTGACACTTCGGTGAAGGACGGCGCGCCGGGGATCGCCCGGATTGAGGCCTCGGGCGCGGTGACGGCGGCGCTCTCGCTGCTCAACCGTCCGCCGCTTTCGGTGATGGACAAGGCGGGGTTACCGGTGGATCTGGCCTCCGGACAGGTGGCGCTGAGCGGGACGCTGTCCCTGCCGCTGCGCAAAGGGGTGACACCGGAGGAGATCACCTATCACTACAGGGGGCATATTCGCGACGCGGCCAGTGCTGTGCTGGTGCCGGGCGAGCGCCTCTCGGCTGAGGTGCTGGGGCTTAGCGGGGATCAGGGCCACGTGCAGATTGAGGGGGACGGGGCGCTTTCGGGGGTGCCGGGCAGCCTCGTCTGGCGGCAGGCGGTCGGTCCGGCAGTGGAGCGGGCGAGTGCAGCGGCGGGTCAGGCGCCACCTGTGCGGGTCAAAGGCACGATTGAGCTGTCGCAGGACACGGTTGATAGGTTTGATATCGGGCTGCCTGCGGGATCTGTATTCGGTCGCGGGGTGGGCCGGTATGAAGTGGTGATCGACAAGGGCGTGGCGCCGAAGCTGACGCTCGAGAGCGATCTGAGCGGGCTGGGCCTGCGGATCCCGGCGCTGAGCTGGCGGTTGAGCGAAGCCACCACCGGCCAGCTGCGGATGCGCGCCACTCTGGGAGAGACGCCACGGGTGGAGGCGCTGTCGCTTGAGGGGGCGGGGTTGCAGGCAAGTGGGTCGGTGACGCTGGAGGCAGGCGGGGGGCTGCGCCGGGCGCGGTTCGATCCGGTGACGCTGCGCGATTGGTTCCGTGGCGCGGTCGAACTGACCGGGCGCGGTACGCGGGCGCCGGGCATTAATATCCGTAGCGGTGTGCTGGATCTGCGACAGATGCCCGATGGATCGGGCGGCAGTGGCAGCAGCGGTGGGTCCTCTGGCGGGACCGGACCAATCACCCTGCAACTGGACCGAATGCAGGTCACAGACAGCATTGCCCTGACCGGCTTTCGCGGGCGGTTTTCCACCACCGGAGGGTTGAATGGTAATTTTACTGCGGCACTGAACGGTCAAACCGGGGTCAATGGCGTGGTGGTGCCCAAGGATGGCGGTTTTGCCACCCGAATCCAGTCGCAGGATGCCGGCGGCGTGTTCCGCGCGGCGGGCGTGCTGCGCCATGGATCGGGCGGAACGTTTGATATGTCGCTGGTGCCCGCCCCCGGCGCGCCCGGTGAATATGACGGCCAGATTGAGGTGAAGAACACCCGCATTAAGGACGCGCCATCCATGGCGGCGCTGCTGAACGCGGTGAGCGTAGTCGGGCTGATTGATGCGCTGGCGGGGCAGGGCATCCTGTTCACCACGGTAGAGGCCAAGTTCCGGCTGGGGGCGACCCATCTGATCGTCCATGAAAGCAGCGCGGTGGGGCCGTCGATTGGTCTGTCGATGGATGGCAATTATGATCTGGACCGTAGCGTGCTGAACATGCGGGGCGTTATCTCTCCGATCTATCTGCTCAATGCGGTTGGCCGGGTCTTTACCCGCAAGGGGGAGGGGCTGATTGGCTTTGCCTTCACTTTGAAGGGGGCGGCGGATGATCCGCGTGTTCAGGTGAACCCGCTGTCGGGGCTGGCACCGGGGATCTTCCGCGAGTTGTTTCGGGGTCCGGCGCCAAGCCTGCCGGGGGAGGAACCACCCAGCACCGTGGTGCCACGGGCCGAGCGGGAACGGCCGCCCTATTCCGTCTCACCCGGCGAAGATCGCTAGGGGGCAGGCCTTGGGGCGGAGGCCGATTTCGGCGCGGTGTTTGACGGTTTTCTGCGCAAAACCTGTTGGCCAAGTGCGGCGCAACAGCCTATATCGCAGCCTATGAAACTCAGTGATTTTGACTTCGATCTTCCCGATGACCGCATTGCCACCCGTCCGGCAGTGCCGCGCAGCTCCGCGCGGCTGCTGGTGGCGGAAGGCGACCGTATTAGTGATGCGCGCGTGGCCAACCTGGGCCAGTGGCTGCGGTCCGGCGACCGGCTGGTGCTGAATGACACCAAGGTGATTCCCGCGCGCCTCAGCGGGTTGCGTCACCGCGACACCGCACAGGGGCCGATGGCCGCCAAGGTGGAGATCACGCTGCTGGATCCGGGCGCGGATGGCAGCTGGGCGGCGCTTTTGAAACCGCTGAAGAAGGTCAAGCCGGGCGAAGAGATCATTTTCTCCGACGCGCTTAGTGCGACATTGGAGCGGATTGAAGACGGGCAGGGCCATCTGAAATTCAATCTGAGTGGTACCGATTTTGATGCCGCTTTGGCGGAGGCCGGCGCAATGCCGCTGCCACCTTATATCGCCGCCAAACGACCGGCGGATGAGCAGGACAAAACCGACTATCAGACCGTCTGGGCGCGCAATTCCGGTGCGGTGGCGGCCCCCACGGCATCCTTGCATTTTGACGATGCGCTGTTGGCGGAGTTGCAGGCCAAGGGTGTCGAGATCAGCTATGTCACCCTGCATGTGGGCGCGGGCACCTTCCTGCCGGTGAAGGTGGAGGATGTGACCACCCACCGAATGCATGCCGAATGGGGCCGCGTCAGCGCCGAGGCGGCGACGGAGATTGCCGCGACCAAGGCGGCAGGCGGGCGGGTGATCCCGGTTGGCACCACGGCGCTACGGCTGATCGAGAGTGCGGGGCAGTCGGGTGCGATCCAGCCCTGGGAGGGGGATACTGATATCTTTATCTATCCCGGTTTCACCTTCCATGTGGCGGATGCGCTGATGACCAATTTCCACCTGCCGAAATCGACGCTGTTGATGCTGGTCTCGGCGCTGATGGGTCAGGACCGGATTCGGGCGATCTATGATCATGCGCTGGCCGAGGAATACCGGTTCTTTTCCTATGGCGATGCGTCGCTTTTGATCCCGCCGACGGCGGAGATGTCGCAGACCTGAGGCGCAATTTCAGCGAAAAGCAGATTTAACCGGTTGGTCCTATGGTCTTGCCGGGTTCTGTCGTCACCGGGTCTGCCATGGGCACACCCGGTTTTTTGGCTCTCTTGGTCATGAAAACGCCATGGGATTTCGTTCATAACGGCGCGCGGTGATGGCGATGTCCGTGACCAGTTCAACACCCCCAGCGAGGGGCCAGGGCCTGTTAGACGTGCTCTGGCACAGACAAGCAAAGTAGGAGAGACGGGCAATGTGGCAGGTGCTGTCGAGCGCATGGGCGCTGCTGTTGGGTATGGGAATGCTGATGATCGGCAACGGTCTGCAGGGCACTCTCTTGGGTGTGCGAGGGGATATCGAAGGGTTTTCGACCCTTCAGATGTCCTTTGTCATGTCGGCCTATTTCGTGGGCTTTCTGGGCGGGTCCCGACTGGCACCGGAGATGATCCGGCGGGTTGGTCATGTGCGGGTCTTTGCGGCGCTGGCCTCGTTTATTTCCGCGGTGATGATCCTGTATCCTGCGATCACCAATCCAGTGGCCTGGATGCTGGGCCGTGTTGTGATCGGGTTCTGCTTCTCTGGCGTGTATGTCACCGCAGAGAGCTGGCTCAACAATGCCTCTGACAATGCCAACCGGGGCAAGGCGCTCTCTCTCTATATGATCGTGCAGATGGTCGGCATTGTCAGCGCGCAGGCACTGATGCTGGTGGGGGATCCGTCGGGCTATGAGACCTTCGTGATTGCCTCGGTGGTGGTTTCGGTGTCCTTCGCGCCGATTCTGCTGTCGATTTCGCCGACGCCTGCGTTTGACCGGACCAAGCCGATGTCGCTGCGCCAGCTGATGGACGCCTCGCCCTTGGGTTGTGTCGGCATGTTCCTGCTGGGCGGTGTGTTCTCTGCCCAGTTCGGCATGAGTGCGGTTTACGCGGCCTCTGCGGGGCTGAGCCTGACGCAGATCTCGATTTTTGTCGCGACGTTCTACGTGGGGGCCGTGGTGATGCAGTATCCGCTCGGCTGGATGTCTGATCGGATGGACCGCCGGATCCTGATCCTGTTTGGCGCAGCTGTGGCTGGCGCAGCTGCGATTGGTGCGATGACCTTGGGGGCAGATTTCAACTTCCTTTTGATTGCGGCCTTCCTGATTGGTGGCATGACGAACCCGCTTTATTCGCTGCTGATCGCCCATACCAATGACTACCTGGAATATGATGACATGCCGGCGGCCTCGGGTGGGTTGGTGTTCATCAACGGTCTGGGGGCAGTTGCTGGCCCGCTGATCACAGGTTGGCTGATGAGCGATAGCGTCTTTGGCGCGCCGGGCTTCTTTCTATTTATGGCGGTGCTTCTGTTGGTGCTGGCGGTCTATGCCGGTTACCGGACGACTCAGCGACCAGCCATTCCCAATGATGAAACCGGGATCATGTCACCAATGGCTCCAACCGGATCACCTGTCGTGGTTGAGTTTGCCCAAGAGTATGCAATCGAAACGGATATTGAGGAGCAAGAAGCCGCCGCCGAAGCGAGTTGATTGCGCTAACTAATAGAAACTGTGGCAGAATTTTCACGAAACTGTCGTGTATGACGCAAATCGTGACGGGCTTGCCCTTGTAAAATCTCTGCAAAAGCGTCTGAATTTCAGGATGGTATCTATGTGGAGGCAGACCTATGACAGGTCCTGAGGAGATCCTAGACTTCTGGCTCGTGAACACGGGTGAGAAGGGTTGGTATGTGCAGGATGACGCTCTGGATCAGGAGATCCGGGGCCGGTTCGAGACGACGTGGGAGGCCGCCTGTGAGGGCAAATGCGACCACTGGCGCAGCGGGCCGAAGGGGGTTCTGGCCTATATCATCCTGACCGACCAGTTCCCGCGTAATATGTTCCGGGGCGTGGCGCAGGCCTTTGCCACGGATACGCTCGCGCTGGCGGCGGCGAAATGTGCGATCAGCAAGTCCTGGGACATGAAGATTGATGAGCCGCAGCGGCAGTTTTTCTACCTGCCGCTGATGCACTCGGAGAACCTGTGCGATCAGGAGCGCTGTGTGCGACTGATAGTGGAGCGGATGCCCAAGAACAGCGCCTCCAATCTGCTGCATGCGCGGGCCCACCGCGAGGTGATCCGGCAGTTTGGCCGCTTCCCCTATCGTAATGAGGCGCTGTCGCGCAGCAGCACGGCGCCGGAAATGGATTATGTGATGGCTGGCGGTTATGGCAACACCATGCGCAGTCTTCAGGCCGCAGGCTGAGGCAGTTGCCTTTCGGGCTTGCCTGAAACGCATCCTGCCCTGACACTGGTTTTGCGCCGCGCCCCAAGGATCGGGGCGCGGCGTTGCTGTTTCTTGCATGGCCGCTATGAGCCTGCACTGGATGATTGCAGTGCTGCGGAAAATAGTTTAACGGTGAACTAGTTTTTGATCCAGCTTGGCGAGGAACTACCATGGCCGCAGAAACCTATGACGTGATCGTAATCGGCGCAGGGCCGGGGGGCTACGTGGCCGCCATCCGCGCCGCTCAGCTGGGGCTGAAGACCTGCATTGTCGAACGTGAGCATATGGGTGGCATCTGCCTGAACTGGGGCTGCATCCCGACCAAGGCGCTGCTGCGGTCGTCGGAGGTGTTTCACCTGATGGAGCGGGCGAAGGATTTCGGGCTGAAAGCCGACAACATCGGCTATGATCTGGACGCGGTGGTCAAACGCTCACGCGGGGTCGCCAAACAGCTCAGCTCCGGCATCGGCCATCTGATGAAGAAGAACAAGATCGCGGTGGTGATGGGCGAAGCGACGCTCCCGGCCAAGGGCAAAGTGTCGGTGAAAACCGAAAAGGGCACGCAGGAACTGGCGGCGAAGAACATCGTGCTGGCCACCGGCGCGCGTGCGCGGGAACTGCCCGGACTTGAGGCCGACGGTGATCTGGTCTGGACCTACAAACACGCGCTGGATCCGGTGCGGATGCCGAAGAAGCTGCTGGTCATTGGTTCCGGCGCCATCGGTATCGAATTTGCCAGCTTCTACAACACGCTGGGCGCCGACACGACCGTTGTCGAAGTCATGGACCGGGTGCTGCCGGTGGAAGACGCGGAAATCTCCGCCTTTGCCAAGAAGGCCTTTGTCAAACAGGGCATGAAGATCATGGAGAAAGCCATGGTCAAGCAGCTGGACCGCGGCAAGGGCAAAGTGACTGCCCATATCGAAGTGGGCGGCAAGGTCGAAAAACAGGAGTTCGACACCGTGATCTCTGCCGTGGGCATCGTCGGCAACGTCGAGGGTCTGGGCCTGGAAGGTCTGGGCGTCAAGGTTGACCGTACCCATGTTGTGACAGATGAATACTGCCGCACCGGCGTCGATGGGCTTTATGCCATCGGCGATATCGCCGGCGCGCCCTGGCTGGCGCATAAGGCGTCGCACGAGGGCGTCATGGTGGCCGAGCTGATCGCGGGCAAACACGCGCACGCCGTAAAGCCCGAAAGCATTGCCGGTTGCACCTATTGCCATCCGCAGGTCGCCTCCGTCGGCTACACCGAGGCCAAGGCGAAGGAACTCGGGTACGATATCAAGGTCGGTCGCTTCCCCTTCATCGGCAACGGCAAGGCGATTGCACTGGGCGAGGCCGAGGGCATGGTGAAGACCATCTTTGACGCCAAAACAGGTGAGCTTTTGGGTGCGCATATGGTGGGTGCGGAAGTGACCGAGATGATTCAGGGTTATGTGGTGGGCCGCCAGCTGGAGACCACCGAAGAAGATCTGATGAACACTGTCTTCCCGCATCCGACTCTCAGCGAGATGATGCATGAGAGCGTGCTCGATGCCTTTGACCGGGTGATCCATATGTAAGCTGGTCTTAGGGCCTGCTTGATTGAGGTGACAGAGACGCCCGAGGCCATGCTTCGGGCGTTTTTGCATGTGGGGTTTTGCATATGGTTTTTGCTTGGGGCACTCAGTCTGTCTGGTGCTTCGCGATGGGGCGGGGTATGCCATGCGCTTCGGCCGGTCCTGGCGGATTCCATGCGCGACGCGCGATTGCAATGAGGGCAGCCCCATGAACACATCCCATATCAGCCAGCCGCAGACCCGTTGGGGTGTGGTGATGATCATCTGGGCCGCCGGTCTGGGGGCCGCGGCGCAATATGGCAAGATCAGCGTCATCTTCGACCAGCTGGAGGTATTGTACCCGGGGGCCGGTTCGACGCTCAGCCTGACGGTGACCATGGTCGGGGTGATGGGCATTCTGTTGGGCGTGGTTGCGGGCGGGTTTGTCGCCTCGTTCGGCTATCGTCGCAGCCTTGTGTGGGCGCTGTGGATCGGGGCGGCGATGTCGGCACTTCAGGCGCTGCATCTGCCCTATGGTCTGTTTCTGGCAACACGGCTGATCGAAGGCCTGTCGCATCTTGGGATCGTGGTGGCAGCCCCAACGTTGATCCCGCAGATCTGTAGCCCGCGCCACCGTGGCACGGCGCTGTCGATCTGGAGTACCTTCTTTGGTGTCTCCTTTGCGCTGCTGGTCTGGTTTGGCCTGCCGCTGGTTGCCGGGTTCGGCCTGTTGTCGCTGTTTGGTGCCCATGCGCTGGTGATGGCAGTGTTGGCAGTGGTGTTGGGACGGGTGCTGAAATCGGTGCAGGTCCCACCCCGTTTACCGCTGCCCAAGCTGGCGGACCTGCCGGGCCTGCATCTTGAGATCTACCGCTCTGCGGCGAAAGTGGCCCCGGCGGCGGGCTGGCTGTTCTATACCACCTGTTTTGTGGCGCTTCTGACGGTGTTGCCACCGCATCTGGACCCTGCGGTGCGGGTGGGCGTGATCAGTGCCATGCCGCTGGTCAGCATTGCCACCTCGATGACGCTGGGCGTCTGGCTGCTGCGCCGGATGGCGGCGGTGCGTGTGGTGCAGGCTGGGTTTCTGTTGGCCGCTGGTGGCGCGGTCTGGCTGCTGCTGATGCCCGGTCTGCCGCTGGCCTGCATGGCGCTGGCGGTGGCCTTTGGGCTGGTGCAGGGGGCCAGCTTTGCCTCGGTGCCGCAGCTGAACGCCGAGGCGGCAGAGCAGGCGCAATCCAATGGCGCGATGAGCCAGGCCGGCAATATGGGCAATGCCATTGGTACGCCGCTGATGGTGGCCGCCGTTGCTGTTGGCGGATACCATGGAATGATGATGCTGGCGCTGGTGTTGTTCCTCGGCGGCTTTGCTGTGCATGCGATGCTGGCACGGCGGCGCGGGCAAACCGCAGCAATCTGAGCATGTTCGCGCTCCGTTCTCATTTTTCTATTGGAGACTCGGCGCGCAGTCCCTATCTGTAGGGTCGGACACTGGCTGCAAGGGTGGCTGGCGTTGAATCTGGGGGCAGTATGGCTGAGTTGAAATCGATCGAAGTGCGCGGTGCGCGCGAGCACAACCTGAAAAACATCGACGTGGATATCCCGCGCGATCAGCTGGTGGTGATCACCGGATTGTCCGGCTCGGGCAAGTCCAGCCTCGCGTTTGATACCATCTATGCCGAAGGCCAGCGCCGCTATGTCGAGAGCCTGTCTGCCTACGCGCGCCAGTTCCTCGATATGATGGAAAAGCCGGATGTGGATCACATCAGTGGCCTGTCGCCCGCGATCTCCATTGAGCAGAAAACCACCTCGAAAAACCCGCGATCGACTGTGGGCACCGTGACCGAGATTTACGACTATCTGCGTCTGTTGTTTGCCCGCGCGGGCACGCCCTATTCGCCGGCCACCGGAATGCCAATTGAGGCGCAGCAGGTGCAGGATATGGTCGACCGGATCATGACGCTGGAGGAGGGTACCCGTGGCTTCCTGCTGGCGCCCATCGTGCGGGACCGCAAGGGGGAATACCGCAAGGAATTCCTGGAGCTGCGCAAACAGGGGTTCCAGCGCGTGAAGGTCGATGGCGAATTCTACGAGCTGGATGAGCCACCAACATTGGACAAGAAGTTCCGCCATGACATCGACGTCGTTGTTGATCGTCTGGTGGTGCGCGAGGGGTTAGAGACCCGGCTGGCCGACAGCCTGCGGACCGCGCTGGATCTGGCCGATGGGATTGCCATTCTGGAAACCGCCCCGCGTGCGGCCGAGGGTGAAGAGGCGCCTGAGCCTGAGCGGATCACCTTTTCCGAGAACTTTGCCTGCCCGGTCAGCGGTTTCACCATCCCTGAGATCGAACCGCGGCTGTTTTCCTTTAACGCGCCGTTTGGCGCCTGTCCGGAATGTGACGGTCTGGGGGTTGAGCTGTTCTTTGACGAGCGTCTGGTGGTGCCGGATCAGAACTTGAAAATCTATGACGGGGCGCTGGCCCCCTGGCGCAAGGGCAAATCGCCCTATTTTCTGCAGACCATCGAAGCCATCGCCAAGCATTATCAGTTCAACAAGAACACCAAGTGGAAAGACTTGCCGAACAAGGTGCAGCAGGTGTTCCTGCGCGGCTCCGGCGACGAGGAAATCAAGTTCCGCTACGATGAAGGCGGCCGCGTCTATGAGGTGACGCGCGTCTTCGAAGGGGTCATTCCGAATATGGAACGGCGCTACCGAGAGACGGATTCCAACTGGATTCGCGAAGAATTCGAACGCTACCAGAACAACCGGTCCTGCGGTGTCTGCGAAGGCTATCGTCTGCGCGAAGAGGCGCTGGCGGTTAAAATCGGTCCTGCTGGCGCCCGCCCGGATCAACTGCTGCATGTGGGGCAGGTGGTGCAGATGTCGATCCGCGAGGCGTTGGCCTGGATTGAGGATGTGCCTAATCAGCTGTCGGCGCAGAAACAGGAAATCGCCCGCGCCATCGTGAAGGAAATTCGCGAACGGCTTGGGTTTCTGAATAATGTCGGTCTGGAATACCTGACCCTGAGCCGCAATGCCGGCACGCTCTCCGGTGGGGAGAGCCAGCGGATCCGATTGGCATCGCAGATCGGCTCTGGTCTGACAGGCGTTCTTTATGTGCTGGATGAGCCGTCCATCGGGCTGCATCAGCGTGACAATGACCGGTTGCTGGAAACCCTGAAAAACCTGCGGGATCAGGGTAATACGGTGATCGTGGTCGAACATGACGAGGACGCGATCCGCGAGGCGGATTATGTCTTTGACATCGGTCCCGGTGCCGGTGTGCATGGCGGGCAGGTGGTCAGCCACGGCACGCCAGAGATGGTTGCCGCTGATGAAGGGTCGATCACCGGGCAGTATCTCTCCGGCACACGCGAGATTGCGGTCCCATCGGTGCGCCGCAAGGGCAATGGGAAATCGGTGAAGGTGGTCAAGGCCACCGGCAACAACCTCAAGAACGTCACGGCAGAGTTCCCGCTGGGCAAGTTTCTGTGTGTTTCGGGCGTGTCTGGTGGCGGCAAGTCCACGCTGACCATTGAAACCCTGTTCAAGACCGCGTCCATGCGCCTGAATGGCGCACGCCAGACCCCGGCCCCCTGTGAAACCATCAAGGGGCTGGAGCATCTGGATAAGGTGATCGACATTGACCAGCGCCCGATCGGGCGCACGCCGCGTTCAAATCCGGCGACCTATACCGGGGCCTTTACTCCGATCCGCGAGTGGTTTGCCGGGCTGCCGGAATCCAAAACCCGTGGCTACAAACCGGGCCGGTTCTCCTTCAACGTGAAGGGCGGACGCTGCGAGGCCTGTCAGGGCGATGGGGTCATCAAGATCGAGATGCACTTCCTGCCGGATGTCTATGTGGAATGTGAGACCTGCAAGGGCGCGCGCTACAACCGCGAGACGCTGGAAATCCAGTTCAAGGGCAAGTCGATTGCCGATGTGCTGGATATGACGGTGGAGGATGCGCAACAGTTTTTCCAGGCGGTGCCGTCGATCCGCGACAAGATGGATGCGCTGATGCGGGTGGGCCTTGGCTATATCAAGGTGGGCCAGCAGGCGACCACCTTGTCGGGCGGCGAGGCGCAGCGAGTCAAATTGTCGAAGGAACTGGCCAAACGGTCCACCGGGCGAACGCTGTATATTCTGGATGAGCCGACCACGGGTCTGCATTTCGAGGATGTTCGCAAGCTGCTGGAAGTGCTGCATGAACTGGTCGAACAGGGCAACTCCGTGGTGGTGATCGAGCATAATCTGGATGTGATCAAAACCGCCGACTGGATCATTGATATTGGGCCGGAAGGCGGCGATGGCGGCGGCGAAATCGTAGCCGCAGGCACGCCGGAGGATGTGGCCGCAACGAAGGGCAGCCATACCGGTCACTACCTCAAAGAGATCCTCGACGCCCGCAGTCTCGCGGCGGAGTGATCCGCCGCAGGCTTTGCAGTATCCCTCGACGGGTCTGACCCCAAAAAACGAAGCGCCGCCGACGTTCTGTCAGCGGCGCTTTCCACAGAGCTGGATTGGGACGGCGCGACACCCGTTGGGGGTGGGGGAGAGCCTGCAGACGAGGACATGCAGGCAGCAGATGTCGCAAACCAAAGTCTTTAATCCAATTGGCGTGGAAGTCTTCTTTTCAGAAGCCAAACGAACCTGTGTAAATGCGACGAAATAGACGAAACCGGTGGGGGATCAGTGTCGTTTCTTACGTATTCGCAAAGGATCGCTTCTGTTAATTGTTTCCTTTCTCATTCTATTTCTGTTGTTAATTTCCACAGTTTACTGACCTGATGCCAATTGACAGGTGGTGTCCGGATTGCTTCCAGAGGGAGGGGCCGTTTCTAGCCGCATCGTCGGGGGTGATCAGATATGTCGTTGATCTAATGGTAGGTTGGCATATGGGTTTTCATGCGTCTAGGAAAAAGTTAACGCGCCCGGCGGCGTAAAAATGAGAATTTTATATTTCCTAACGGCGGTTCTGGCGTGTTAGGGAAATATTAACGACAATTTCGCGATCCGCTGTTGCAGGTTTCACGGCGGTTTGGTCGAAATAATGGGGTTGGCATATTTTCGATGTGAAACGCCAATTTAAAGCAAAACACCGCAGCCTATATCCGGGCTGCGGTGTTTTGCTTTTTTATGAAAGCGCGGATGATCTGCGTAGGCACCGCTGGCTGGCCGGTATGGCGGCGCATAGGCCGCGGTAGGCTGTGCCCTGCGGTGCGTGCGGGATCAATCGTGGCGGCTGCGCGCCTCAAAGCGGGGCAGCATGGCGCTGAAATCCTTGCCTGCGCCGCCTTCTTCCTCAACAAACATGGAATAGAGCGCCTGTGCCAGCGCCCCCATCGGGGTATCGGCATCCGCACTATGGGCGGCTTGCTGTGCCAGGCGCAGATCCTTCAGCATCAGCTCTGCGGCAAAACCGGGCTGGTAGTCATTATCGGCAGGCGATTGAGGGCCAACCCCCGGCGCCGGGCAATAGGCGTTCATCGACCAGCTGTAGCCAGAGGAGGTGGAGACCACATCGAACATCTTCTGACGGTCGAGGCCCAGTTTGTCGGCAAGGGCAAAGGCCTCGCAGGTGCCGATCATGGTAATGCCGAGGATCATGTTGTTGCAGATCTTGGCGGCCTGACCGGCGCCGGCATCGCCACAATGCACAGCCTTCTGACCCATGATGTCAAACAGTGGTTCCGCTGCTGCAAAGGCTGCAGCGGAGCCGCCGGCCATAAATGTGAGCGTGCCACCTGAAGCGCCGCCAATACCGCCGGAGACCGGGGCATCGACAAACATCAGGTTGGCGGACCCTGCCTGATCGGCCACGGCACGGGCGCTGTCGACATCGACGGTGGAACAATCCACCAGCGTGGTACCCTCTGCCATGGCCGGGATGACGTCATCTGCAACCGCGCGCAGGATCTGGCCATTCGGCAGCATGGTGATCACCACGTCGGCGCCGGTCGCGGCCTCAGCGGCGGAGGCCGCCATGGTGACACCCTCAATCGAGACATCCGCCATGTCAAAGCCGGTGACGGTGTGGCCTGCCTTGGCCAGATTGGCCGCCATCGGGCCGCCCATATTGCCAAGACCGATAAATCCGATGTTCATGTGTTCTCCTCCTCAAACTGCAGCGTCTGGGTCGCCAGCGGCATCAGCATCTGGCTGACAGCGGTAGCAGGCACATCACGATCTGCATATTGCCATTTGGGCTGGCGGTCCTTGTCAATGATCTGGGCGCGGATGCCTTCCAGAAAGTCGCCCTTCTCCATCGCACGATGGGTGAAGCGGTATTCCAGTTCAAGCGCCTTGCGAATGCCCATGGTGCCGAGGCGCAGCCGGTGCAGCAGCTCGACGGTGCAGGCCATCGACAGCGGGGCGTTGCGTCGCAGGGTTTTCAGTGTCTCGTCGGCGAAGGCGCTGCTGTCTTGATCAAGTGTGGTCAGAATAGCGCCCAGTGTTTCGCCGGCAAAACTGTGGTCGATGGTGTCGCGTAGCGCCTCCAGACGGCCTTCGGGTGCGGTCTCTGCGGCGTCTGCAAGCAGATTGGCGCGGCCTGAGTGTTCCAGTTCGGCGATTAGCTCAGGCCAGCGGGTTTCGGGGATGTAGTGGTCGGCAAAGCCCGCATAGATCGCGTCCGCCGCCGTCATCCGCGCCCCTGTGAGGCCGAGGTATTCCCCCAGACGCCCCGGCGCCAGGGCCAGCATCAGGGTGCCGCCAACATCAGGAATAAGACCGATGCCAACCTCGGGCATGGCGATCTTCGTACTGTTGCCGACGATGCGATGGGTACCATGGCAGCCAAGACCGACGCCGCCACCCATGACGAACCCCTGCAGAAAACTGACCACCGGTTTGGGGTATTCAAAGATCCGGGCGTTCATACGGTATTCATCGCGCCAGAACCGGCGACCATAGTCGTAATCGCCACTGGTGCCGGTCTGGTAGAGTTCGGCAATGTCACCGCCCGCACAGAAGGCTTTCTCGCCCTCGGCGTCCATCACCACCAGATCAACGGCATCGTCATCGGCCCAGGCTTTCAGCGCGGCGTCGACGGCCATGCACATGTCATAGCTCAGCGCATTCAGCGCCTTGCTGCGGGTGAGGGTAATCCGCCCGGCGCGGCCAGTGATGCGGATATCAATATCGCTCATGGCTGCCTCAGTGGTTTTCGGCCAGAAGATGGCGCGCGGTGATCACACGCATGATCTCATTGGTGCCTTCCAGGATCTGGTGAACCCGCAGATCGCGCACCAGTTTTTCGATGCCATAGTCCGCGAGATAGCCATAGCCGCCATGCAGTTGCAGACATTGATCGACCACTTTGGAGCCAGCTTCGGTGACAAACTTCTTCGCCATAGCGCAGTGTTTGGAGGCATCCGGCGCGCCCTGATCCAACTTCCACGCGGCCTGACGCAGGAACACACGGGCCGCCTGAAGTTCGATTTCCATATCCGCAAGGCGGAATTGCAGGCCCTGGAACTGATCGATGGATTTGCCAAAGGCCTTGCGCTCGGACATATATTGCAGGGTCATGGTCAGCGCCTGCTGTGCCGCGCCGAGCGAGCAGGAGGCGATATTCAGACGCCCGCCATCCAGACCTTTCATCGCGTAGGTGAACCCTTTGCCTTCTTCTCCGACCAGATTGGCGGCGGGGATTTTGCAGTCGTCGAACTGAACCTGGGCTGTGGGCTGGCTCTTCCAACCCATTTTCTCCTCAAGCCCGCCAAAGCTGAGCCCTGCTGTGCCATCCTCGACATAGACGGTAGAGACACCTTTGGGGCCGTCCTCACCGCTGCGCACCATGCAGACATAGGCGTCGGAATACCCCCCACCCGAGATGAAGGCCTTGGTGCCGTTGAGAGTATAGCCCTCGTTGGTTTTGGCAGCACGGGTTTTCAGCGCTGCGGCATCAGAGCCGGAACCGGGCTCGGTGAGACAGTAGCTGAGCACGGTCTTCATCGACAGGATGTCAGGCATGATCCGCGCCTTCATCTCGTCACTGGCAAAGCTGTCGAGCATCTTGGCGCACATGTTGTGGATCGACAGGAAGGCCGCAACAGACGGGCAGGCCATCGACAGCGCCTCAAACACCAAGGTGGCATCCAGTCGCGACAGGCCCGCGCCGCCGGTTTCTTCGGAGACATAAAGCGCGCCAAAGCCCAGCTCGCCGATCTGCGGCCAGAGCGATTTCGGAATTGTGCCCTCGGCCTCCCACTGGCGGGCGAAGGGGGCGATATGCTCCTGTCCAAAGGCAAAAGCCATATCGAAAATGGCGGTCTGTTCCTCGGTCAATGCGAAATCCACAGCGTGTCCTCCCTCGTGTGAACGCAGCCCGGCCCGGATATGACCCGCCGGAGTCGTCATGAATTGAACGGTTGTTTATTTTTCTAGCGACCCAAGCGCGACAGGGCAAGCGGCAGCGGTGCAAAGCTGCTGTGCAGAAATGTCGGTTTGCCCTTGGTTCTGGCGGATAAGTAAGGGCATTGCTGCAAGAAGTGCGACAGGAAGTGAAGTGAACCGTTTCTTAGGCATTTTCCTTCAAACTGACTGAAATTTGTCAAAAACCGTGGCGCATTGCAGCCGCGGAGGATCAGCTGAGGGCAGACTTTCTATGAACAAGCCATTGCGCACCAAACATCTTTCGAAATCGGCGCGTCGCAAACTTGAGACGCCTGTCCTATCACCCGTTGAAAAACTCAAGGTCGAGGCCAGTCGGGCCTTTGTGGAGGCCGATTACCAACGCGCACGCGAGCTGACCACTCAGGCGCTTATGTTTGAGCCGAACAATGCCACGCTGCATGCAGAGGTCGCGTCTAGCTTTATGCAGGAGAAAAAATACGAGCTGGCCCTGAAGCATTTGATGGGTGCCCTCAAACTGGAGCCGACCAATCCCACATGGCTGAGCGCGATCGGGACCATTTTATTCCTGATGGACAAGCTTAGCGACGCGGTGGGTTTTTTCGAAGCCGTATATCAGCTGGACCCGGAAAATGCGATGAATGTTTCGCGGCTTGTGCAGTCGCAGATGAATCTCTGCGACTGGGCGGTCTATCAGGACCAGAAAAACAAGTTGAGGATACTGGACAATGATCCGGCCAATGGTGACCCGTTCACCACGCTGCTCTATGTAGATGACGGCGCCTTTCAGAAAAAGCGCGCTGTTATGAAAACCAAGAAAAAGGCGGCTATCTCGGATCGGAAAGTTGCATGCAAATTCGACCGGTCTCCCGTGGCTGGTCGTAAGATCCGGATTGGCTATTTTTCATGCGATTTCTTCAATCATGCGACGATGTTCCTGATGGCTCGCCATTTTGAGTTGCATGACAGGGGCAAGTTCGAAATCTACATTTACGACTACAGCGCACAACCCGATAACGTGATGCGTCAGCGCGTTCTGACGTCAGCAGATTGCTACCGGCAGATCGAGAACATGAAAGACGAGGATGTGGCCGAACTGGCGCGGGCGGATGGTCTCGATATTGCCATTGACCTGAAAGGTTACACCAAACATGCCCGGCCTGCGATTTTCGGTTTCCGCGCAGCGCCGGTGCAGATCTCCTATCTGGGGTATCCAGGCACAACAGGCATGCCGACGATGGACTACTTCCTCGCGGATCCCGTTACCGTCCCAAAGGAGGGGCGACGTCATTTCTCAGAGAAGATTCTCTATATGCCGAACTGTTATCAGGTGAATGACAACAGCCGCGCGCATCCTGAGGAAAAGCCGACACGGGCCGATATGGGGCTGCCGGAGGATGCGGTAGTGTTCTGTTCCTTCAACAACCACAACAAGGTTACCCCGGCAGAATTTGATATCTGGATGGACCTGCTGAAGGACGTGGATAACAGCGTTCTGTGGTTCCTGGCTGCTGCTGACATCGTCCGTGCCAATATACTGAAGGAAGCAGAGGCGCGCGGGGTTCCTGCGGATCGGATTGTCTTTGCCGGTCGCTGCAGCACTCCGGATCACGTTGCGCGCCTACCTCTTGCGGATATCTTCCTCGATACGTTTGCCTGTAATGCCCACACCACGGCGAGCGAGATGTTGTGGTCCGGCGTGCCCGTGGTCACCAAACCGGGAGAGCAATTTGCGGCCCGGGTCGCGGCGAGTATCGTGACGGCTGTCGGCTGCCCGGAGCTGATTGCCGAGACGGATGAGGAGTATCGTGCGCTGGCGCTGCGGCTGGCCACCCAGCCGGAAGAGCGGCAGGCGCTGCGTGAGAAACTGAAAGCGAATATCCCGACCACGCCGCTGTATGATACTGAGCAATATGTCCGCGATTTCGAAGCGCTGATGGAGAAGGCGATCCAGCGGTATGATGACGGTCTGAAACCGGATCATCTGAGCCTCGCGGAGGGCAAGGTCTAGGCCCTGCGCGCACGTGCTTATGGCCATCCGGGGGGGCGTCTCGGATCGGTACCGCTATACTGAGTGATCTGACTGCCAAATGAAAAGCGCGCCCCGCAATGCCGGTGCGCGCTTTGCCGGTTTGCAGCCTGTTGGGGTCCACGGTCTGAGGCGGGGCCTCAGCCGTCACCTTGTCAGGTAGAGCCGCGTTGGTGGCAATCCTCGTTATGCGCTGGAGAAATGGCCGCGGGTCCAGCTGCTGGGTGCGTCTGCGCTTAGAGCAGGCGGACCTGGGTGCCGACCTCCACCATCTCATAGAGCGCTTCGACGTGCTGATTATAGAGGCCGATACAGCCGGAGCTGCTTTGGCGACCGATCTTGCGGGTATCATGGGTGCCATGAACCAGATAGGCGGGCCAGCTGAGGTACATGGCGCGGGTACCCAGCGGATTGCCAGCGCCGCCCTCCATGCGCAAGGGCAGCGAAGGGTCGCGTTCGCGCATTGAGGCTGTCGGGGTCCAGCTTGGATTCTTGGCCTTGCGCACCACTTTGGTGTAACCGCGCTTGGTCAGTTCCTCTGTCATTGGCACAGAAGAGGGGAACAGCCGATAGGTGACCCCATCGCCCCCCCAGTAATGCAGCGCGCGCGAAGAGATATCGGCCAGCATACAGCCCACACCAAGCTCATCGAAATGATCCTGCCAGGCCTGCTGCTGGAAAGAGGAGATGTTGCGTTTGACCGGGATTTCGGTCTCGATCTTTGGCTCTTCCACCGGGAAGGCATCGCTTGACTGCGCGCGCAGCAGGGTCGGTGTGGCCAATGTGGCGCCAAGCCCGGACAGGGCGGCGCGGCGGGTCATGTAAATTTTGGTCATGGTATCCTTCGGCGGTCTGCTCGGGCATGCGGCCTTAAACTAAGCATGGGGCCGCAATTTCCTAGGGGGCAGGTTGCGAAAATTGCCGGCCTCACAGGGTTGTGTAGCCCGATGAGGCTTGGACCAGCGAAAATTTGCCACAGCTTGGTATGCGCCGTTGGAGATGCGCACCGGGACAGCTCCACTGGAGTATCCGGACGGGGCAGCCGCGCAGGGGGCCGGTCAGCCGTAGAGCTGACGGACCTGAGCGAAGGACAACAGGCGTTTGCTGTTCTCGTCCCACAGATGCAGCCGGGCGTTGGCGAGGCTCTCGCGGATGGTCATCCGGTTACCCTCGGCCAGTTCTGCATGGTCGCGCAGCACCTGCGGCAGACGGTAGAACGGGATGCGGCTGTAGAGGTGATGCACATGGTGGATGCCGATATTGGCGCTGATCCATTGCAGCACCGGCGGCAGCACGTAATGTGAACTGCCGTGCAGGGCGGCATCATGCAGCTGCCAGTCGTCTTCCTGTTCCCACTGGGTGGTTTCGAACTGGTGCTGGACGTAGAACAACCACAGCCCGGCGGTGGCGGCAAGCAGGGTTGCCGGGACAAAGATCAGCAAAAGCGGCATCAGACCGCCAAAATACCAGATCGCAGCGAGCGCAATCACGATGGTGAGATTGGTGCCCATCGCGCTGATCCAGTAGCGGGCCTGTCCCATCAGACCGTAGGGAATACGGTTCTGCAGGAAGAACAGATAGCCCGGGCCAATCGCAAACAGGGTGATCGGATGGCGGTAGAGGCGATACATCAGACGGCCCCAGCGGCTTTCGGCGTGGTATTCGGCAACGGTCATGGTGTGGATATCGCCCATGCCACGTTTGCCGAGGTTGCCATGGGTGCTGTGATGGATCGAATGGGTGCGGCGCCAGACGTCATAAGGCGTGAGGGTCAGCACACCAATGATGCGTCCGACCCAGTCGCTGAGCCGACGGTTGCTGAAAAACGAACCATGGCCGCAATCGTGCTGAATGGTGAAGAGCCGCAGAAGGAAGGCCGCGATCAGAACCGAGAGGCCCAGTGTCAGCCAGTAGCTGACCGAGAGTGACCACCAGGCCAAGGCCCAGAGCAGCACAAAAGGCACAACGGTGACGGTCAGTTCAAACAGGCTTCGCAGCATATTGGGCTCGCGGTATTGCGCGAGGATCTTGACCCAATCACGTGCCGTCTTCTCAGCCGTCTGCGGCCCGTTCTGCTTTTGGGACATACTTATCTGCCTGTCGTTTCACTGCCTCTGGCAGACCGGATAGACTACCGGTGATATTGAGCAAGTAAAATCCGGGCCAAATGCGATGAAATCACGCGCAAGTGCGCAGAAATACGGGGAGTGCGGCGCGGCAACATCAATTGCGGACCATACAATGAGAAAAGGCCCCGGCAGTGCCGGAGCCTTGAATTGCCAGCGGATTGACCTGAAAATCAGTCCATCGCCTTGAAGTTGAACTCGCCACCTTCCTTGATGCCCGAGGGCCAGCGGGAGGTCACGGTCTTGGTCCGGGTGTAGAATTTGAAGCTGTCCGGGCCGTGCTGGTTCAGGTCGCCGAACATGGATTTCTTCCAGCCGCCGAAGGTGTGATAGGCCAGTGGCACAGGGATTGGCACGTTGATGCCGACCATGCCGATGTTGACGCGGGACGCGAAGTCACGTGCGGTGTCACCATCACGGGTAAAGATCGCGGTGCCGTTGCCGTACTCGTGATCCATCGCCAGTTTCAGCGCGTCTTCATAGCTGTTCGCACGCACGGTGGACAGCACCGGGCCAAAGATCTCCTGCTTGTAGATGTCCATGTCGGGGGTGACATGGTCAAACAGATGCGCGCCAACAAAGAAGCCGTCCTCATAGCCCTGCAGTTTGAAGTCGCGGTTGTCCACCACCAGCTTGGCACCCTGGTCAACGCCGGACTGGATCAGGCCCAGGATCCGTTCTTTGGACGCAGCGGTCACAACCGGGCCGAGGTCGACGTCGTCGCCAGCCGTGTAGGGGCCGACCTTCAGCTTCTCGATGCGCGGGATCAGCTTTTCGATCAGCTTGTCGGCGGTTTCTTCACCAACGGGGACGGCAACGGAGATTGCCATGCAGCGTTCGCCAGCCGCGCCGAAACCGGCGCCAACCAGCGCATCTGCGGCCTGGTCCAGATCGGCGTCGGGCATCACGATCATGTGGTTCTTGGCACCGCCAAAACACTGCGCGCGCTTGCCGTTGGCGGTGGCGCGGGAATAGATGTACTGCGCAATCGGGGTGGAGCCGACAAAGGACACGCCCTGAATGATTTCGCTGTCCAGAATGGTGTCCACGGCTTCCTTGTCGCCGTTCACAACCTGGAACACACCTTCGGGCAGACCTGCCTCAACAAACAGCTCCGCCAGCATCAGCGGCACGGAGGGGTCACGTTCGGAAGGTTTCAGCACCACGGCGTTGCCGCAGGCCAGCGCCGGGCCAACGTGCCACAGCGGCATCATGGCAGGGAAGTTGAACGGCATGATGGAGCCGACAACACCCAGCGGCTGGCGCATGGAATACATGTCGATGCCGGGGCCTGCGCTGTCGGTGAATTCCCCCTTCAGCATCTGCGGTGCGCCAACGCAATATTCGATGACTTCCAGACCGCGCTGCAAATCGCCTTTGGCGTCGGGAATGGTTTTACCGTGCTCGCGGCTCAGAGCTTCGGCCAGCTTGTCCATGTCGCGGTTCATCAGCGCGACCATTTTCATCATCACGCGGGCGCGTTTTTGCGGGTTGGTGGCGCCCCAGGCCGGCTGCGCGGCAGCAGCCTTTTCAATGATATCGGTGGTTTCCGCAGCGCTGGCCATCGGGCACTGATACTGCACGTCGCCGGTGGCGGGGTTGAAAACATCGTCAAACCGGCCCGAGGTGCCGGAGACAAGTTTGCCGTTGATAAAGTGGCCGAGCTCTTTCATCGGATCCTCCTCTGTTCATGTTGTCGCCATCCTAGGCTTGCAAAAAACACTGGAAAAGAGGAAAGATCTCAAAGAGGCTTTGCAGGAACGCAAAGGTTAACAGAATGTTGACGGCAGGAGGAGGGAAAGCTCATGGATCCACAATGGGATGACATGCGGGTGTTCCTGGCAGTGGCGCGTGAGAGCAGCCTGTCAGGGGCCGGGCGGATCCTGAAAATGGACCCGGCAACGGTTGGGCGGCGGATTTCCCGCTTTGAAGAGGCGCTGGATACGCCGCTGTTTGTAAAATCGCCGCAGGGCTATGCGCTGAGTGCCGCCGGGGACCGTTTGTTGGGTCATGCGGAGGCGGCAGAACAGGCGATGCGCGCGGGGCAGGAGGCGCTGGTGGGGCCGAGCGATACGCTGTCCGGGCAGATCCGTATCGGCGCACCGGATGGCAGCGCCAATTATCTGCTGCCGCAGGTCTGTGCCAAGATTGGCGCTGAGAACCCGGATCTGGATATCCAGATCGTCGCCTTGCCGCGGGTGATCAACCTGAGCCGTCGCGAGGCCGATATGGCCGTGACGGTCAGCGCGCCCACCGCGGGCCAGCTGCTGGTGCAGAAAATCACCGACTACAAACTGCATCTTGTGGGATCGCGTCACTATCTGCGCGAGCATCCGCCGATCGAAAAGCTGGACGATCTGAAGCATCACAAGATGATCGGCTATATTCCCGATATGATTTTTGACCGCGAGCTGGACTACCTTGCCAATCTTGGCGTCGAGCGGGTGGCGCTGGCCTCCAATTCAGTCTCGGTGCAGATCAAACTGGCGGCGGAGGGGACAGCGCTGTGCGTGGCGCATGATTTCACGCTGCCGTCGCACCGCTCCCTGCGCAAAGTGCTGACCGACAAGATCAGCCTGACGCGTAGTTTCTACCTTGTGCGCCACCAGGGGGATCAGCGCAGCGACCGACTCAATCGGTTTGCGCAGGCGTTGTCGAAAGGCATACGCGACGAAGTGGTCCGGCTGGAAGGCTTGACTTGATGCCGCGATAGGGCAACCCTTGGTGGTACGCAAGAAAATTACAAAAAGGAGCGCCTATGCTGGTTCAATTGATTCTGAAGTCCAAGGCAAGCTCTGGGGTGGTGACCATTGCTCCTGAGGCAACGATATCTGAGGCTGCCAAACTGCTGGGCGATCACAAGATCGGGACCGTAGTGGTCTCCAGCGATGGCGAGACCGCCGACGGTATCCTGTCCGAGCGCGATATCGTGCGTGAACTGGCCCGCAGTGGCTCCGGCTGTCTCAGCAAGGCCACCAGTGAGTATATGACCCGCAAGCTGGTCACCTGTACCAGCCAGTCCAACGTCGAGGATGTGTTGAAACAGATGACCGAGGGACGGTTTCGCCACATGCCGGTGGTGGAAGATGGCAAGCTGATCGGTCTGGTGTCGCTGGGCGATGTTGTGAAGGCACAGCTGGCCGAGGTTGCGATGGAGAAAGATGCCCTTGAGGGCATGATCATGGGTCACTGACCCTGCGCTTCGACACTGGCCGTGGCCGCTGTCGAAGCCCTGACGTCACGGCGCAGGAGCGGCTCGGTATTTCCACGCTCTTGCGCCCCGATGACAAAAATGTTTGCTTGCGCGCACCCAACCAGCAGGCAGGAGAGGCCCCATGCGTATTGGCTTGTATCCCGGCACATTCGATCCCATCACATTGGGGCATATAGATATTATCCGTCGTGCCAGTGCGCTGGTGGACAAGCTTGTGATCGGCGTTGCGATCAACCGAGACAAGGGGCCGCTGTTTTCATTGGAAGAGCGTGTGGCCATGATCGAGGCGGAATGTGCCAAGCTGAGCGAACAGACCGGCACCGAGATTGTGGCCCATCCGTTTGAGAACCTGCTGATCGACTGCGCCCGCGACGTTGGCGCGCAGATCATCGTGCGGGGGCTGCGGGCGGTGGCTGATTTTGAGTATGAATTCCAGATGGTCGGGATGAATCGCGCGCTCGACAGTTCGGTTGAGACAGTGTTTCTGATGGCCGAGGCGCGGCACCAGGCAATCGCATCAAAGCTGGTGAAGGAAATCGCGCGGCTTGGGGGCGATGTCTCGAAATTCGTGACGCCGCTGGTTGAGAGCGAGCTGCGCCGTCAACTGGCGAAGTGAGCCGTGTCACATTGAGCTGAAGCTGCGGCGGTCCCATTCGGGGCCGCCTTTTTCGTGTTCCGTCCGAAAGATCAGCGCCAGAAGGCGATCCAGTCGATCAGTTCAAACAGGCGTTTGCCCAGAAACACCATATGTTCAGTGCCAAATAGCCAGAGATCCACGGCAATAGCGGTCAGGATCAGCAGCGCAAGGATGAGGGCAACTTTGTTGGTCATGATCCTGGGTTCAAAAAAGAGACGCCCGGCCAGATATGCCTGACCGGGCGGTGTCTTACAAGTCGCAGCGCCTAGAGAGCGCGTGCTATGTCGGGGCAGGGTTAGCTCAGGCGACCCATTGCCACGGCCACATCCGCCATACGGACGGAGAAGGCCCATTCATTGTCATACCAGGCCAGAACGCGGACCAGGCTGTTTTCCACCACGCGGGTCTGATCCGGCGCAAAGATGGAGCTGTGTTCCGTGTGGTTGAAATCAATCGAGACCAGCGGTGCGGGTTCGTAGCCGATCACGCGGGACATATGGCCCTTGGCGGCTTCGCTCATGATGGCGTTGATTTCGGTGACGCTGGTCTGTTTGCTGGCGCGGAAGGTCAGATCCACAGCGGAGACATTCGGCGTCGGCACGCGGATGGCGGATCCGTCCAGACGGCCCTTCAGGTTTGGCAGCACCTCACCCAGTGCCTTGGCCGCACCGGTGGTGGTTGGGATCATCGCCATGGCAGCAGCGCGGGCACGGTAGAGATCGTCGTGGCGGCGGTCCAGCGTCGGCTGATCACCGGTATAGGCGTGGATCGTGGTCATGATCCCGCTTTCGATGCCGACAGTTTCGTCCAGTACCTTGGCGAGTGGGGCGAGACAGTTGGTGGTGCAGGAGCCGTTGGAAACCATACGGTCGCTGGCGCGCAGCTTGTCGTCGTTGACGCCAAAGACGATGGTCTTGTCGACATTGGTGCCGGGGGCGGACAGCAGAACCTTCTTGGCACCGCGCGCCAGATGGGCCTTGGCCTTTTCGCCGTCGTTGAATTTGCCGGTGCATTCCAGCACCACGTCACAACCCGACCAGTCCAGATCGTCCATATTGTAGGTGGAGAACATCTGCATATCGCCACGGCCGAGGTTCATGGTGTTTTCACCCAAGGTGACCTCGCCGGGGAAACGGCCATGCACGGAGTCGTATTTCAGCAAATGCGCTGCGGTCTCCAGCGGGCCGGTGGCATTGACCTTGACCACTTCGATATCGTCCCGGCCAGAGGCTGCGATATGTGCCAGGGTGCAGCGGCCGATGCGGCCAAACCCGTTGATCCCGACTTTGATGGTCATATGCGTATCTCCAAACGAGCAAGAATTGCCCTCGCTATAGCGACCATTCCCTCGGGTCAAAAGCTTAAAAATGGCATTATTCCAGACTGTTAGCGCAAAACTTGACTGGTTGCGGTAACGGAATTGACTGATTGCGATAACGTTTCTGCCGGCGTGCAGCAGCATAAGGTGACGGTGTTTGACGCAGGGCGGGAACAAACGGGCCGCTCAACGGCTTGTACCTGATAGACGATAGGATAGGGTGGGCCAAAATGCGCGCGAATGGAAAAGGGGACCGGGTATGAGCGGATTGTTGGCTTTGCTCGATGATGTGGCAGCGATTGCAAAGGTGGCGGCGACCTCGGTCGATGATGTGGCCGCAGCAGCGAGCAAGGCGGGGGCCAAGACGGCGGGCGTGATCATCGACGATGCGGCGGTGACACCCAAGTATCTGCAAGGCTTTGCCCCTGCGCGCGAACTGCCGATCATCTGGCGCATCACCCGCGGGTCGTTGTTCAACAAACTGATCTTGCTGCTGCCGGTCGCCATGCTGCTGGCCAATTTCGCGCCCTGGCTGATTACGCCGCTGCTGATGCTGGGCGGATCCTATCTGTGTTTTGAGGGCGCCGAGAAGATCTTTCACGTGTTGTTCCCCCATGCCAGCCACGAGATCGAACAGGATATGTCGGTGAAGGATCCCGGCCATCTGGAGGAGCAAAAGATCAAAGGCGCGATCAAAACCGATTTCATCCTGTCGGCGGAAATCATGACCATCGCGCTGGCCGCCATCGAGGCGCCGAATGTCTGGATGCAGGCGGCAACGCTGGCGGTGGTCGCCATCGGGGTGACGCTGGCGGTTTACGGATCGGTTGCGGTGATTGTGAAGATGGATGACGTGGGGCTGTATCTGGCGGGCAATGCACCAACGCCCATCGGGCGCGGTCTGGGCCGTGGGCTGGTGAAATTCATGCCGGTGCTGATGTGGATCCTGTCGGTGGTCGGCACCGCAGCGATGCTGTGGGTCGGCGGCTCCATCATCATCCACGGGCTGGAGGTGCTGGGCTTTGGCTGGCTGGGCCATCACATCCACGACTGGGCCTATGCCGTCGGCCACGCGGTGCCTGCGGCTTGGACCGGTTTCGCCGAGTGGAGTGCCAAGGCCACAATGGACGGCGTGTTCGGGCTGGTCTGGGGGCTGGTCCTGATCCCGCTGGCGACGAAGGTTGTGGGGCCGGTGCTTGCGACTGTGTCGGGGAAGTCAGCGGGGCATTGATCAAAATGCCCGTGCAGAGCATGGGCAGCGCCCGGACCGACCCCTCGGCCCGAGCGCGAAGCGCCCAGTTGCTAACACTTCTGACCTAACTAAGTTTAGCTGACAAAGTTTTCAGGCTTGTTTGGTTCTAGTTCCCAGAAATGGGAAGCTGCAGTTTGATAGAGTGCATCGAATTCCTCCCAATTCAGAGGAATGAAAGTCTGCACCTTTAGGCTACCCAGATTTTTGGTTCTCTTGTGACGATCTAAACGCTCCTGAGATTTTCCCAAGTCTGTGTCTCTTCTAGGTGCTGCATATCTTCCCGCCCAATAGAGCAACTGGCTCAGTTCTGCTAAGCGGTAGGCGTCATCGTCTGTTGTTTTTGGCAGACCCGCTTGCGCCCATAGTTCGTAGACATCATGCGAAGGTGGCGGTGGTGATTTTGTCTTGACGCAAAGAATGGCCTTCAAGATCAACTCAAGCGAGATAGCGGCTTCTCTACGGAAGCCTTCTCCCAACGCGAACGCATGGGCGCCGCCATATTCAGCTTCTTTAGAAAATTGATCAGCCTGTGCCTTGTCAATATGAGATAATACAAAGGCCGACATCCGCGCATTGTCTGCTTTCGCAAAGAAGTGCCATGGTGCCTTTCTTCTTTTCTCCCAGATGCTCTCTGGTTCCTGCCAATAGTCGTCGCTAGCCATTGTTGCCTCCAATCGTTCTCCGACGTTTGCTTAACTATGCGTAACTGCTTCAACGAAAAAGGGCACCCGATTGGGTGCCCTTCGTACTTTCGAGTTATGACAGCTATTACCCCAGCAGCTCTTTCACCTTCGCGACGGTGTGGTCTGCGGTGATGCCGAACTTCTCGAACAGCTCGCCTGCGGGGGCGGAGGCGCCGAAGCTGTCCATGCCCACAAATGCGGCTTTCTTTTCCTGGCCACGTTCGCCCATCAGCAGGCGATCCCAGCCGCCGGCGCGCACGGCGGCTTCGATACCCACGCGGACCGGGCCTGCGGGCAGGACCTTGCGGCGGTAGGCTTCGTCCTGTTCGGCGAACAGTTCCATGCAGGGCATGGAGACAACGCGGGTGCCGATACCGTCGGCCTCCAGCTTCGCCTTGGCGTCCATCGCGACGGAGACCTCAGAACCGGTGGCGATCAGAATGACCTGACGCTTGCCCTCGGCCTCTGCCAGAACATAGCCGCCCTTGGCGGTCAGGTTGCTGAGCTTATGCTCGGTCCGCACGGTGGGCAGGTTCTGCCGGGTCAGGGTCATCACCGAGGGGGTGTCCTTCGAGGTCAGGGCGATTTCCCAGGCCTCTGCGGTTTCCACGGTGTCGGCGGGACGGAACACATAGGTGTTCGGCGTCGCGCGGCAGATTGCCAGATGCTCCACCGGCTGGTGGGTCGGGCCATCTTCGCCAACGCCGATGGAATCATGGGTCATGACAAAGACGGTCGGGATCTTCATCAGGGCCGCCAGACGCATCGCGGGACGCGCGTAGTCGGTGAAGCAGAAGAAAGTGCCGCCATAGGGGCGCATACCGCCGTGCAGCGCCATACCGTTCATCGCCGAGGCCATGCCGTGCTCACGGATGCCCCAGTAGACGTAGCGGCCCTTGCGATTGTCCGTGTCAAAGACGCCCAGATCGCCGGTCTTGGTGTTGTTGGAGCCGGTGAGGTCAGCAGAGCCACCCACGGTTTCCGGCATGATCGGATTGATCACTTCCAGTGCCATCTCGGAGGATTTGCGGGTCGCCACCTTGGGCTGGGTTTCGGAGATCTGCTTTTTCAGCGCCTTGACGGTGGCCGACAGCTTCTTGGGCGCGTCCAGCGCATAGGCGCGGTTGAAGCGGTCCTGTTTCTGCTGCGAGGCTTCGGCAAAGCGGGATTCCCAGGCTTCGCGCTCGGCGGCGCCGCGCTGGCCGATGGCTTCCCACTGGGATTTCACATCTGCGGGCACCTCAAACGGGCCGGTGGTCCAGCCATAGGCGGCCTTGGCGTCCCGCATCTGATCCGCATCTGTCAGCGCGCCGTGACCCTTGGAGGTGTCCTGTGCGGCATGACCCAGCGCGATGTGGGTCTTGCAGGCGATCATCGAAGGTTTCTTCGATTTCTTCGCAGCTTCAATGGCTTCGTCGATGGCCTTGGGGTCGTGGCCATCGATTTCCAGCACCTGCCAGCCAGAGGCCTTGAAGCGCTGCACCTGGTTGGTGCGATCCGACAGCTCAACGCTGCCGTCGATGGTGATGTTGTTGTTGTCCCAGAACACGATCAGTTTGCCGAGGCTGTGACGACCGGCAAGGCCGATGGCCTCCTGGCTGATGCCCTCCATCAGGCAGCCGTCGCCTGCGATCACATAGGTGTGGTGATCGACCAGCTTGCGGCCGTACTGCGCGCGCTGCATCTCCTCTGCCATGGCAAAACCCACGGCATTGGCAATGCCCTGACCCAGCGGACCCGTGGTGGTTTCCACGGCATCGATGAGGAAGTTTTCCGGGTGACCGGCGGTCAGCGCGCCCATCTGGCGGAAGTTCTTCACCTGATCCAGCGTCACCTGTGCATCGCCCATGAGATAGAGCAGCGAATAGATCAGCATGGAGCCGTGACCGGCGGACAGGATAAACCGGTCGCGGTCGGGCCACTGTGGGTTCGCCACATCGAACTTCATGTGTTTTTCAAACAGGACGGTGGCGACATCGGCCATGCCAATCGGCATGCCGGAATGGCCCGAATTTGCCGCAGCAACGGCATCAAGGGTCAGGGCACGGATGGCCGCGGCCTTGGTCCAATGTTCGGGGTTTGCGTTGCGCAGGGCTGTCAGATCCACTGGATTTTTCCTCTGGGTTTTCGGCAGACTGAGCGCTCAATAGCAGTGATATGGCAAAGATCAAGCGTTTGCGCGGCTTCCTGCGCGAAGTTGACGCTGCAAGTGGTTGAAAGCAAACAGGGGGTAATTTATCCCTGCATGAACTAAGCTGGATGTGTAGCGTCAGATCCGCCTTGATTCGCGCCCTGGATGCAAAAACAGGCCGCCGAGCGGGGGATCAGCGCGCTGCATATGGACCGGCAGACAAGACCGGCAGACACTCACGGGGTCGTAAAGGGGCAGGCATGGAGCAGATCGAAGAATTGCAGGGTCGGATCCTGGCGGCAATGGATCGGATTGGTAGCGGTGCGGCGGCGTTGCAGGCCAATGCGCGCGCCTCGGCGGAGGCCCATGCAGAGGCCCAGGCAGAGGCCCAGTCCAAGACGGATGCGGCGCAGAGTGACCTCAGCCGCGCGCTGGAAGAGGAAAAACTCGCCAATGCCCAGTTGGAAGAGCGGCTGAAAGTGCTGCGGGCCAAGCTTGAAGAGGCCGAGGCCAACGCAGCCCCGGCGCCCGGCGCTGACATCGGTGAGCTGGCCGCGCTGCAATCCGAGGTGGAGCTGCTGCGCAATGAGCTGAGCAATACAAGCGAGAAAGATGCGCTGAAGGCGGAAGTGGCGCGCCTGAAACAGGAAATGGAAGTGCAGGGCAATGAGGCGGCGACTGCCCGCGAAGCTCTGCAAGATGAGCTCGACGAGGCACAGGCCTCGCTGGCGCGACTACAGGAAGAGCTGGCCGAACAGCCGGATGATCTGGGGGCCGCGGTGGATACCGCTGCGCTGGAGGCTGAGATGGAGGCGTTGCGGCGCCAGCTGGAGGCCGCGCAATCCGAAGCTGCGCGCGCCGCAGCCGCTCTGGCGGAGCGTCCCGCAGGCCCGAGCGCTGAAGACATCGCGCAGCAGAATGAAACGCTGATGCGTCTGGATGCTGCGCTACAGGAGCTGCGGCAGAGCAACGATCAGCTGCGCGCGTCCAATGCCGCCCTGCGGGAGGCAAATGCTGCGGGTGTTGGGGATGCGACGCTGATCAACGCGGCGCTGCAGACCGATATCGATGCACTGACGGCGGCGCGGGCCAGCGATCAGGCCGAGGTCAACGCTGTATTGGCCAAGCTGGAGCCGCTGTTGGGAGCGGAGCAGACCGTCGCTGCAGCGGTTGAGCCGCCGGTTGCGGATACCGCAGTCATGTCCGCTGCGCCAACGCCAGCTGCGCCGCCACCGCTCACCGCCCAGCCTATGCCCGAAGGGGAGGATATCTGATGCCCGAAGTTACCATTCATATCGGGGGTCGCGGTTTTGAGGTCTCCTGCCAGGAGGGCGAAGAGAGCTATCTGCATTCCGCCGCCAAAATGCTGGACGATGAGGCGCAGGTGCTGTCCGATCAGATCGGGCGGATGCCTGAGGCACGGATGCTGTTGATGGCTGGGCTGATGCTCGCAGATAAAACGGCGGCTGTTGAGGACCGCATCAAGGAGGTTGAGGCCGAGCTGGCGGAGCGCAATGCCGAGTTGGCGGAGCTGCGCGCGGCGCCCGCACCGGAGCCGGAACGGATTGAGGTGCCGGTGGTGCCGCCGCTGGTGACCGAAACATTGGCGGAGCTGGCCGCGCGTACCGAAGCGCTGGCGCAGGAGCTGGAAGAGCAGACCGCGGCGGGCTAGCTCGTCCAGCCATAAAGTTGTTACATGATATAATCGTCGCAAGCATCTGGGCTTGCGGCGATTTTTTTGGGCCAGCTTATCGTCCGGACATGAATTCGAGCAGCAGCGTGCCGAGTAGCTGAGCGAGGGCGGTCTCTGCCGCGTCCTCTCCGACAATGTCGGCAACCGCGCTGCGATAGGTCGACAGCGCAAGCTGCATCGCCTCATCCGCCGCGATCTCCTCGGCGGTCTTGCCGCGCAGATAGTCGAAAATCAGCGCCATCTCACGGGCAAAACCCGGCCGCAGCAGGTCCCTCAGCTGCGCCAGTTTCTGTGCCTCAGTCGCATCTGGCGCGATGGGCAGGGACGTGAATGCGCCCATGACCTGATGCGTGCACGCCAGAAACAACGCCTCCTTGGTCGGGAAATAGTGATAGAGCGCGCTTTTGGACAGTCCCAGATGCGCGCCAATCTTGCGCATACTGCTGCCGGCATAGCCATGGCGTGAAAAATACTCTGCCGCGCGGCGCGCGAGGTCCTGGCTGTAGGCGTCGTGGTCAACAATCTTTGGCATTATTTCGTCCGGTTGGTCGAAATAGAATTGACAGAGCTCAATCAGACTGTCCAATTGTTTTTGCAGACCACTTGGACGAAATAATCGTCCATCTTGAGCAAGAACGCGGCGAAGATCACGAAAGGGCATCTGAATGAGCAGCAGCTATGGCGGTGTCGACCGCTCCCATGGGCGGTCCTTACGCACCAAACTGGGCTTTGCAGCCCTGCATGCGGGATCGGTGTCGATCTGCCTCTGGTTGGCCGTTGGTGGGGCGGGTTGGCCGGACCCTTTGCGCGTGAAAATCCTCGCCGGGGCGGCTGTGCTGTATTTTCTGCGCCATCTGGTAACGCTGTTTGTCCTGCTCCAGCGTAAGGTCGATCTGTCCGAAGGGCTGGGGTTGGCGGCGTTTATGGCGGCCTTCGAAATTGGGTTTGTGTTGCTTGGCACTGGCATCATCTCTGGTGAGGCGACGCCGTTTGGCCCCTGGGATATGCTGGGCGGTGCGCTGCTGCTGATCGGTTCTGTGGTTAACACCGGATCAGAGCTGCAGCGATGGCACTGGAAAAAGCGACCAGAGAGTAAGGGCCATTGTTACACCGATGGCCTGTTTGCCTATTCGATGCATGTGAATTACCTCGGCGACAGTATTCTGTTCACCGGATGGGCAATCCTGACAGCATCGCTTTGGGCAGCGGTTGTTCCAATGCTGATGACGGGCATGTTTATCGTCTACCATATTCCGGCGCTGGATCGGTATCTGGCGGATCGCTACGGGGCGGAGTTTCGGGCCTATGCTGCGCGGACGGCGAAATTCCTGCCCTTCGTCTACTGAGGCGGCGCGGTCGCGAAACGTTTGCCGGACGCAAGAAAAAGCCTGCCACACAGAATGTGACAGGCTTTTTCATCGTGTCGCTGCGCTGATCATCTCAGATCCGCCGCCGCAGGTTTAGCCGTTGGCTTCGCGGATCTTGTCAGCGGCGTCTTTGTCGAAGGTGACGCCGTTCTGTTCAAACATGACATCCAATTCACCCGACAGGGTCATCTCGGTGATGATGTCGCAACCGCCCACAAACTCACCTTTGACATAGAGCTGGGGAATGGTCGGCCAATCGGAATAGTCCTTGATGCCCGCGCGAATTTCCTCATCGGCCAGCACATTCACATCGGTGTAGTCAACGCCGATATAATTCAGGACGCCAGCCACGCGAGAGGAGAAGCCACATTGCGGCATATCCTTGGTGCCCTTCATGAAGAGCACGACATCGCTGGCTTTGACGGTTTCGTCGATGCGGGTTTTTACGTCGGTCATATTGCGTTTCCTTTTGGCGGATGGGCCGTTGGTCCGTTGGCCGTCATATAGGCACAAAGAGAGGGATTGCCAATCGGCACCGGATATTTCAGGTGGCGCTGTTACTTTTTCCCCTTGGGCACAAAGAAGCGGGCGTATTCGTCCGGGTCCTTGGGCACCTTCCATGTCCGCATTGAGCCGCCCCCCATGCCCGACTGATAATCAGAGCGTAAGGTGTGGTAATTCGGATCGGTCTCATCCTCTTCAATCGGCGGACGGCGCTGGCCAATCAGCGCGACAAGCGCGGTCATGACAACGATGCCGAGGATCAGAAGGGACATGAACAGCGACATGACAGGTTACTCGGGCGCCTTGGTGGTCAGCGCAAGGGCGTGCAGCTCTCCATTGGCGCCATCCATCTTGCCCTTCAGCGCGGCATAGACAGCGCGTTGCTGCTGAACGCGGTTTTTGCCGCGAAAGCTCTCATCGATGACCATCGCGGACATATGCACACCATCATGGCCACCAACCTGAATTTCCGCATCGGGGAAACTCTCGCGCAGCAGGTCTTCGATTTCTTGGGCTTGCATCGGCATTGGGGGGATGTCCTTATTTCTAGCTTATTGAAAATGTAGGGTGCTGCAGGGACCTCTGCAAGGCGGATTAGCCGCGTGGCACCACATAGGGGGCAAGGCGCGGCACGAACTCAGGAACCTGCGCCAGAGCGTCCTGAACCTCCGGTTCCTCAAAATCCCAGATCGAGGTGCCATCGCGCACGGCAAGGGTCTCACTCAGGCGGGCCAGTTGTGCCCGCAGCTCGTCCGGCAGTGTCAGGGCGGCGGCCTCCTGCAGGATCAGCAGCGCCTCATGGATGGGGCGCAGGACACGCAGGGCGTAGGTCATATGGGGCAGAAGGTCAGGGTCGTCGCGCCATGTCTCGCCCTGAAACAGCACCTCTGTCACCCGCTGCCCGGCGCCGGCGCAGGAATAGGCGATACAGCCGCCAAAACCCCGGGTATTCAGATTGGCGTGGATGGTGCAGCTGAAACAGGATTGCGAGAGGTTGGGGCACGGGTGGTCCGTCTCCTTCAGGATCGCGAAATCCTCATCCGCCTGAAACGGGTAGGCCACACAGCAGAGCGCGGCGCAGCGGCTGCAATCTGCTGTCAGTTCGGGGAGGTCGATCTGTGCTGACTTGCCGGGCAGGGGCATGCGGTCACCTGAGAGAGGTCAAAAAAAGGGTGGGATGACGCCGCCATCCCACCCGGTATCCTGTCGTTGAGGACGCAGCCCCAACGCTGACTGTCCTTAGGCCACAGCGGCAGCGAAGCTGCTGCGGAAGATGTCTGCCAGTTCGGCCAGTGGCGCTTCGGAGCCGCCGATTTTCACCATCTCGCCGCCGAATTTTCCGACGCTGGTGACCGTGACACCGGCCTGACCTGCAGCCATCATCAGGGCCTCGGCCTGATCGAAGTTGCAGGCCACGAGGTAGCGCGCCTGATCCTCGCCAAATACAGTCGGGGTGTCGCCTGCGTCGATCTGGACGCCAACGCCGGCACCTTCGGCCAGTTCAAAGGCTGCCATTGCCAGACCGCCGTCACCGAGGTCGGTACAGGCTTTGATCAGCTCACGGTTGGCGCGGATGAATTCACCGTTGCGCTTCTCGGCCTCCAGATCCACCGCCGGGGCGTCGCCGTCCTCGCGGTTGAAGACCTCCGCCAGCAGGGCTGATTGACCAAGATGGCCGATGGTGTCACCGATCAGAAGGGCGATATGGCCGTCGCGCACTTCGCCGGTGATGGCTTCCTCGCCCGCTGCGATCAGGCCAACCGCGCCAATGGTGGGCGTGGGCAGGATGCCCTGACCATCGGTTTCATTATAAAGTGAGACGTTACCGGAGACGATCGGCATATCCAGAGCGGCCACCGCCTCGCCGATACCTTTGATGGCGCCGACAAACTGGCCCATGATTTCGGGCTTTTCAGGGTTGCCGAAGTTCAGATTGTCCGTTGTTGCCAAAGGTTTGGCGCCAACAGCTGTCAGGTTGCGATAGGCCTCGGCCACCGCCTGTTTGCCGCCCTCATAAGGGTTTGCCATGACATAGCGCGGGGTCACGTCGGAGGTGAAGGCCAGCTGTTTGTCGGTGCCATGCACACGCACGATACCAGAGCCTGCGCCGGGGCGGCGGGCGGTGTCGCCCATCACGGTGGTGTCGTATTGCTCATAAACCCACTGTTTGCCGGCGTAGTTGGGGCTGGAGATCAGCGCCTTGAGACCATCAATGGGGTCGATTGTGGGCACATCGGCGTCCGTGAGCGGCTCAGCTGCCGGTGTCGGAACCCAGGGACGGTCGTATTCCGGCGCGGTAGAGGCCAGTTTGGACAGTACCAGATCCGCCTTCACGTCACCGTTGTGCAGGATCAGGAAACGGTCTTCGGCAATGGTCTCGCCGACGATGGCAAAGTCCAGGTCCCATTTCTCGAATACGGCGCGCGCTTCGGCTTCCAGTTCAGGCTTCAGCACCATCAGCATGCGTTCCTGAGATTCCGACAGCATCATTTCATAGGCTGTCATATTCTCTTCGCGCTGCGGCACGTCTTCGAGGTTCAGCTTAACGCCCAGCTTGCCTTTGTCGCCCATCTCGACTGCAGAACAGGTAAGGCCCGCGGCCCCCATGTCCTGAATCGAGATCACAGCGCCGGTCTGCATCAGCTCCAGCGTGGCTTCCATCAGGCGTTTTTCGGTGAAGGGGTCGCCAACCTGAACGGTGGGGCGTTTTTCCTCGATGGTGTCATCGAATTCGGCAGAGGCCATGGTAGCACCGCCAACCCCGTCGCGTCCGGTTTTCGCACCGAGATACACCACTGGCATGCCAACACCCGAGGCGGCGGAGTAGAAAATGCTGTCTGTTTTGGCCAGACCGGCGGCAAAGGCGTTGACCAGGCAGTTGCCATTGTAAGCAGGGTGGAATCGCACTTCGCCGCCGACGCATGGCACGCCAAAGCAGTTGCCGTAGCCGCCAATGCCCTCAACCACGCCATTGACCAGCTGGCGGGTCTTGTGGTGGGACGGCTCGCCAAAGGACAGCGCATTCATCGATGCGATGGGCCGCGCGCCCATGGTGAAGACGTCGCGCAAGATGCCGCCAACCCCGGTTGCTGCGCCTTGATAAGGCTCGATGTAGGAGGGGTGGTTGTGGCTTTCCATCTTGAAAACAACGGCATCGCCGTCGCCGATATCCACGATCCCTGCGTTTTCGCCGGGGCCACAGATTACCTGCGGGCCTTCGGTCGGCAGGGTGCGGAGCCATTTTTTGGAGGATTTGTAAGAACAGTGCTCATTCCACATGGCTGAGAAAATGCCCAGCTCCGTGAATGTTGGCTCCCGCCCGATGATTTCGAGGATCAGATCGTATTCCTCGGGCTTCAACCCGTGGTTGGCAATCAGTTCAGGCGTGATGGCGGGTTCTTGCATCCGTGTAACGTCCCCAATGGCTGCGATTGCGCGCCTTTTAGGGCAAGGAGGGCCAAGGGGGAAGGAAAAAGCGCAAGGTGACAGCTGGTGCCGCAGTGCGCTGTATAAATGTGGGTGGCAGACAAGGAGAAGGGCCAGAGCCGATACGGCTCTGACCCATATGTGATCCCCGGCCCCGCGAGGAGCGGAGGCGATAGCTGTCGGCGATATCGTTTAGTTCAGGACGGATCCGTCGGTGAGCTTGTCCGGGTTTTCGCTGGCGTAGGTCTCCAGCATGGTGCGCAGCTCGCCAGTGGTTTGACCCATGCGCAACACGCCGTCGGTTTCCCACATGCCATCAAGGTTGAAGCGCAGGCCGCTCAGCTTGTCGGAGAAGCTGTCGCGGAATTCCACCAGGATCTTGCGATCTGGACCCGGCTCGGTGCCGACCTCGACAACCTTGCCCAGGAACACGCCGTTAACGTCAACCACCGGGGCACCCATGAATTCGATATTTTCCTCAAGGAACGTCTCGCCCGCGTCATTCGGGGTGGCGTTTTCGGTTAGCACTTCAGCGCTTGCGGCGCCGGTCATTGCGATCAGGGCGGCGATAGAGGTCATGCGAAGCATATTTGCTCTCCTTCAAGTCAGTTATGTCGTTTGCTTACGATCTGGCTACTCAACGGGACGGCTCCGTCGAAGGTTCCTGACTTTTTTCAAATAGGATCGGTTTTTATGCGGTGATCAACCGAATTATTATTGTTCAACCCATTGATAGGGATGAGTTAACTCGGATCGGAATAATTTGGGAAATCATGTGCGGTGAAAATCGCAGGGGCGTGATTTTCCGGTCGGTGCAAGCGATATCTGCATGCGGAAGGGTGATAAATCCGGCAATAGCGCTGAAATTTGCAGCAGTTGCGTTCGGATCGCATACGAAGGCTGGTCAGCGCGGGATCTGCTGGTTGACGGTGGCAAGGATGGCTGTGACCTTGCAGGTGCCGATATCGCCAGACCTGCCAGAGGCATGGAGCGGGTATCGGCCAAAAAAAAGGCCGAGCACTAAGCTCGGCCGAAGTCCAACAGGGAGGTATGAAGGACGACAGTGTCGCTGCCTTCGAGAGTTGATTTAGGGGTGCAATGCGCCCCGATCAAGGGCAATCAGACCTGGAAAATGGCAAGGCCGCCATGCATTTTTTGCATGGCTCGCTGAATGTCATATTTTGCCCAGTTCTTTCATGTGCTTGCGATGTGCAATAATCTCATTCTGGACGAAATCGCGGAATGCGGAAATCCGCCGGGAGTGGCGCAATTCTTCCGGGTAGGCGAGATAGACCGGCACATCGCTGGTGTCCTCTTCCTGCAGGACTGGCACCAGATCAGGGAAGTCCTCGGTCACGTAATCCGGCAGCACCCCGATACCCAGATCATGGATCACGCCCTGTAGCACACCAAAGTAATTGTTCACTGTCAGCAGGGAGGACGGGTTATGGGTCATGAGTTTCTGCACCAGGACGGCGGCCGAGCCGACCTGAGCGGAGCGGGGGTTCTGGCAGATCAGCCGGTGATCGACGATATCCTCCGCCTGTTCCGGTGTGCCGTTGCGTTCGACGTAGGCGCGTGAGGCATAGAGTTTCATCTGCACGGTCATCAGACGCTTGCGGATCAGATCCGCCTGACTGGGTTCCTTCATACGGATGGCCACATCCGCCTCGCGCATGGGCAGGTCCAGCACGCGCTCTTCCAGCATCAGATCAATCTTGAGATCGGGGTATTGCTCATAAAGCTTGGTCAGGCGCGGCGCCAGCCACAGGGTGCCAAAGCCAAAGGTGGTGGTGACGCGCAGCTCTCCGAACACTTCTTCTTCGCTGTCGCGGATGCGGGCGGAGGCGGCCTCCAGCCGTTTTGACATCGATTTGGTGGCGTCAAACAGCAGCTCGCCCTGTTCGGTCAGAATCAACCCCCGCGCGTGGCGGTGAAACAGTGTCGAACTCAGGCTCTCTTCCAATGCGCGAATCTGTCGGCTGACCGCCGATTGCGACAAGTTCAGCTTGTCGCCTGCGTGGGTCAGACTGCCTGCGTCCGCCACCGCGTGAAATATTCTAAGCTTATCCCAATCCATACCCGTCACTTTCGATGCCTCTGTTGCAGCCTATATGAAATGTATCGAAACTTTCAATTTGATAGGGCGGTCAGAAACATATTCCGGCAAAAAACAGTATACAGGTCAGTATTTATGACCTAATATGGTGCCAAGAAGTGCAAGCTAATCGAGGTTGGGGAGGCCCAGGATGAGCACGCAGAAAATTTCTCTGAACGACAAATTTGATCTGACAAAATCTCAGGTAATGCTGAACGGCACGCAGGCGCTGGTGCGTCTGATGCTGATGCAGAAACATCGCGATAAGGCTGCAGGCCTTAACACCGCTGGTCTGGTCACGGGCTATCGCGGTTCGCCCCTTGGCGCGGTTGATATGCAGATGAAGCGGGCGGAAAAACATCTGACCGCCAGCGATGTTACCTTTCAGTTTGGTCTGAACGAAGACCTCGCCGTGACCGCCCTATGGGGCGCGCAGCAAGCTGAGGTGCGCGGCGAGGGCAAATACGACGGTGTCTTTGGGCTCTGGTACGGCAAGGGACCGGGTGTGGACCGCTCAGGCGATGCGATCCGTCACGCCAATATGGCCGGCTCGTCCAAACACGGCGGCGTTCTGGTTGCGATGGGGGATGATCACACCGGCGAAAGCTCCACCGTGCTGCACCAGTCGGAATGGTCGCTGATGGATTGTTACCTGCCCATCGTCAGCCCGGCTGGCGTGCAGGAAATCCTGGATTACGGCGCTTATGGTCTGGCACTGAGCCGGTTTTCCGGTCTGTGGGTCGGGCTGAAGACGATGAAAGACACGATTGAGGTCACATCCGTCGTCGATGGTGACCCCGACCGGATGAAGTTGGTCACGCCGGAGTTCGACATGCCTGCCGACGGGCTGAACATTCGTCTGGATGATGACCGGTTCCGCCAGGAAAACCGGATCATCGACTACAAGCGCTTTGCAGCGGAGGCGTTCAGCCACGCTAACAAGATGGACAAGCGCATGTGGGGCAAACCCGGTGCCAAGATCGGTTTTGTTGCGGCGGGCAAGAACTGGCTGGATCTGGTCCATGCCATGTCGCTGCTGAATATCGACGAGACCATGGCCGAACGTTTGGGCATCACCACCTATAAGGTCGGTCAGACCTGGCCGTTGGACATGAAGGGCTTCAACGACTGGGCCGAAGGGCTGGATCTGATCGTGGTGGTCGAAGAAAAGCGAAAGCTGATCGAGATCCAGATCAAGGAAGCTATTTTTGACGACCGTCAGGGCCGCCGCGTCTACGGCTGGTACAAGGGCGGCGCGGGTGCGATGCACCGCGAAGAGCTGTTCCCGACCAAATACGCGCTAGACCCGATCATGATCGCCGAAAAACTTGGTCAGATCCTGATCGAAGAGGGGCGCGAAACGGAGGCGATCCGCGCCGGGCTGACCGCGCTGGATGATGCCAAACGCGCCGACAACGCCGAAGAGATCGCCGCCCGTCTGCCGTATTTCTGTTCGGGCTGTCCGCATAACTCCTCGACCAAGCTGCCCGACGGCAGCCGCGCCTATGCGGGCATCGGCTGTCACTTCATGGTGCAGTGGATGGACCGCGAAACCACCGGCTTTACCCATATGGGCGGCGAAGGTGTGAACTGGGTCGGTGAGGCGCCGTTTTCCAACCGCAAACACGTGTTCCAGAACCTCGGCGACGGCACCTACAACCACTCCGGCGTGCAGGCGATCCGTGCGGCGCTGGCTGAAGGCACGAATATCACCTTCAAGATCCTCTATAATGACGCCGTCGCCATGACCGGCGGACAAGAGGCCGAAGGTGGTCTGACCGCGCATCAGATCGCGCATGAGCTGACCGCGATGGGCATGAAGACCATCGCCGTGGTTTATGATGAGAAAGAAGACGTTGACGCGAAGCTGTTCCCGGCTGGAATGCGGATGCATGAGCGGGCCGAGCTGATGGCGGTGCAAAAAGAAATGGAAACGGTCGAAGGCGTCTCTGCCATCATCTATATCCAGACCTGCGCCGCCGAAAAACGCCGCCGCCGCAAGAAGGGCCTGTTTCCGGATCCCGACCAGCGTGTGTTCATCAACTCCGATGTCTGCGAAGGCTGCGGCGATTGCGGCGTACAGTCCAACTGTGTCTCCATCGTGCCGAAGGAAACCGAGCTGGGCCGTAAACGCGCCATTGATCAATCGTCCTGCAATAAGGATTTCAGCTGTGTCAAAGGATTCTGCCCGTCCTTCCTGACCATCGAAGGTGCCAAGATCCGCAAGGAGCCGACCGCCGCACTGGATCTGCCGGACCTGCCCAAGCCAGAGCTGCCAAGCATCAACGGCACTCATAATGTGGTGATCACCGGCGTTGGTGGCACCGGCGTTGTCACCATCGGCGCGGTGCTGGCACAGGCTGCACAGATTGACGGCAAGGGTGCCGGCATGATGGAAATGGCCGGTCTCGCCCAAAAGGGCGGCGCCGTGCATATCCACTGCCGGATCGCCAACAAGCCCGAAGACATCAGTGCCATCCGTGTCGCCACTGGCGAAGCGCATGCGCTGATTGGCGGCGATCTGGTGGTCTCGGCCGGGGCGAAAACCATTGGGTTGATGAAAACTGGCAAGACCGGTGCGGTGGTGAACAGCCATGAAATCATCACTGGTGATTTCACCCGCGATACGAATTTCCAACTGCCTACTGACCGCCTTCAGGTCGCACTGGAGGCCCGGCTGCGGGACCGTCTGGATCTGTTTGATGCCTCCGATCTGGCGCGCGCCAGCATGGGCGACTCGATCTTTTCCAACATGATGATCTTTGGCGCAGCCTGGCAGCGTGGTTTGTTGCCGATCAGCCTGGAGGCCATTCAGGAGGCGATCACGCTCAATGGAGCTGCTGTTGAACGCAATTTGCGCGCCTTTGATATTGGTCGCTGGGCGGTGCTATATCCGCAGGAGGTGCAGAAACTGATCGCGCCCAATGTGGTGGAGCTGCCAAAATCGCTGGAGGAGCAGATTGCCTTCCGCAGTGCGCAGCTGGTGGACTACCAAGGCCCGCGTCTGGCCAAACGCTATGGCAAGATGCTGGACGGCATTTCTGACAAGGCACTGAAGGAAGCGGTGGCCAAGGGCTATCACAAGCTGCTGGCCTATAAGGATGAATACGAGGTCGCGCGCCTGTTGCTGTCCAGCCGGGAGAAGGCCGAGGCAGAGTTCGAGGGTGATCTGAAGATCTCTTATAATCTCGCCCCACCAATGCTGACCGGTAAGGATCCTGACGGGCGACCAAAGAAGCGCAAATTCGGCCCCGGTCTGGAGCGCGGATTGCGTCTGTTGGCGAAGTTCAAAGGCCTGCGCGGCACGCCGTTGGATGTGTTCGGCTATACCGCCGAGCGCAAGATGGAGCGGGCGTTGATCAGCCAATACGAGGCCGACATGAAGGCATGGCTGCCCAAGGCATCGCCTGAGATCATGGCGCCGCTGATTGCGCTGGCGGAATTGCCGTTGGAGATCCGGGGCTTTGGTCCGGTGAAACAGGCCAATGAGGCAAAGGCCGCCAAACGCCGCGAGGAGCTGCTGGCCGCATTGCGTCATGGCGGCACCGAGTTGAAGACCGCTGCAGAGTAATCGACTGCATTGCCCTAGGGCGCAGTTGGTAACACACCAAAGAACGATCCGGTTTACCGGGGCGTTTTTCTGTCTGGTCCATCGCGTAGGACCCAAAAGACACAGGATGGCGGGTGGGCTGTCGTGTGGCTGTTACCTCGGTTGTGCAAACTAGGATACCGGCTCTATAGCCGGAGGAGGCAGCGAGGCTGCCCCTACGTCAGACCGCGACTGAGATCACGAGGCCCATCCCATGTTTCCCACCCGCAGCACGCCCGGCAACATGAACAGTTCTCCTAGGGAATACGGATCACGACGTGAGGCAATGCGCAGCGCGCGTGATCTCTCTTATGCGCATTCCGCCCAGACCCGGCCCGGACGCGCAATGATCCGGGTGATGGAGAACGCAACCGGGCGTTTGCAGCTGATCAAACGCGCCGAAGGGTATGAGGCCGATGTCGCCGCCGGGCAAAGCTTCTGGAGCGTGATGCGCGACCGCTATGGTCTTCAGCTGGAGGTGGTGGGCGGCGCGCTTGCCAATATACCCCAAGATCAGCCTGTGGTGGTGATCGCCAATCACCCTTACGGCATTCTCGACGGGTTGATGCTGGGGCATATCCTGTCAGAGGCGCGCGGTGATTTCCGTATTCTGGCCCATCAGGTGTTTCGCAAGGCTGATGATCTGTCCCGCGTCATCCTGCCGATTGATTTTGCCGAAACCAAAGCGGCGCTGAAAACCAATCTTGAGACGCGCAAGACCGCGTTGGAGTATCTGGGGCAGGGCGGTGCAATTGGCATCTTTCCGGGGGGCACCGTGTCCACCGCCGCGCGGCCCTTTCTGCGGCCAAGGATGCCGCCGATGGACCCGATGTGGCGCGGCTTTACAGCGCGGATGATTGCCAAATCCCGTGCGGTTGTGGTGCCGATCTACTTTGACGGGCATACCTCCCGGCTGTTCCAGATGGCCAGTCATTTGCACCCGACATTGCGTATGGGTCTGTTAATCAAAGAGTTTCGCAAACGCGTTGATACGCCGGTGCGCGTCTCTATCGGTGCGCCGATCCTGCGGGATGTGCTGGACCCGCTGGCAGGTGACGCAAAAGCAATGATGGATTTCCTGCGCAAAGCCACGTATGAGCTGTCTCCGACGCCACTCAAATCCTATGACTACGGGTATGAGTTCGAGGAGAAACACCGCGCCTGAGCGCACAGCGAGAGAGACAGATGGCTGTAGGTATCTTTGATTCCGGCCTTGGCGGGCTGACCGTGCTGAATGCCGTGCAAGAGCGGCTCCCGGATGTGGACTTCCTCTACTACGGAGATAACGCGCATGCACCCTATGGCGTGCGCGATGCCGAAGATATTTATCAACTGACCAAGGCGGCGGTTGAGGACATGTGGTCCAAGGGCTGCAATCTTGTGGTCCTGGCCTGCAATACCGCTTCTGCTGCCGCACTGCGCCGCATGCAAGAGGACGGTCTGCCCGAGGGTAAGCGGGTGCTGGGTGTCTTTGTCCCGCTGATTGAGGCGCTGACCGAACGCCAATGGGGCGACAATTCCCCGCCGCGCGAGGTGGCTGTCAAACATGTGGCCCTGTTCGCGACACCCGCCACCGTCTCCAGCCGGGCATTCCAACGCGAACTGGCGTTCCGCGCCATTGGTGTAGACGTCGAGGCGCAGGCCTGTGGCGGTGTGGTAGACGCCATCGAAGACGGGGACATGATCCTCGCCGAGGCGCTGGTGCGCAGCCATGTAGATGCGCTGAAGCGCAAGATGCCAGAGCCGCAGGCCGCGATCCTTGGCTGTACCCATTATCCGCTGATGGAAGAGATCTTTCAGGCCGCACTGGGCGCTGATGTGCAGGTGTTTAGTCAGGGCAGATTGGTTGCCGATAGTCTGGCCGATTACCTTGAGCGTCACCCGCAGATGATGGGTCAGGGGCAGGGTGGGTTCTACACCACCGGCGTACCGGCCCGTGTCAGCGACCGCGCCACGCAGTTCTTGCGACGAGAGATGATCTTTCAGGCGGCCTGACCGATATTGGTGCAGCAGCTTCACGCGTGAAGTTTGATCTGCGACAATTCCTCCAGTGCCGTTATCAGCTATTGCTGCCGCGTCCCTGATGCGGTGTCTCGGTTCTACCCCAGTCACGAAAGAGGTCCCTGATGACCCATAAAGTAGCTATTCTTGGCGCCTCCGGTTACACCGGCGCTGAACTGGTGCGGTTGATTTCCCAGCACCCCACGATTGAGATCGCGGCACTGTCCGCAGAACGTAAGGCCGGTATGACCATGGCCCAGGTGTTCCCGCATCTGCGCCATCTGGAGCTGCCGGTGCTGTGCAAGATTGGTGAGATTGATTTCACCGGTATCGACCTGTGTTTCTGTGCCCTGCCGCATAAGACCAGCCAGGAGGTTATCGCGGCGTTGCCGCAGGATTTGAAGATCGTCGACCTGTCTGCGGACTTCCGGCTGCGTGATCCGGATGAGTATGAAAAATGGTATGGCAACCCACACGCGGCCCTGGCCCAGCAGAAAGAGGCGGTCTATGGCCTTAGCGAGTTTTACCGCGAGGAAATCAAATCCGCGCGTCTGGTGGCGGGCACTGGCTGCAACGCCGCCACGGGCCAGTTTGCCCTGCGTCCGCTGATCGCATCCGGGGTGATTGATCTTGATGACATTATTCTGGATCTGAAATGCGCGGTCTCCGGCGCGGGTCGCAGTCTCAAGGAAAACCTGCTGCACGCTGAGCTGAGCGAGGGCTATCACGGCTATGCCGTTGGCGGCACCCATCGGCATCTGGGCGAGTTTGATCAGGAATTCAGCAAGATTGCCGGTCGCCCGGTCAAGGTACAGTTTACCCCGCATCTGGTGCCTGCCAATCGCGGGATTCTTGCCACCGTCTATGTGAAAGGCGATGCGCAAACGATCCATCAGACCCTTGCGACGGCCTATGCGGATGAGCCGTTTATCGAGCTGCTGCCGTTTGGCGAGGCGCCCTCAACCCGGCATATCCGTGGCTCGAACTTCTGCCACATCGGGGTAGCGGCGGACCGGATTGAAGGCCGTGCCATCGTCATCGCCGCATTGGATAACCTGACAAAAGGTAGCAGCGGTCAGGCCTTGCAGAACGCCAACCTGATGTTAGGTGAGGAAGAGACTACGGGGCTGATGATGGCCCCGCTGTTCCCCTGATCGGCTTTGGTCTGGCGCAACACGCGCCGGACCCACTCCCAGCCGGACCCACACCGAAGAGGCCCCGATGAAGTCACTGAAGAAACAGCGCCGTATCCAGATCATCGCACTCACCACTGTGGCATTGGTGGTGGCCACGGCGCTGATCGGCTATGCCATGCGGGACGGCATCAACTTCTTCCGCTCGCCCAGCCAGGTGATGGAACAGCCGCCAGCGGCCAGTGAGGTGTTTCGCATCGGCGGTCTGGTGGAGGAAGGCAGCATCATGCGCGGACAGGGGGAAACCGTCCGCTTTGTTGTGACAGATGGCGGGGCGTCGGTCCCGGTGGCTTACACTGGGGTTCTGCCCGATCTCTTTTCTGAAAACCAGGGTATGGTCGGGACCGGTCGATACATTAACGGTACCTTTGAAGCCTCTGAAATTCTTGCCAAACATGATGAAACCTATATGCCGAAAGAGGTTATGGACGCGCTGAAAGAGCAGGGCGTTTATCAGGAACCCGATACCTAAATTTCGCCCCTGTAACAGGGCGCACCCTGAGGGGTGTTGCGCCCTCAGCGCGCGCTCAGGTCCGGGTGCGCTCATTCTTTGTTGTCATGCTGATGTCCCGAACCAACCAAAGGGACAGGCACATGCAAGACATTAAAGCCATTGCTCACGAAATCGTCGCCCGCGAAGGTGGCTATGTTGATGACCCGGATGATCCGGGCGGGGCGACGAACCACGGGGTGACGCTTGGCACCTTGCAACGGTTTGATATGGACCTGACCGGTGACGGACGCATCGACAGGGCAGATGTGGCGGCGGTCAGCGTGGAACACGCGGCTGAGCTCTATATCCGGCACTACTTCAACACCCCCCGGATCGCCGCATTGCCAGAGGTCCTGCACCCGTCGGTCTTCGATATGTATGTCAACGCCGGCGCCAATGCGGTGCGGATCCTGCAACGGCTGTTGGTGCAGATGGGATATCAGGTTGCTGTAGATGGTCGGATCGGTCCGCAAACCGCGGGCGCGGCCCGTAAGGCGGCCAAGATTGGGCGGGTTGCGCTGCGCGATGCCTATGGCGTGGCCCGGCGCAACTATTACTTTCGCATCGCAGATCGCCGTCCCGCCAGCCGCAAATACGCCCGCACCCGCAAAGGCGGCAAGGGGGGCTGGATCCTGCGGGCCGAGAGCTTCGTCTCGCCGCAGTACCATCTGAGTGAGGCCGAGTTTCAGGCGCGGGTGGCGGCATGGGGTTGATCGCAGATGTGCTGCGCGGGCTGTTCGGGCGGGAGCGCAATGTGGTTGCCGAAACACTGGAGGTATTTCGCGAAAACGCGGAAGCCGGCGCGATACGGGATCACACCAGCCGGGCGGACGCGTTGGCGCAGTTTACAGCAGAATTCGCCCGTAGTCAGACAGGGCTCGGCCCCGTCAGCCGGTTTGATCGCTGGATGGATGGGGTGAACCGCCTGCCACGGCCCTTGCTGGCGCTGTCAACGCTGGCGCTTCTGGGCTCGGCGATGGTGGATCCCTTGTGGTTCGCCGCCCGGATGCAGGGGTTGGCGCTGGTGCCAGAGCCGTTGTGGTGGTTGCTGGGGGTCATTGTCTCGTTTTACTTTGGCGCGCGTCAGCAGTTGAAAAGTCAGGGGTTCCAACGCGAGATTGCCGCCAGCCTGGCCCAGGCCCCCGCTGTGGCAGCGAATGTCTCCCGGATCAATGACTTGCGCGCGTCTGGACCTGATGCGCCTGTGATGGCTACCCCTTCCGAAAGAGATCATGATCAGGGTGTAACCATCGATAACAAAAAGGAAAATCCAGCACTGGAAGAATGGCTTAAACGATCCGGGGCGGGCAAGTGAACGGCTTGCACCGGCCGCTTTCAGGCGCGCGTGGGCGGGGACACTGCGGCGTGAAGACGCGCCGATTGCGATTGGCGGCCTTGTCGGATCGGCCTATAGATAGGCTATGATTACAGAACTCGGTCACTTCGCCCTCATCCTCGCATTTGTGATTGCCATCGTGCAGATGGTGGTGCCGCTGGTCGGCGCGCATTTCCGCTGGCCCGGCTGGATGTCAGTTGCGGAACCTGCGGCACAGGCGCAGTTCTTCTTTACCGGCTTCGCCTTCATGGCGTTGATGTGGGCGTTCATCACCTCCGACTTCTCGCTGCGGCTGGTGGCGCTGAACAGTCATTCCGCCAAGCCGATGCTTTACAAAATCTCAGGCACCTGGGGCAATCACGAAGGCTCGATGCTGCTCTGGGTGCTGATTGTCAGCCTGTTCGGGGCGGTTGCATCGGTGTTTGGCAACGGCTTGCCGCCGACGCTAAAGGCACGGGTGCTGGCAGTGCAGGCCTCTATCGGGGTCGCGTTCTTTGCCTTCATCCTGTTTACCTCCAACCCGTTTCTGCGCCTTGCGGTGCCGCCGTTTGACGGGCAGGGGCTGAACCCACTGTTGCAGGATCCGGGCCTCGCGTTTCATCCGCCATTTCTCTACCTCGGCTATGTCGGCCTCAGCATGGCGTTTTCCTTTGCTGTTGCTGCGCTGATTGAGGGCCGTGTGGATGCTGCCTGGGGGCGCTGGGTGCGGCCCTGGACATTGGCGGCCTGGATCTTCCTCACCATTGGTATCGCGCTGGGGTCGTGGTGGGCCTATTACGAGCTAGGCTGGGGCGGGTTCTGGTTCTGGGATCCGGTTGAAAACGCCTCCTTCATGCCGTGGTTGCTGGCGGCGGCACTGCTGCATTCCGCCATCGTCGTGGAAAAACGCGAAGCGTTGAAAAGCTGGACCATCCTGCTGGCGATCCTTGCCTTTGGTTTCTCCCTGATCGGCACATTTATCGTGCGCTCCGGGCTGTTGACCTCGGTTCATGCCTTTGCCAACGACCCGGAGCGGGGCGTGTTTATCCTGTATATTCTGGCGTTTTTCACCGGTGGCGCGCTGCTGTTGTTTGCGCTGCGCGCACAGGCGATGCAGGCCAAGGGTGTCTTTGGTCTGGTGAGCCGCGAAACCGCGCTGGTGGCCAATAACATCCTCTTGGCGGTGAGCTGCTTTGTCGTCTTCTTTGGCACGCTGTGGCCGGTGGTGGCTGAAATGGCCTTTGACCGCAAGCTGAGTGTGGGTCCGCCGTTCTTCAACGCGGCCTTCACCCCCTTCATGGTGGTGCTGGGTGCGATCCTGCCGGTGGGCGCGATGCTGCCGTGGAAACGCGGCCTTCTGGGACGCACGGCCTGGCGGCTGCGCTTTGTCTTTGCCTTGGCTGTTGCTCTTGGGGTGCTGGCCTGGGCGATGCAGACCGGCCGGTCTGGGCTGGGGCCGATTGGGCTGTTTATTGGCGTCTGGGTGGTTGTCGGGGCTATTGCTGACCTGTGGCTGCGGGGCAGCGCGACCGGTCGCTGGCAGCGTCTGCTGCGCCTGCCGCGCGCCGACTGGGGCAAGGCGCTGGCCCACGCGGGGCTGGGGGTCACGATCTTTGCCATTGCCGGGCTGACCGCCTGGCAGGACGAAGACATTCGGGTCGCCGAGGTCAACCGTCCCTTCAACGTCGGCGCCTATACGCTGGAGTTGCAGAATGTGCGCCGGGTTCAGGGACCCAACTACCTCAGCACGATGGCGGATATTGAGGTGACACGGGCCGGGCGTTTCGTAGCGTTGTTGAACCCGGAAAAGCGGGACTACCCGGTTTCGCGCATGCCCACCACCGAGGCGGCGATCGATTACCGGTTCCTGCGGGATCTCTATGTAGTGATCGGCGACCAGCAGGCCAATGGCGGCTGGACGGTGCGGACCTATATCAAACCGCTGGCCAATTGGATCTGGGGCGGTTGTCTGTTGATGGCGCTAGGTGGGTTGCTGAGCCTGACAGATCGGCGGTTCCGTGTTGCAGCTGGGGCACGTCGCACCCCGCATGAAGGAGTGCCTGCGGAATGATACGTTTGTTTCTTGCCCGGCTGTTGCTGTCGTTGACGCTGCTGGCTCCGATGGTTGTCGTCGGGACCCCGGCGCTGGCGGTTGAACCTGACGAAATTCTTGATGATCCGGTTCTGGAAGGCCGCGCGCGCGATCTGTCCAAAGATCTGCGCTGTCTGGTGTGCCGCAATGAGAATATCGACGAAAGCAACGCCGACCTGGCCCGTGATCTGCGCCTTCTTGTGCGCGAGCGTCTGGTTGCCGGTGACAGCAATGATGAGGCGATGGATTTCATCGTGGAGCGCTATGGCGAATATGTGCTGCTCAGTCCTCGGGCAAGTGGTGCCAACTGGCTGCTTTACGCGGCTGGCCCGCTGATGCTGGTTCTGGCGCTGATACTGGCTGGGGGCTATATCCGCACCCGCAGCCGCACCCCGAGCGCGGAGGATCCCGGTGCCGAGGGGCTCAGCGCGCAGGAGCGGGCGCAATTGGATCGCATCCTGAAAGACTGACTGCACAGATGTCAGCATATTCCGATGTAGCGGGCCTCGGATCGGGTGGGCTACAACCCCTCCGACATACAGTGACAGGGGCGCACCGTCTGGGTGGTTTTGCAGCCCGGGGTTACGCGGCGTTTGCCTTTTCCTGCGGGCTTGCATAGGCAAGTCTGCGAAAAACCTTTAACCACGAGGCCCTTTGATGGATTACCAGGAAATTCTGTTCTCGCTGGAAGACGGCTTGGCCGTTGTGACGCTGAACCGCCCCGCCAAGATGAACGCCTTGACCGGTCTGACGCGGGCGGAAATCACCCATGCGATGCAGCGCGCCGGCAAAGAGGCCCGTGCCGTGGTTCTGACGGGGTCCGGCGTGTCATTCTGCTCAGGTCAGGATCTGTCCGATGCGGCAAGCCAGGGCAAGCTGGATCTGGAGCGCACGCTGCGGGATGAATACACCCCGATGCTGGAGGCGATCTACAACTGCCCGGTGCCGACCATTGCCGCTGTAAACGGCCCGGCTGCGGGCGCGGGCGCCAATCTGGCGCTGGCCGCAGATGTGGTGATTGCAACGGAGAGCGCCTATTTCATGCAGGCCTTTGCCCGTATTGGCCTGATGCCGGACGCCGGGGGGACCTGGTTCATGCCGCGTCAGATGGGCATGGCAAAGGCGATGGGGGCCGCGCTGTTTGCAGACAAGATTTCCGCCAAACAGGCGAGCGATTGGGGCATGATCTGGGAGGCCATTTCCGACGCCGAGTTCGACGCCCATTGGCGCGCACGCGCGGCTTATCTGGCCTCCGGTCCGACCCGTGCCTTTGGCGCGATCAAGACGGCCATCCGCGATGGCTATGGCAACAGCCTGCCGGAGCAGCTGTCCGAAGAGGCACATCTGCAAGGCCAGTGCGGCAAAACCCGCGATTTCATGGAAGGAGTCACCGCCTTCATGGAAAAACGCCCGGCGAAGTTTGAGGGCCGCTGAGCCGCCGCGATCTGCGTCTGACTATTGATCAGTGAAAATATAAAAACCCGCCCTTCCGCTATGCGGTCGGGCGGGTTTCTTTTTGCGGCATTCGTACTGGCTATACCGGGGCGGGCCAGATCAATTGATCCCACCCCAGCGGAGTTATCTATCAGCCGCTGCGGGCAACCAGAGCGACATGCTCGGCCAGGTTAAAGGTGGTACCGGCGTTGATCAGGCGTACCACCTCCTCGCCATTGGCGACCAGGAAGGCATCGGTGCCGCCATCATCGTTGGCGCGGGTGACCACGTCCAGCTCTGGCTCGTCTTCGTTTTCGTCGTAGTAGTAGACCACCCGGTCATCATCCGCCGTGAAATCGGTGATGGTCGCCTGTTCATCCTCGGTCAGCCAGGCTCCGGTTTCGAAGCTGTCGTTGCCGCTGCCACCGGTCACCGTATCGTTGAGACCAAAGAGCACGGAATCGTCACCAGCACCGGCGTTGATGGTATCGCCTGCAGCGTCCTGATCGGCCGTGTAGTCAAAGTTCAGCAGGGCGTTGACCTCGGCTGCGGAGGTCGGCGTCTCACGGCCCTGAACGATGTCTTCATAGGCGCCTTCGTCCAGAATGCCTGCGGCGATGATCAGGTCATTGCCCTGACCGCCGACCAGATGATCTGCGCCGCGGGTGTCGATCAGGGTGTCATCCCCAGCGTTACCGCGCATGAAGTCATCGCCATTGCCGCCGACCATCGTATCGTCGCCGTCTCCGCCAAAGACGTTGTCATCTGCCGAGCCACCGTCCAGCCGGTCGTCGCCTGCGCCGCCTTCGATCGTATCGGGACCGCCGCGTGCGTCGATATTGTCGTCACCAGCGCCGCCAAGCAGGTTTTCACTGCCGGTTGTGCCAAACAGCAGGTCGGCGCCGTCGGTGCCCTCGACAACGGTTTCGGTGTTGTCTTCGTTACCGCTTTCGTTGGCGCCGGAGTCTGCGCTGTCGGAATCGTCGGAATCATTGATGATCACGCCAGCCAGCAGGCCAACCCCAAGCAATGTCATGAGCATAAGCACGGTGCGTCTCCCGTTAAGGTTTAATTAGCAATTGGCGACATGCCTATGCAGGAGGTCGAATTTCGTCAATCGAAACCCGCTCTAATTGAGTAAAATGCGATGAAAGGGGTTAACCAGGTTTCCGGATTGGAAACATCAGCGGGCTATCCTTTTGATTGTCGCACTCACCGAAAGACGTAGGTCTGCAATCGAAAGGTGTATTTCTCGATTTGGGCACGGCAGGTCCATCGTGCCTTCATCGTGTCGGCTGAGACCATGAAAAAACCCTGCCTCCGGGAAGGCAGGGTTTGCATTTTTCTGTCACCGATGATGCGGCGAAGTAGCCTGTGATCAGCGGCTTTCGATATCGATGTAGTCGCGGGCAGTTTCGCCGAGGTAGAGCTGACGCGGGCGACCGATTTTGTTCTGTGGATCCGCGATCATTTCTTTCCACTGCGAGATCCAGCCGACGGTGCGCGACAGCGCAAAGATCGGTGTGAACATCGAAGTCGGGAAGCCCATCGCCTCAAGGATGATGCCGGAATAGAAATCCACGTTCGGGAACAGTTTCTTCTCGATGAAATACTCATCGTTGAGCGCAGTGCGCTCCAGTTCCTTGGCGACCTGCAGGAGGGGGTTGTTTTCAACACCCAAGAGTTCCAGCACTTCGTCGGCGGATTGTTTCAGCACCTTGGCGCGCGGGTCGGTGTTCTTGTAGACCCGGTGGCCAAAGCCCATCAGGCGGAACGGATCGTTCTTGTCCTTGGCGCGCTCGATGAACTCAGGGATACGGTCAACCGAGCCGATTTCCTTCAGCATCTCCAGGCAGGCCTGGTTGGCGCCGCCGTGGGCCGGACCCCAGAGGCAGGCGATGCCAGCCGCGATACAGGCAAACGGGTTGGCACCGGAAGAGGACGCCAGACGCACGGTCGAGGTCGAGGCGTTTTGCTCATGATCGGCATGCAGGATGAAGATGCGGTCCATCGCGCGGGCGAGGATCGGATCGACATGGTATTCTTCTGCCGGAACCGAGAAGCACATGTGCAGGAAGTTTGCCGCGTAATCGAGATCGTTGCGCGGATACACGAAGGGCTGGCCGATCGAATACTTATAAGCCATCGCAGCAATGGTGGGCAGTTTTGCGATCAAACGGATCGCGGCCACTTCGCGCTGCCAGGGGTCATTGATGTCGGTGGAATCGTGGTAGAAGGCCGACATTGCACCAACAACACCCACCAGGGTTGCCATCGGATGCGCGTCGCGGCGGAAGCCACGGAAGAAGTTGTGCATCTGTTCATGCACCATGGTGTGACGGGTCACACGGGTCTCGAAATCTTCCAGCTGGGCTGCGGTCGGCAGCTCACCATAGAGCAGCAGGTAGCAAACTTCGAGGTGGTGCGATTTGGATGCCAGCTGGTCAATCGGGTAGCCGCGGTGCAGCAGTTCGCCTTTGCCACCATCGATATAGGTGATGGTGCTGTCACAGCTCGCGGTGGAGGTGAAGCCGGGATCATAGGTAAACACACCGGCCTGGCCGTAGAGCTTGCGGATATCCAGAACATCGGGCCCGGTCGTCGGCGAGAAAATGGGAAGCTCGTAAGTTTCGCCATTCAGGCTGAGCTGGGCGGTCTTCTTTGTATCGGTCATAGATGTCCCTTCCTGATACAGGCACGAAAGCGGGGGAGGCCCCCGCCTTGTGCAGGCAGCACCTGCACGGCAATCGCGCAGGTGAGGTCATAGCGGTACCGACTTACCCAGCAGTTAACGACAGGGTTAGCCAGCAACGTCGGAGAGTCGGGCCAGTGTTTCGTCCCGGCCCAGAATCAGCATCATGTCGAAAACTGAAGGGGTTACCGCACGACCAGCCAGCGCCGCCCGCAAGGGGCCCGCCAGTTTGCCGAACTTGGTATCCTGTGCTTCTGCGAATGCGTTCAGAAGCGCCTCCAGATCGTCTCGGGACCAGCTAGCATTTTGCAGCTGCGGCGTCAATTCACTCAGTATACCGTCGGATACAGATGCAAGGGCTTTTGCGGCCTTCTGATCTGGCTCAATCGGTCGTGAAGCCAGAATAAAATGAGCTTTTTCAAGCAGCTCAGGGAATGTCTTGGCGCGATCCTTGAGGCAATACATCGCACGTTCAAGATCGTTTGACTGAACGTCATTTAACTGTGGCTTGCCAGCCGCAGCCAGATAGGCCTGCAGCTCATTCCGCAGCGCAGCATCATCGCTGATGGCGATATGCTGGCCGCAGAGGTTTTCCAGCTTCTTGGTGTCAAACCGTGCGGGGCTTTTGCCGATGCCGTCGAGATCAAACCAGTCACGCGCCTGCGCATCGGTGAAAAACTCATCATCGCCATGGCTCCAGCCCAAACGGGCCAGGTAGTTGCGCATCCCGGCAGCAGGATAGCCCATCGCCTGATACTCCTGCGCGCCCAAGGCGCCATGGCGTTTCGAGAGTTTCTTGCCGTCCGCCCCGTGGATCAGCGGGATATGCGCCCAGACCGGCACATCCCAGCCCATCGCCTCATAGATCATCATCTGACGCGCAGCGTTGTTGAGGTGATCATCACCCCGAATGACATGGGTGACGCCCATATCGTGATCATCCACGACAACTGCCAGCATATAGACAGGCGTCCCGTCTGAGCGCAGCAGGACCATATCATCGAGCTGCGCGTTCTTGATCGTGACATCGCCCTGAACCTCGTCGCGGATCACGGTGGTGCCGTCCTGCGGGGCCTTGATGCGGATCACATAAGGTGCATCGGGATGGCTGCTGTCATCGGCATCGCGCCAAGGGGAGCGGTAGAGGGTCGATTTCCCCTCCGCCTTTGCCTGATCACGGAAGGCCGCGATTTCTTCCTGTGTGGCAAAGCACTTGTAGGCCTTGCCAGCCTCAAACAGTTCACGGGCAACGGCTGCGTGACGTTCGGCGCCTTCGAACTGGCTGACAACCTCACCGTCGTGATCCAGGCCGAGCCAGGCCATGCCCTGTAGGATCGCGGCCGTCGCCTCCGGGTTGGAGCGCTCGCGGTCGGTGTCTTCGATCCGCAACAGGAATTTGCCGCCACGGCCACGGGCATAGAGCCAGTTGAACAGTGCGGTGCGCGCACCACCGATATGCAGATAGCCGGTGGGCGAGGGGGCGAAACGGGTGACGACCGGTTTGGACATGGGGGTGATTTACCTTTTGGAAACCATGGAAGGGCTAGTTTTGTCGCCTGTCTACCGAGCCAGAAGGCAAGGAGCAAGCATGCGCGCCCTGGGCGTCCTTGATGGTCTGTTGCAATCCCAGCGCGGGGATCTCTTTCCCTGGGTGCCGGTCTTGTTCGGGATTGGCATCGGGCTGTTTTTCTCACTTAAGTTTGAGCCGGAACCGGCGCATTATCTTTGGGGCGCTGGGATTGCCTGCGTCGCGCTGGCACTGCTGTGGCGCGGCGACCGGCAGGATACTGTGGTCTTTCTGGGCTGGACGGTGCTGCTGATTGCTCTTGGGTTTGCAGCCGCCGGGATGCGCGCACATGCGGTTGGCGCGCCGGTGCTTCAGCACCGCAGCTATGGCGCGGTGGAAGGGCGGGTGATTGCCATCGATCGCTCTGCCCGTGACCGGTTGCGGATCACGCTGGATCAGCTCTTTCTTGACCGGATCGCGCCAGATCAGACCCCGGCGCGGGTACGGCTGTCGCTGCCGGAGGGGGCACGGGTTCCGCGCATTGGCGATCGGGTGATGACCACGGCCCATTTGATGCCACCGCAGGGTCCTGTTGAACCTCATGGGTTTGATTTCCGACGACATGCCTGGTTTCAACAGCTCGGCGCGGTGGGGTACACCCGTGTGCCCGTACTGATCATCAACCGCAGCCCGCATGATCTGCCGGTCGAGCAATTGCGCCAGCGGCTCTCCACCGGTATCCGTTCGCAAATGCCGGTGGCGACGGGCGGATTTGCGTCGGCCATTACCACCGGGGATCGTTCTGCGATCCCCCAGGTGGCGCTAGAGGCGTTGCGTGCCAGTAACCTCGCGCATTTGTTGGCAATTTCCGGGCTGCATATGGGGCTTCTGGCCGGCGTTGTCTTTGGCGGGCTGCGGCTGTTATTGGCGCTTGCGCCAGCCGCAGCGCAACGTGTCGACACCAAGAAACTGGCGGCGGTTGGCGCCTTGCTTGCGGCCAGCGCTTATCTGCTGCTGTCCGGGATGCAGGTTGCCAGCACACGCGCGTATATCATGGTGGCGATGATGCTGGGGGCAGTGCTGCTGGATCGGCGGGCGTTGTCCCTGCGCGCGGTGGCTTTGGCTGCCATGGTGATCCTGGTCTTGCGCCCGGAAAGCCTGCTCAGCCCGGGTTTTCAGATGAGTTTTGCCGCCACCACCGCCTTGATCGTGGTGTTTGGCGGCCTGCGAGACCGGCTGACCCCAACCGGCCCGCGCTGGCTGCGGATGGCGGCGGGTGTTGTGCTGTCCTCGCTGATAGCGGGAGTAGCGACCGCGCCATTTGGGGCCGCACATTTCAATATGATCTCGCATTACGGATTGCTGGCCAATGTCCTGGCTGTGCCTGTAATGGGCGCGCTGGTGGTGCCAGCTGCGGTTCTGTCGCTTTGTCTGGCACCTGTGGGGGCGTCATGGGTTGGTCTTGCACTGATGGATCTGGGGATCGGCTGGATCCTGTTTGTTGCCAATTGGGTCGCCGCTCTCGATGGGGCACAAGGGGCGGTGCCGATGCCGCCTGCGCTGGTCTTGCCGCTGGTGGCTTTAGGGGGGCTGCTGCTTGGCCTTTGGCGGGGGCGGTTGCGCCTTCTTGGTGTGCCGGTGCTATTGGGGGCCGCGCTGATATGGCATGGCAGCCCGCGCCCCGACGTTCTGGTAGCGCCAAATGGCGGTATCGTCGGGGTCCTGACGGCGGAGGGACGGGCACTGTCGCGTGCCAAGGGGCATGGGTATGCGGCAGAGCGTTGGGCGGAGAATGACGGGAGTTTACGGACGCAGGCAGAGGGCGCGCAGCTATGGCAGCTGGTTGCCGGTCCGGAGGCGCCCGGTAAATCGGTCACGGCATATCTGGCTGCGACGGATCAGCGGCTGATCCATGTGATCGGCAAGGCAGCGGCCGAGGCACTGACCGTATGTGCAGCCGATGAGGTAGTCATTAGCGCCAAGTCAGTGGCGCCGGTCGGGGACTGCCTGGTGTTTGATGCAGACGCGCTGCATCGTCTGGGGAGCGTGCAGATGGATGCGGCGGGGCGCTGGATTTCGGTGCGGGATGTGGTTGGGGCGCGGCTGTGGAGCCAAGGTTCGGTGCGGTCACGATCATATCAATTGCAATAGTCCAACGACGATCGAGGCCTGCGATGATCGGAGAGAGCCCCATCCTCGATTTGGCTCATCCAACCTTAAGGTGCTGATACGCTATCTGCATGGAGGTTACGTCGGGCTGCGTCTGGCCGATGTATGATCGCGCAGCACCGAGTGGGCCCAGCGATGCTGTCCGAACACCATCAAGATATAAGCCGAAACACAGGCTGCGTATCGGTCGATTTTTGTCGCTTTGCCCGTATTGTCTTGCCCGTGCCAGCTTGTCCCTATCGAAGCGCTCGGACTGATCCATGCGCTTGTCCTTGGATATTTCCGCCCGCGACGCTGGTCAGTAGGTTCGGATGAGGCCGACGAGGCGGCCCTGTACCTTTACCTGATCCTGCGGGTACCGGCGGGTTTCATAGGCAGGGTTGGCGGCCTCCAGCGCGATGGTGCTGCCCTTACGATAGATGCGTTTCAGTGTGGCTTCCTGCCCCTCGACCAGCGCAACCACCACGTCGCCGTTGTCTGCCACAGCTGTTTCCCGGATCACGACGATATCGCCGTCGTTGATCCCGGCCTCAATCATGGAGTCTCCGCGCACCTCCAATGCGAAATGTTGCCCCTGGGCGGAGAGCATGGAGGCAGGGACTGCGACCTGATGGGATACCTGATTGATGGCCTCAATCGGGACACCGGCAGCGATGCGTCCCATGACCGGCAGTTCCATCGCGGCGATCATGGCGGGCGCCGACACCTGATTGGCGGGGCCCGGGGCAGCAGGTGCCGCCTCAGCCGCTTGCGCGGTGTTTCCAAGGCTGTCCGGCAGGCGGATAATCTCAATCGCGCGGGCCCTGTGGGCAAGACGGCGAATGAATCCCCGCTCCTCCAGCGCGGTGATCAGCCGGTGGATGCCGGATTTTGAGCGCAAATCCAGAGCCACCTTCATCTCGTCGAAGCTGGGGGGGACACCATCCTGCTGCAGGCGTGTGTTGATGAAATCCAGCAAATCCAATTGCTTCTTCGTCAGCATGACATCCCTCTCAACCGCTCAATGTTTCTCTTTGTTCTACGCATGTTCTCGTTTTGTGTCAACGGTGCCTGGCGTAAAACCTTTCATATTCAGCGGAATTGACGGTGAATTGTTGGCAAAGTGAAAGCGGAGTATGGTGTCAGATAACAATGTAGGAGAGTGGCTCACCCTTACTCCGATAGGGATCATGCGGCGGTCGGATGGCGAGAGCATTGGCCTCTGACAAAAGTGTCAGCCGCGCGCTGTCTTGATCGTCGAAGACATGCAGATCGCCGCCGCTCAACCTGGCGCGCATATAGTGCGTCCGCGGTCCGTTTGCAGGCAGCTCATGAGCCAAATTCGCCGTCGATGGCTGGTGATCCATAGCGGGCAACCCCTGCATCACACGCAGCATGGGCAACAGGAAGACATGCCCGCAAACCATTGCCGAAACAGGGTTTCCCGGCAATCCGACCATCGCGGAACGGCCCAGGGTTCCGGCCATCAGCGGTTTCCCCGGACGCATGGCCACCTTGTAGAAGGCGCGGGACATGCCCAGCCCTTCGGTCACTCCGGCAACCAGATCGTGATCCCCAACCGAGGCCCCGCCAATGGTGACGATCAGGTCAGCGTTCTGCGCTAGGTCCAGTGCCATGCGCAGGCTGCTTTCGGTGTCGCGGGCAATGGGCAGAATCCGGGACTCGGCGCCGGCAGCGGCCAGCATTGCGTCCAGCCCGAAAGTATTGGAGGCGATGATCTGATCCGTGCCGGGGCTTTCGCCGGGCATAACCAGCTCATCCCCGGTGGAGATCAGCGCCACCGTTGGTTTTCGGCGCACGGGTACCTCGGCGATATTCATCGCCGCAAGCAGGGCAATGTCTGCTGGCGTCAGGACACGCGGCGCATCAACTGTGGTGCCAATCTGGAAATCACCGCCTTTTGCGCGAATATTATGGCCGGGTCCGGGATGATCTGTGATGGTCAGCAGAGATCCGGTAACGCTGGTATCTTCCTGAATAACAACGAAATCAGCGCCATCAGGCACTGGCGCTCCGGTGAAGATCCGCACCGCCTGACCGGGTCCGACACGCCCCTCAAACCCATGGCCGGCAGCGCTTTCTCCGATAACTTTGAACATCGCATCCCGCTCTACCTCTGCCGCTTTCATTGCGTAGCCGTCCATGGCGGAGGCGGCAAAGGGAGGCTGGTCGCGGTTGGCGGACACCGGCTCCGCAAGCACGCGACCGGCAGCGACGCGCAGGGGAACGGTCTCCACTTCAAGCGGTGCCACCAGATCAAGCAGCGTGTTCAATGCGTCAGAAACTGAGATCATTTAGGCCTCGTATCGTCCTGATTTTCCGCCATCTTTCAATGTTACACGGATGCCACCGATTTCCATCGCCTTGTCGACGGCCTTGGCCATGTCATAGACCGTAAGCGCGGCAGTGGAGACAGCGGTCAGCGCCTCCATTTCGACCCCGGTCTGGCCGGTGGTTTTCACGGTGGCCGCGACGCGCACGCCGGGCAGGTCGGGGTCAAGGGTCAGATCCACGGCGACCTTAGTCACGGGGAGCGGATGGCAGAGTGGGATCAGATCCGGTGTCTTCTTGGCGCCCATGATCCCTGCGAGCCGCGCCACCGACAGGACATCGCCCTTCTTTGCGCGACCTTCTGCAATAATATCAAAGGTTTCGCGCGCCATGGTGATGTGGCCTTCGGCGGTGGCGATCCGCGAGGTCACTGCCTTGTTCGAGACATCGACCATATGGGCGTCGCCGCTGCTGTTGAAGTGGGTAAGGGACATCACATTGCCCCCGGCATCAGCGGGTTAGCAAGAATATCACGGGTCGCGGCGGCGACGTCATCCTGGCGCATCAGGCTTTCACCGATGAGGAAACTACGCGCGCCATAGCGGGCCATGTCGGAGAGATCCTGTGGTGTGGAAAGCGCGCTTTCACAGACGATGGTCCGGTCGGCAGGAACCAGACGGGACAGGGTACGGGTAGTGTCCAATGTGGTCTCAAAGGTCTTGAGATTGCGATTGTTGATGCCAAGAAGGGGCGATTTCAGCTTGCAGGCGCGATGCAGCTCTTCCTCGTCATGGACCTCCAGCAGCACGTCCATATTCCAATCAGCGGCGGCGGCTTCCAGCTCAGCCGCCTGTGTGTCGGAAACGGAGGCAAGAATGATCAGGATGCAATCGGCACCAAGCGCGCGCGCCTCGGCGACCTGATAGGGATCATACATGAAATCCTTGCGCAGGGCCGGGAGGGCACAGGCCTCGCGTGCCTCCGTCAGAAAGGATTTCGCGCCCTGAAAACTGGGGGTATCGGTCAGCACGGAAAGGCAGGTTGCACCACCGGCCTCATAGGCCCGGGCGAGGTCTGCGGGGTGAAAATCTTCCCGGATCAACCCTTTGGAAGGGCTGGCTTTCTTGATTTCGGCAATCAGTCCGTAGCCATCGCGGCTGGCCTGCATCAGCGCCTTGGCAAAGCCACGCACCGGGCTGGCATCACGGGCTTCGGCCTCAACCGCTTCGAGGGGTTTGGCTGCCTTGTCGGCGGCGATCTCTTCCAGCTTGTAGGCCTTGATCTTGTCCAGCACTGTTTCAGTCATCTTGACGCCTCCCGTCACGCGTTCCAGTCAATTGTTGGCTGACCCTGCTCAGCAAGCCAGCGGTTCACCGTCGAAAAGGGGCGCGAGCCAAAAAAGCCGCGACGCGCAGACAGTGGTGAGGGGTGCGCGGTCCTCAGGATAAGGTGATCACCCGGTTGGATATATTTTTCAAGCCCTTGGGCCTGTTTCCCCCAGAGAATATAGGCCGTCGGGCGCTGACTGGTCAGGCTGAGGACCTCATGCGCCAGCTGCTGCCAGCCAAGGTTTTTGTGGCCGTTGGCATCGCCTGCGGGAACTGACAACACGGTATTGAGCAGCAGAACCCCCTGACGCGCCCAGCCGCGCAGGTCGCCTGTTTTGCGTTCGACACCAAGATCACCGTGCAACTCTTTGAAAATGTTATTCAAAGAACGCGGCAGCGGGCGCACATCAGGTGCCACTGAAAACGCCAGGCCATGGGCATGACCCGGTGTTGGATAGGGGTCCTGACCCAGAATAACCACGCGGGTTGCCTCTGACGGGGTCAGAGAGAGGGCGGCAAGGCGCTGATCCGCTGGCGGAAGAATGTCGCGCGGATCCTCGGCCACGGCCTCAGCAATGGCCGGGTAGCGTTCTGCGAAAAACGGCAGCTTGGACCAGCCGCCAAGATCCGACAGGTCCGGGGTCATGTGGCGGCGGCAGCCGTGGTGATGCGGGCGAGAGCTTCGATCTTCTCGCGTGCCGCACCGCTATCGATGCTCGCGCGGGCCATCTCTGCGCCGGTTTTCAAATCGCTTGCAGCCCCTGCCACCACCAGCGCCGCGGCAGAATTCAACAGCACAGCATCGCGGTAGGCTGATGCCTCGCCCGACAACAGTGCCGCAAAGGCCTTGGCGTTTTCTTCCGGGGTGCCGCCGACGATCGCCTCAAACGGATGCACGGGCAGGCCTGCGTCTTCGGGGTGGATTTCCATCTCAGTGACACTGCCACCTGGGTTCAGCGCGGCGACCCAGCTGACGCCGGTGATGGTCAGCTCATCCGTGCCGTCAGAGCCATGGACCAGCCAGGCCTGCTCGGATCCCAGCTGGCCAAGGGTTTCGGCCATCGGACGGATCAGATCACGGCTAAACGCGCCGGTGAGTTGTCGTTTGACGCCGGCAGGGTTGGTGAGCGGGCCGAGGATGTTGAAGATCGTGCGCGTGCCGAGTTCCTGCCGGGTGGGCATCACATGGGCAATGGCGGGGTGGTGCATCGGCGCCATCATGAAGCAGATACCTGCCTCGCGCAGCGCATGTTCGGCCACTTTCGGACCGACCATGACATTGATCCCCATCTGACCCAAGGCATCGGCTGCGCCGGATTTCGACGACAGGTTGCGGTTGCCGTGTTTTGCAACAACGGTTCCGGCCCCGGCCACGACAAAGGCGGTTGCGGTGGAGATGTTCAGCGTGCCCTTGCCATCGCCACCGGTGCCGACGATGTCCATTGCGCCCGCAGGCGCTACAACGGGGTTGCATTTGGCGCGCATCACGGCCGCCGCCGCCGCGTATTCATCTACGGTTTCGCCGCGGGTACGTAGCGCCATGAGCAGGCCACCCATCTGGCTCGGCGTGGCGTTGCCTTCAAACAGCTGGGTGAAGGCGGCCTCTGCTTCCTCCCGGCTAAGGGCGCGCTCCGCAGCGGCATCGATCAGCGGCTTCATTGCATTGCTCATGCGGGCACCTTCATCACGTTGAGGAAGTTCTTCAGCAGCGCGTGGCCGTGTTCGGAGGCGATGGATTCCGGGTGAAACTGCACACCGTGGATCGGAAGCATCTTGTGCTGAAGGCCCATAATGGTGCCGTCTTCCAGCTCGGCAGTGATCTGAAGGCTGTCAGGCAGGCTGTCGCGGTCCACAATCAATGAGTGATAGCGTGTCGCCTCAAACGGTGAGGGCAACCCGGCAAAAAGACCTGTATCGGTGTGATGCATGGTGCCCATTTTGCCGTGGACGATATCCTTGCAGCGCACAACATTGCCGCCAAAGGCCTGACCGATGGTCTGATGGCCAAGGCAGACGCCAAGCAGCGGTGTCTGGGTCTCAGCCGCTGCCTCGGTCAGGGCGAGGCATATACCGGCCTGATCCGGATCGCAGGGCCCGGGCGACAACAGAATGCCGGCCGGGTTCATCGCCATGGCCTCCTGCACATTCAGCGCGTCGTTGCGGTGGACCTGAACGTCAGCGCCCAGTTCCCCCAGATAATGCACGAGGTTGTAGGTAAAGGAGTCGTAGTTGTCGATCAGCAGCAGCATAGTCGCGGGCTCGTTTAAGGGCTGGCGGGCCGGGGCCGCGCCGCAGTATAGTGGTCGCAACATACATGTTCAGGGTTGCGCGGCAGCGTCAAGAGCACATCACCAACAGCAGGCGGGCCAAGCGTGCGCGACAGCTTTGGTGTGGCCTGGCCAACAGAATGCGACCGGTTCCAGAAGGCAACGAGAGGCAGGACAGAGATGCGAGGGTTTCTTGGAGGCGTGAGTTTCGGGGCCTTGGTGGCCGCAGGCGGCGCCGTGGTGTGGTCGCTGTCGGTGCCCTTGCCCAAATCGGTTGAGGTCAGCGTGGCCGAACCTGCCCGCAGTGAAGTGCAGGCCCCGGCGGCGGACACTCCGGTTGAAAGCGCTGGAAGCGATCCCGACCTGGTGGAAACGCCCCCAGCGGCGCTGGATCCGCAGGTGGTCGGTGATGATCTGGCCGCACTTGCGGATGCCGATACCGATCCCGCCAGCCGCCCCGACGTTGGCACCGAGCTGGGCAGCGGGGATCGCGCCGCGCCCGGTGGCGTCGGCGCACCGGCAATTGATGTGGCGCGGGATGCACCTGTCACCCCGGTTGAGGCACTGCCGGCACCCAATGCCCCCAGTCAGGAGCAGCGTCTTGTAGTGGTGTCCGAACCGGCGCAGCCACCTGTGCCGCAGACTACGAACGAAGCGCCGTCCCGACTGACGACAGCGCCGGATCAACCCTCTTCCGATCAGCCGGCGCAGGACCAGTCCACGCCGTCGGCCGAGGTTGATGGTGGCGGTGATGAGGCCTCAGCAATCGCCAGCCTTCCGGTTCCGGATGTGGCAACCGGTAGTCCGGCACTCAGCGGGGCAGACGCCGGGGGGGATCAAGGACCAGCGTTGGGTGCAGTACCCGGCCCGACGGCGATTCCTGTGGTGCCGGGACTGGGACAGGCCGGCCCGACGGAGGTGGGTACGCAGCCTGCCACAAATTCCAGACAGGTTGACGGGGCTCAACCCGAGACGACAGGCGAAGATGCAAGCGAAGACGCTGGGGCGCGGCGGATTGCGGATCTGCCAACAACCAAGCCCACGACAGAGCCGGACAGCGCAGTGGATGAAGCCGAGAGCCGCCCACGGATTGGGACCCCGGTCCGCCCTCTGACCGAGAGGGATCAGGCCAATGCTCCGGCGGTCGGCAGTCAGACCAGCGCTCAGCAGGATGGGGTGCCATTTGAACGCAACGCCGAAGCCTTCACACCGGAAGCGGACCGCGCCCTTATGTCGATTGTTCTGATCGATGATGCCGACGCGATAGGCGCTGAGGCCTTGCAGGATTTCCCTTATCCGCTGAGTTTTGCGCTGGACCCACAGGATCCCGAGGCGGCAGCGAAGATGGCGCGCCACCGCGCTGCCGGTTTTGAGGTGATGCTGATCGCCGATCTGCCCCGCGATGCCGCTCCGCAGGATGCTGAGACGGCGTTGCAGGTCTGGCTGGAAAGTTTGCCAGAGGCCGTCGCGGTGTTGGAAGGGGTGAATACCGGGTTTCAGGGCAACCGCCCACTGGCCGATCAGATGGCCACCGCGCTTGGCGCGATGGGCTACGGGATGGTGACGCAGGATGCCGGGCTCAATACCGTACAGAAACTGGCCCTGCGCGAAGGCGTACCCGCCGGGGTGGTGTTCCGCGATTTTGACGGCGCCGGGCAGGATCCCCGCGCGATCCGGCGCTTTCTGGATCAGGCTGCGTTTCGCGCCGGGCAGGAGGGCGCGGTGATTATGCTGGGCCGGGTTCAGCCGGATACGATTTCAGCGCTGTTGATCTGGGGCCTTCAGGATCGTGCCAACCGGGTGGCGCTTGCGCCGGTGTCGGCCTCTCTGCGTGCGAAGTTGCAGGCGGAATAATCGGGACGGTCAATTGGGACGGGCGACTGACCTTTATAAACAAAAGCGCCGCGCCAAAAGGAGCGGCGCGGTTTGTGGCGTCGGGCGGGGTATTTTTT
>NZ_JAGEUF010000025.1:0-377 GCF_018101215.1 Phaeobacter sp. HS011 | reverse complement strand
CGCCACCCTGCGCCCGGTGCCCTGGCTCGAAGGCACCGTGATGGTGCTCTGTGACGTACTGGATCACCACAGCCACGAAGAGGTGCCGCATTCGCCGCGCGCCATCCTGAAGCGTCAGGTGAGCCGTCTCAAGGAGATGGGTTTTGACGCGATGTGCGCCACCGAGCTGGAGTTTTTCCTCTTCGAGAAGAGCTTCGATGCGATCCGCAAATCAGGCTTCCGCGATCTGGAGCCGATCTCGGGCTATAATGAGGACTACAGCATCCTGCAGACCTCCCGCGAGGAGCATGTGCTGCGCCCGATCCGCAACCACCTGTGGGATGCGGGCCTGCCGATTGAGAATTCCAAAGGCGAGGCCGAGACCGGTCAGGAAGAGC
>NZ_JAGEUF010000024.1:0-377 GCF_018101215.1 Phaeobacter sp. HS011 | reverse complement strand
TGCAACCCTGCGCCCGGTGCCCTGGCTCGAAGGCACCGTGATGGTGCTCTGTGACGTACTGGATCACCACAGCCACGAAGAGGTGCCGCATTCGCCGCGCGCCATCCTGAAGCGTCAGGTGAACCGTCTCAAGGAGATGGGTTTTGACGCGATGTGCGCCACCGAGCTGGAGTTTTTCCTCTTCGAGAAGAGCTTCGATGCGATCCGCAAATCAGGCTTTCGCGATCTGGAGCCGATCTCGGGCTATAATGAGGACTACAGCATCCTGCAGACCAGCCGCGAAGAGCACGTGCTGCGCCCAATCCGCAACCACCTGTGGGATGCGGGCCTGCCGATTGAGAATTCCAAAGGCGAGGCCGAGACCGGTCAGGAAGAGT
>NZ_JAGEUF010000023.1:0-547 GCF_018101215.1 Phaeobacter sp. HS011 | reverse complement strand
AAGTCTTCGGCTGCGGCCCCGGCCTCTTCTCCCCCTGTTTGCCAGTAATCTGCCAAGGAAGGTAATCCTGCCATATCTCTTCTACCAAGGCCTTCACCTCAGGGTGATCAGACCAACGGTGAACGTCGATGGGGCGGGAATACCTAGGATTGCTGATCTCTGCCATGGACAAGGCCTCTTCGGGTAGTGATTGCTCGGAACCAAAGGCGATTATACTCAGGGATACAACTGCTTATAGACCTAGATCCTATAGGAGGACCCTATATCAGGTATCCCTCCTAGGATCTCCTCTTCTCCTCTTCTTCTTTCTCCTTATCCATTACTTATACCTATTATGGAGAGATATCCCTCTCATAGGGTACCTTCCCCCCGAAGAGGCTGTTCTAGTGATGTTGTTCAGCAAAGGAGCAGGTAGCTTCAAAGAGCCCCCTACAAGGCCGAAGCAGGCCAGTGCGACGCAGGGGCATTCCTAGGGGCAGTTTGCTGCCTCTGTGGCGTTCCCGCTCTTGCTACGATGTTCAGAAGGCCGATGGCTGGGGTGGTAGGA
>NZ_JAGEUF010000022.1:0-988 GCF_018101215.1 Phaeobacter sp. HS011 | reverse complement strand
TGGTAGTCGTGCGAACAGTACTGGCTGCCGCGGTCCGTATGATGGATGCAGCCTTTTGGTGGCTGTCGTAAGGCGATAGCCATCTTCAGTGCTCGGATTGCCAGATCGCGCTTCATGCGGTTGCTCACGGCCCAGCCGATGACACACCGGGAATGCAAATCCAAAATCACGGCAAGATAGAGCCAGCCTTCCCGTGTCCAAACGTAGCTGATGTCGCCCGCCCATTTCTGGTTGGGCTGATCCGCTGAGAAGTCCCGGTTCAAAAGGTTCGGCGCAATGTTGAAGGCATGATTGCTGTCGGTCATTACCTTGTATTTCTTTGAGCGTTCGACCCTTATTCCGTTCTCGCGCATCAAGCGGCCGACGTGACGGTGTCCGACGTTCAGGCCAAGTTCCTTCCGCTCTTCAGTCATCCTCGGGCGACCGTAGCTCCCTAGGCCGAGACGGGATTGTTCCTTGATGTAGGCCAGAATAACCATGTCGGTTCGCTGCCTTCCGCTGGCGGGACGGATGCGATAGTCGCGCAAGACTCGTTCGCTGACATTCATAACCCGACAAAGACGGCTGGTCGGGACGTCTCGGCAATGCTCCTCAATGAACCGAAACCTCATGGCTTTTGGCTCGCGAAGAAGGCTGTGGCCTTCATCGGAGAAACGCCCCACTGCGGCCTTTCCTGACCCTCTTCAGTTTAGAATATCCCTCTCTTCCTTGAGAATACGGTTCTCGCGTCGAAGCCGCTCATTCTCGCGGGCAAGGTCCAGGTCTTTGTCCGGCACCACCTCAGTATCACGATGGGCCGTCACCCATTTGTTTAGCGTCGACAGACCAACACCTAAATCAGATGCAACCTGCTTGCGTGTTAGCCCGCTTGCCAGCGCGATCCGCACCGCATCAGCGCGGAATTCGTCCGTCCGTTTCGTTCCCATAGCTCGTCTCCTTTGGTGCAATAAATGCTATCAAAGGAGCGGCATCAAACCGCGACAGGTCC
>NZ_JAGEUF010000021.1:0-1157 GCF_018101215.1 Phaeobacter sp. HS011 | reverse complement strand
CCGGCCACATAGATTTTCACAGCGCTGGTGCCCATGCTCTCAGCCCTCGGTGCTGACCGGCAGATCCATGCCGTGTTCTTTCAGCAGGGCATGGCGGCGGGCGGTTTTGAGATCTTCGCGCACCATCTCGGCGCACATCTCTTCGGTGGTGATCTCCGGCACCCAGCCCAGTTTCTGCTTCGCCTTGGTGGGATCCCCCAGCAGCGTCTCCACCTCGGCGGGGCGGAAATAACGCGGATCAATCCGCAGCACCACATCGCCCACCTTCAGCGCCGGGGCCATATCGCCCTCGATCGCGGTCACGGTGGCAATTTCCTCCACCCCCTCGCCCGAAAACGCCAGCGTCAGCCCCAGCTCCTGCGCCGACCAGGTGATGAACTGGCGCACCGAATATTGCTTGCCGGTGGCAATGACAAAATCCTCCGGGGCCTCCTGCTGCAGCATCATCCACTGCATCCGCACGTAATCCTTCGCATGGCCCCAGTCACGCAGCGCGTCGATATTGCCCATATAAAGACACTCTTCGAGGCCTTGCGCGATATTGGCAAGGCCCCGGGTGATCTTGCGGGTCACGAAGGTTTCGCCCCGGCGCGGGCTCTCGTGGTTGAACAGGATGCCGTTGCAGGCATACATACCATAGGCCTCGCGGTAGTTCACCGTGATCCAGTAGGAATAAAGCTTGGCCACAGCATAAGGCGAACGCGGATAAAACGGCGTCGTCTCACGCTGCGGGGTTTCCTGCACCAACCCGTATAATTCCGAAGTCGAGGCCTGATAAAACCGGGTCTTTTTCTCCAGCCCCAGAAAGCGGATTGCCTCCAGCAGGCGCAGCGTGCCGATGCCATCGACATCGGCGGTATATTCCGGTGCCTCGAAACTGACGGCGACATGGCTCTGCGCGCCGAGGTTATAGACCTCATCCGGTTCAATCTCGCTCAGCAGCCGGGTCAGGTTGGAGGTGTCGGTCAGATCGCCGTAATGCAGTTTGAACCGGGCATGATCGGTGTGCGGGTCCTGATAGATGTGATCCACCCGCTGGGTGTTGAACGACGACGCCCGCCGCTTCAGCCCATGCACCTCATAGCCCTTCTCAAGAAGAAACTCCGCAAGGTAGGACCCATCCTGACCCGTTACACCGGTGATGAGGGCTTTTTTCA
>NZ_JAGEUF010000020.1:0-3410 GCF_018101215.1 Phaeobacter sp. HS011 | reverse complement strand
TGAACATCAAATACGCCGCCGCGATGGACACGGCCGCCTATCACACCATCGCCAAACATGCGGTGAAGGAAATTGCCCAGCAACAGGGCCATGCGGTGACCTTCCTGCCGAAATGGAGCCACGAGAAAGTCGGCTCGTCCTCTCATGTCCACCAGTCGCTGTGGCAGGACGGCAAGCCTGCGTTCTTTGACGAGAGCGACGCGCTGGGCATGTCATCGCTGATGAAGGCCTACATGGCGGGTCTGCTGAAATACGCGCCGGATTACACCGCCTTCATGGCGCCCTATATCAACAGTTACAAACGCTTCATGAAGGGCACCTTTGCCCCCACCCGCATCATCTGGTCGGTGGACAACCGCACCGCAGGCTATCGTCTCTGTGGTGTCGGCAGCAAAGCCATCCGCGTCGAATGCCGTATTCCGGGCTCGGACATGAACCCCTATCTGGCCATCGCAGGCATGCTGGCTGCGGGCATTGCAGGCATCGAGGAAGGGCTTGAGCTGCAGGCGCCCACCACGGGCGATGTCTATCAGGGCGACACCGGCATGATCCCCGGCACCCTGCGCGACGCGGCGGCGGCGCTCAAGGGCTCTGCCATGTTGCGCGCCGCGATGGGCGATGACGTGGTGGATCACTACGTGCGCGCGGCAGAGGTGGAAATCGAGGATTTCGAGCGGATCGTGACCGATTACGAAATTGCCCGCGGGTTTGAGCGCGCCTGAGGCGCGCAGAGCCTTCGGCGAGAGTATTTTTGGAAAGATGACGACGGGGGCGTGGCCTCCGTCAAACCACATGAGGAAGACCATGGGCCAGACCCTGAAATGTATCTCACCGATCGACGGATCGGTCTATGCCGAGCGTGAGACGCTGCCACCGGAGGCCGCAGCGGAGCGCGTGACCGCAGCCCGCGCGGCCCAGGCCGCCTGGGCCGCCCGCCCCCTGCAGGAGCGGGTTGACCTGGTGATGGCCGGTGTGGCGGCTGTTGGCGCGATGAACGACGATATTGTGCCGGAACTGGCCCATATGATGGGGCGCCCGGTGCGTTATGGCGGCGAATTTGGCGGCTTCAACGAGCGCGCCAGCCATATGGCGCAGATCGCCGCCGAGGCGCTGACCGATATCCAGGTCGGCGAAGACGCAACCTTTAAGCGCTACATCAAACATGTCCCTCATGGCGTGGTGTTGGTGGTGGCGCCCTGGAACTACCCCTATATGACCGCCATCAACACCGTGGCGCCTGCGCTGATTGCGGGCAATACCGTGGTGCTGAAACATGCCACCCAGACCCTGCTGGTGGGCGAGCGCATGGCGCAGGCCTTCCAGTCGGCGGGCATTCCGGCAGATGTGTTCCAGAATGTGTTCCTCGACCATGACACCACATCAGCACTGATCGCAGACCGCGCCTTCGACTTCGTGAACTTCACAGGTTCCGTCGGTGGCGGTCAGGCGATGGAGCGCGCGGCTGCAGGCACCTTTACCGGCGTCGGCACCGAGCTGGGCGGCAAGGATCCGGGTTATGTGATGGAAGACGCCGATCTTGATGCGGCGGTGGACACGCTGATCGACGGCGCCATGTTCAACGCTGGCCAGTGCTGCTGCGGTATTGAGCGGATCTATGTCCATGAGAGCCTTTACGACGCCTTCGTCGAAAAGGCTGTGGCCATCGTCAACACCTACAAACTGGGCAATCCGCTGGAGGCAGAAACCACCATCGGCCCGATGGCGAACGTACGCTTTGCAGCTGAGGTGCGCAGCCAGATCGCCGAGGCGGTTGCGGCGGGGGCTGTGGCCCATATCGCGGCTTTTGCCGAAGATGACGGGGGCGCCTATCTCACACCGCAGATCCTGACCAATGTGACCCATGACATGCGGGTGATGCGTGACGAAAGCTTTGGTCCCGTGGTGGGCATCATGAAAGTCTCCTCTGACGCCGAAGCCATCGACCTGATGAATGACAGCGACTTTGGCCTCACCGCCTCGCTCTGGACCGGGGATGTAGAGCGCGCGACCCGTGTTGGCGATCAGATCGAAACCGGCACCGTGTTCATGAACCGCGCCGATTATCTGGATCCGGGCCTGTGCTGGACCGGCTGCAAGAACACCGGCCGCGGGGGAGGCCTGTCAGTCATCGGCTATCACAACCTCACCCGCCCGAAATCCTATCACCTGAAAAAGGTCACGGGCTGAGCCCCGTCATCTTTCCCGAAATACTCCGGGGGGCTTGCCGCAGGGCAAGCGGGGGCAGCGCCCCCTCCCCGGCTTCATCACAGGAACACACCTATGACTCTTGTTGGAAACTGGTCCTATCCGACCGCAATCAAGTTTGGCGCTGGCCGGATCAGGGAACTGGCCGAGGCCTGCGCGACAGCGGGCATGAAAAAACCGCTGCTGGTCACGGACAAGGGGCTGGCCGATCTGCCGGTCACCCAGTCCACCCTCGACATCCTGGAGGCCGCGGGCCTTGGTCGGGCGATGTTCTGCGAGGTTGACCCCAACCCGAACGAGAAAAACCTCGAAGCCGGTGTTGCCGCCTATAAGGCAGGCGATCACGACGGGGTGATTGCCTTTGGCGGCGGCTCGGGGCTGGATCTGGGCAAGATGGTTGCCTTCATGTGCGGCCAGACCCGGCCGGTGTGGGATTTTGAGGATATCGGCGACTGGTGGACCCGCGCCGATGCCGATGCCATCGCGCCGATCATCGCGGTGCCGACCACGGCCGGGACCGGTTCCGAAGTGGGCCGCGCCTCCGTGATCACCGACAGCGTGACCCATCAGAAAAAGATCATCTTTCACCCCAAGGTGCTGCCCACCGTGGTGATCTGCGACCCCGAACTGACCGTCGGCATGCCGAAGTTCATCACCGCAGGCACCGGTCTGGATGCCTTTGCGCATTGTGTCGAGGCGTTCTCCTCGCCCCATTACCACCCGATGTCCCAGGGTATCGCGCTGGAGGGCATGCGCCTGGTGAAGGAGTACCTGCCGCGCGCCTATGCTGATGGCACCGACATTGAGGCCCGCGCGCAGATGATGTCGGCCGCCGCCATGGGCGCCACCGCCTTCCAGAAAGGGCTGGGCGCGATCCACGCCATGAGCCACCCGATCGGGGCGCTCTTCAACACCCACCACGGCACCACCAACGCCGTCTGCATGCCCGCGGTGCTGGCCTTCAACGCGCCGGAGATCGCCGACCGCTTCAAGACCGCCGCAGATTATCTGGGCATCGACGGCGGCTTTGAGGGCGTCTGCGCCTATGTGCAGGAGCTGAACGACAGCCTCGGCATCCCACGCGGATTGTCCGAACTGGGTGTCACCGAAGCCGCCATTCCAGAACTCGTCAAAGGCGCCCTCATCGACCCTTCCTGCGGCGGAAACCCGGTCGTTCTTGACCAAGCAAACCTAACCCAGCTGTT